>NZ_CP063779.1:442083-756666 GCF_021596945.1 Mongoliitalea daihaiensis | reverse complement strand
TATATTCCAGCGTTTTTTGTAGGGACTCCCAACCTTTAGCTCCTAAAGACTCATAAAAAGCGATATTAGGTTTGTAAGCCACCGTTACATCCGCCGTTGCATCAATGATCTGCTTGTTGAATTCAAAAATAGGATCTGCTTCTTTGAGGAGGTGTTGAGGGATTTTATGAATATCGGTATCTAGGCCAACACATAAGAAGGACGCTTTTTGTTGGATTTGCTGGAAAATCTCTTGGCGGGTCATGGGTTACTGGATTTTGTCAAAAGTAAAATAAATTTCTCGCGGATAAAACGGATTTGACAGATTTGGCACAGATAGAATTAAATAAGTGCTCACAGAAAGCGCTGAATTCGCGGAAAATTTCTTTCGATAAACAAATCGCTTTCCTATATCCCCTTTGTGCCTTAGCGCCTTTGTGGCCCCAAAAATCCACATCTCTTTGCGAGAAATGGCCTCCATCATTCCTCCATCAAAATAAATATCCTTAATTCCTCTTTGTGCCTTAGCGCCTTTGTGGCTCCAAAAATCCGCATCTCTTCGCTAGAAATGGCCTCCTTCATTCCTCCATCAAAATAAATATCCTTAATTTCCTCTTTGTGTCTCCGCGCCTTTGTGGCTCTCAAAAAAACCGCGCCTTTGCGCCTTTGCGAGAACTCTACTTCGGTAATCTAGCCATCAAAAAAATCATCCTTACGTTTCTACTTTGTGTCCTCGTGCCTTTGTGGCTCTCAAAAAAACCGCGCCTTTGCGCCCCTGTCTGCCGACAGGCCATAGCCGTCAGGCTAATGGGCCTGAAATCAGAAGTCTGAGCTGATTTACAAACAAAACGTAGATCCCCCTTGGGATCTTTCGTCCTTTTGCTCATATTTGTATAAGTTTTTAGTTATTTTGAAAAAGGCGGCTCAACTTGGTCGTTATCCGCCTTTTTCTTCTATAAATATAACAATATTTTTACAGTAAAGGGAAGAAAATCAAGGAAATTTACTTGAAAAAGATCAGATTTTAAGGGAAAAATTTCATAGTTTCTTTAATCCAAAAACCATTAACTCAATCGCCTCTGAAACTCGTTTCTGTATCAGGAAGTCTAAACTTGACGGTTTCGGGTTCCTGCTTAGTTTGATGTTTTCGTATCAACGGGGAAAATTTTTCAGCTTATTGGATATGGCCTCCTTTCTGTTTGAGCAGTTCGGTATCAATATTACAAAGCAATCCTTACACGATCGATTTACAGCTCAAGCAGTATCATTTTTAAAAGATGTCTTGACATACTTTTGTTTCAAAAGATTAGATATCAGGGCAATAGAGAACTCCTTACATCCCATTTTAAAAGAATCAGGATCAAGGATTCAACCAAGTTTTCTCTCCCTGACCCTTTTTCGGAAAAATATAAGGGATATGGCGGAGCCCTTAGCCAATCATCATCAATGATAAGTATCCAATATGAATACGATTTCATTAGCGGTCAAAGTATGGATCTGAGACTGACCTCTGGGGTATTGAACGATCAGTCAGACTCAGCGGAATTTACTCATGATATATGTGAAAAGATCTTTTTTTAAGAGATCTGGGATATTCTACCCTGAAGTTTATGACAAAGGTCCATTCTGCGGGAGCCTATTTTATCAACCGTTTGGGGCCACAGGTGAATTGCTATCTTGATTTGGATTCAGAGGAACCTGTAGACTTAAAAAATCACCTTCACAAACTCAAAAAAAATCATCTTGACTATATTGAAGTCTCTGTATACTTAGGTAAAAGGAGCGTGTTCCTGCGCGTTTGGTTCTTTCACTTGCCAATGAAGAAACCTATCAAAAAAGACTAAAAAAAACAACCAAACAAGCAAGGTCAACAGGACATAATGTTTCTGAAAAGTTTAAAATCAAGGCCAGACTCAATATTATGGTTACCAATGTTCCGTCTGAGGTACTAAAAACCAATGAAATAAGAAAAGTTTACGCTATGAGATGGCAAATAGAACTCATTTTCAAGACTTGGAAATCTTTGGTTACGATAAATGAGTTTAACAGTAAAAAAATTCATAGGTTTGAATGTCAGCTTTACGGAAAGCTAATTTGGGTAATCCTTAATCTAAAGATATTCAACTGTTTACAAGAGCAGATGTATGGTAAATATAAGATACTATGCAGTATTTGGAAATACTTTAGACTGATACAAAACATCCAAAACTTTCTAATAAAAGCAGTTAAAAACCAAAACCAGCTCCGACTTTTGATTAAAAAATTGATCGATTATGCTCCAAAAGCAATTTATCTTGAAAAAAAGAAAGGAAAATTGGCTCTTGAACATATAATTAACCTCTTAACCTGACGGCTATGGCCGACAGGCAGGCTTGCGAGAACCCTACCTCAAATCAATTATCTCAATCTTCCCGTACTTCTGAGGATTGAAAGTAAAGAACGTATCCGGTAGGTCGGCATTCGTATTGACGGACTTGAACTCATAGCGAAATTTGCCACCCTGGTCATCAAGGATTTCCCAAGCTTTCAAATCCTTCGTACTTTTTTCTACCCACAATAAAACTCGTTGAAAAGGAGCACTGCTGCGCTCTGCAGTCAGTTCAATTTCTTGCAATACAACACCGTTTTCTGTTTTCTCACCTACCAAGCGATAATTGTATCCTTTTTGATACATAGTATAGACGGATGATGGTGTTAACTCATCTTCCAAATCCGAAGCATTGTTGATGGTGACTTCCTTGTAATTGCCGGACTCAATAAAATTCCAAATGGTCTTGCCATTATTGAAAATTTCCTGATCTGGCAGTTTTAAATGGTATTTATCGCCTTTGATAGCAATTTCACCTTTTTGCATTTGTCCTTTGCTGTCAAAGCCATCAAAATAAGTGACTTCAAAACTGGCTTTGAGCCCCTTAAGTCCCCGATATTTTTGGCTCATGCCATCCAATACAGCTTTTGCTTTGGGATCTTTTTGGGCCTGAAGTGTTCCTGAAAATGGAATACAGAACAGTGCTATGATTAATGTGAGTAAGATACTCTTCATGACGATTGATTAGGCTGGAACTTTCCGACTATAAACTGCTCAATAACCGTTCCAAACTTGTTTCATCTTGAATCAAAACTTCCCGCGCTTTGCTTCCTTCGAAAGGTCCCACAATGCCTGCTGCTTCGAGTTGATCAACTATTCGGCCCGCTCGGTTGTATCCAAGTTTGAGTTTCCGCTGTATTAAGGAGGTACTTCCTTGCTGATGCAGTACAATCAGGCGGGCAGCATCTTCAAATAAAGGGTCTCTATCCGCCAAGTCTATATCTCCCAAGTTGCCTTCACCTTCTTCTCCAACAAATTCCGGAAGGAGGTATGCATCAGGATAGCCTTTTTGCTCTCCAATCCAGTCACAGATGGCATCCACCTCGGGCGTGTCAAGGAAAGCGCATTGCAATCGGGTCATCTCCGAACCTGTAGATAGCAACATATCCCCCATACCGATCAGTTGGTCTGCACCACCTGCATCCAAGATGGTCCGGCTATCGATTTTGGAAGTTACACGGAATGATAGACGGGCAGGGAAGTTGGCCTTGATGATACCTGTAATGACATTTACGGATGGTCGCTGAGTGGCGACTACTAGGTGAATTCCAATCGCTCGGGCCAATTGGGCTAAGCGTGCAATAGGAGCCTCGATTTCCTTGCCTGCTGTCATCATCAAATCCGCCAACTCATCGATTACAAGTACGATGTAGGGCATAAATCGATGGCCTTTTTCGGGATTCAACCTTCTGGCCACAAATTTGGCATTGTATTCTTTCAGGTTTCTGCAGCCTGCATCTTTCAGCAAATCATACCGCTGATCCATTTCTATACACAAGGAATTGAGCGTGTAGATTACTTTCTTGGTATCGGTAATGATGGCTTCCTCTGCCCCTGGAAGTTTGGCTAAGAAATGGCGCTCAATTTTATTGAACAAGGTCAATTCCACTTTTTTAGGATCCACCAAGACAAATTTGAGTTGGGAAGGATGCTTCTTGTAGACTAAAGAGGCCAAAATCATATTCAACCCTACGGATTTACCCTGACCAGTGGCCCCCGCCATGAGTAAGTGAGGCATTTTCGCCAAGTCCATAACAAAGACCTCATTGGAAATGGTCTTTCCTAAGGCCACCGGCAGGTCCTTGTCGCTTTTCATGAATTTTTCAGTACCTATAACTGCTCTTGCGGGTACAAGCTCCCTGTTTTTATTCGGCACCTCTATACCGATAGTACCTTTACCTGGAATAGGAGCAATGATTCGTATACCCAAGGCGGACAAGCTTAATGCAATGTCATCTTCCAAGTTTTTGATTTTGGAGATTTTTATTCCCGCTTCCGGGACAATTTCATATAAGGTGACCGTAGGGCCTATAGTGGCCTTGATTTCCTGAATACCGATTTTAAAATTGATGAGGGTATCTACGATTTTATTTTTATTGTCCTCTAATTCTTCACGGGTAACGGTTACTTTTTGAAAGTCATACTCATTCAATAAATCCAATGTTGGGTATTTGTAATGAGGAAGGTCAAGAGTAGGATCATAGGGGTCTAAATTCTCAACTTCATCGGCAGTCTTTTCTTCACCTTCTTTAACTGCTACAGAAAAACGCTGCTCTTCAACAGGTTTAGTAGTTGCCTGCTTTTCTTCTTGAGGAGCACGAGAATCTTCAATATTCAGTACTAGTTGACCGGTTGAAGCTGGGGGCGTATTTTCTGCTCCTTTGATAACCCACGAACTCCCGTCATCTCCCAAGCCATCTTCCTGCTCATTGATATCTTCAAGTTCTGGTAAATCATCATCTTCATCTTCCAATTCCTCGTCAGATACAAAAGGAGATTTTGCAGGACTTTTATCTTTTGCATATGCTTCAGCGGTAGTTTTTTCTTCAGTTTCACCCAAACTCCCAATTTGTTGGATGTTGTAAAATAGGATAAGAAAAATCAATAAACAGCCTATGAATAATATCAAGCTTCCCCAGCCAAGTAGGTTGAATAGCCAAATTCCACTTTCATGTCCGAATCCACCACTCCATTCGCTCAGAAAAGCAAAAGAAGGATTGAGTACTGCCATAAAGCCCAAAAAAGCACCAATCCATATGAGAAAGAACATGCCAAATATTGTGTATCGGGTAAGCGAATACAACTGCTGACGGAATACTAATTGAATCCCAGCAAGTACGAGAAAAGGTGGAATGAAAAAGGCTCCTATGCCGAACCAACGACGGATAAATATGTCTGAAACTTTGGCTCCTAGTAATCCAAGCCAGTTTTTTGCCTGCTCAGTAGTTTTGATTAAGTCATCATCTACCATAGGCCCTAGTAAGCTTTGATCTGCTTTGCCAGAGAATAAGTGTGCCGTGAAGGCAAACAATAAAAAAATACCCGCGGATAGCAAAAAGATTCCGATCGACAAAGGAAGTCTTTTGTCTTGAAACAGGCTTAAGTTCCATTCTCTCTTTGGTTTGGAGGAGCCTTTGGTTGCATTTTCTTGTTTTTTTCTAAAAGTATTTGCCTTAGGTTTTTCGGAAGCCATCGGTACTTGCTGAATTATGGGAAATGAAGATAGAGAAAATTTGAGATTTATGGATTGGATTTTTTGAAATGTTCGAGTAATCCTTGGTTGATCTGCTTAATCAAGCTCGGTCCCTCATAAATCATGCCTGAGTACACCTGCACCAAGCTCGCCCCTGCTTCCAGCTTTTCAATAGCATCGGCTGCTGAGTAGATACCGCCTACACCAATAATGGGAAATGCTTGCTTGGATTGTGTGGATAGGTAGCGGATGACTTCAGTACTTCGCTTGGAAAGTACCTTTCCACTTACCCCGCCTGCACCGATTGCTTCTACCGTAGCTTTGTCTGTCTTCAATCGTGATCGGTCAATGGTGGTATTGGTGGCAATGACTCCGGCAATCTGTGTTTCCTGTACAATCTCAATAATATCATCCAATTGCCCATTCGTTAGGTCAGGAGCAATTTTCAATAAGATGGGTTTTGGCTTATCATAGGCATCATTGGCAGTCTTGACCGCATGCAACAAGGCCTTCAATGGCTCTTTTTCTTGTAAGTCTCGGAGATTCGGGGTATTGGGAGAACTCACGTTGACCACAAAGTAGTCCACGTAGGGGTGGAGAACTTTCAGGCAATACAGATAGTCATTAACAGCTTCTTCGTTGGGAGTGACTTTGTTTTTGCCAATGTTGCCACCGATGATGATGGAGGTTTTACGTTTGCGCAGTCGCTCCACAGCGGCTTCTACGCCACCATTATTGAAGCCCATGCGATTGATTAAAGCTTCGTCTTGAGGAAGCCTGAAAAGTCTGGGTTGTGGATTTCCGCCCTGAGGTTTGGGTGTTAGGGTACCGATTTCGATAAATCCAAAACCCAAAAGTGCCATTTCGTCAATCAACTTGGCATCTTTGTCAAAGCCCGCTGCCAGTCCTACTGGATTCTTAAATTTCAGACCGAAGACCTCTCGTTCCAATAGTGGGTTATCCAGAGAAAAACTATTTTTCAATACGGAGCTTACAATTGGTAAACTGAACGTTCGCTTGATCCAATCGAAGGTAAAGTGGTGAGCTGCTTCCGGGTCTTTGGTAAATAGAATGGGTTTGATGAGAGACTTGTACACGCTGCGAGGGGTTTATGAGAGCTGCAAAATTAGGGTTTTTTTGATGAAGAAGTACTTAAAAAGGCAATCCCCTGTGGTATTAATTTCCTTCCAATCGTTTCAGCTCTTTTTTACTAAGTTCTTTTGCTATGAGGTCCTGAGGGTGAGATACCTGAACCACCGGGTATGCCTGACTGCTGTAAAGTTCCTGATTATTGCCCCAAATTTTTACTGGAACCTGTACTTAGGAGATTTCACCTTTATCCTTGATCAGGATTAGTTCTTTTTAGTTTGGCGACAACATTTTTTCCGGGATTGGATATAGCAATGACTGTTTTTCCTCCATTAGAGGTTAAATTATTAAGTGTTGTAAAGTCTATCACTACCGTGAAAGGAATGATATCCGGATTAATGGCATAGATGGTCACATTTCTGTCATTATCATACGCTGACTCGAATCTCAGTTGTGCAAACGCGTACGAATGCATTAAAAATAAGATAACTACAAAAGAATGGCGCATACTTGTTGATTGCTTTAGCTGGAGTTTGTTTCCTGTTTTGTGCGGGCACACTTTAGTTCAAAATTAAGTCATTGAAATTTAATGGATTATTTCGATTGATTTTGTGTTTTTGGGTGTCTCGGATTATTTTTAGTTTATGTTTGTGAGACGTAAAAGGAATTCTAGCGGTAGCTTTAGTGTACAGATTATCCAAAAAGTAGGCAGAATCAATAAAGTTGTCAAGTCATTAGGCAGTTCTTTTGATGAATCAGAGCTTGTTCTCCTTGAAAGGCAGGCCTTACTTGAAATTGAGAAAATGAAGGGTCAGGCTTCCCTGTTTTCCAATGATAGGGATACCAACCTAAAATCTGTGCTTTCCAATGTAAGTAATAGCGAAATAGAGCTTATTGGTCCTGATAATATTCTTGGAAAGGTTTATGAGTCAATAGGGTATCACACTATCGGATTAGATGAGCTTTTCAGAGACCTGATCATGTCTAGGCTTGTTTATCCTGGATCCAAGCTGAAAACCATCGATTATCTTGCCAGGTTCAAGAACAAGGAAATCAGCGTTTATTCCATCTATCGGTATATGGATAAGATCCATAGAAATTATAAAGATAGGATTGAAGCGTTGACATTTAAACACTTCAAGGATATTTTAGGGGGGAATATCGGCCTTATTTTTTACGATATGACTACGTTATACTTCGAGGTGCCAGATGAAGATGATTTACGGAAAATAGGCTATTCAAAAGACGGCAAGCATCAGCATCCCCAGATCAAATTAGGGTTGCTAGTAGGACCTGATGGCTACCCCTTGGGGTATGATATTTTTGAAGGAAGCACTTATGAAGGGCATACACTTATTCCTGTATTGAAGAATATTGAAAAGAAGTTTTCTATTGACAAACCTATTGTGATTGCTGATGCAGGTTTACTGTCATCGACCAATATCGATGCACTCATCAGCAATGGGTACAAGTTTGTCCTAGGAGGTAAAATCAAGAATGAAAGTGCTGAAATCAAAAATAAAATCCAACAACTGGAGGTTACCGAAGACAAACCAAGGGAAGTGAAAAAGGATGGTTATAGGCTTATTGTGAGCTTTTCAGAAAAACGGAGGAAGAAGGATTCTCATAATCGGGAAAAGGGCCTTAAAAGCTTGAAAAAAGGTTAAAAACGGGAAACTAGATAAAAATAGCATCAATAACAGAGGGTATAACAAATACCTCAAGTTGGAATCAGAAATAAAAGTAGCTATCGATTACACTAAATATGAAATGGATGCTAGATGGGACGGTTTGAAGGGCTATCTGACAAACACGTCTATGAAGCCAGTTGAAGTCATTGCAGCATATGGAAACCTGTGGCATATCGAGAAAGCTTTCCGAATAAGTAAAACTGATATCAGAATAAGACCTATTTATCACCGTATACCAAGAAGAATAGAAACACACATCTGTATCTGTTTTGTGTCTTATGCAGTTTTCAAGGAGCTAGAAAGAATGTTAAAAATATCTAAAGCGGGTTTTTCTGCAACAAGAGCAATAGAGCTGACAAAAAACATGTATCAGATAAAAGTTTTCCTTCCAGATTCAAAAACTTATACAACTATACCGCTTAAACCAACCGAGGAACAGCAAGAACTTATCTCAGTTATTATGAAAATTTAGCGTGGGTGTCCCATCGCACAAAACAGGAGATAACTACAAAAGAATGGCGCATACTTGTTGATTGCTTTAGCTGGAGTTTGTTTTGGTTATTAAGTTGAAAATGCCTTGTTGAGGCGTGGAGAAATTTAGATTGAAATAAACTCTTTAGTTCCACAACAAATGTACCCTGATGAAACGGGGATAAAAATACCCAAAATTGGGTATTTATTGGTGGGTACGAGGGGGGGTAAGTGATGAGAAATAGAAAAATTACACCAACAAAAAGGTAACACTAAAATACCTTTTCCACTTTCCATGTTCTTTTTTGTACACAGCAAGATGAGGGCCTTCATATGATTGGTATAAGCATGCATAAGTAAACTCACGGAAAAATACTGGTTTTGAAAAACTTCTATAGGTACTGTATGCTCTCAGAGCTACATCAAGTTCAACAATTTCAGGTTTTCCTATATGCGTGTAAAAGGCATTTAAAATGCTATCATATCGACTTCTTTCGGAAGACAGGTTTATACCATCAGGGAGTAATTCTTTTCGAAATTTGTAAGGAGCGCTTCCTTCGGTGCAGATTCTTTCCGTTTCCTCTCGTGAAAAAACGTCTTTAATCAAAATTTTCTGCCTAAAATCACTTTCTAAATTCCAAATTCCTTCCACCGTACAGGAGTCAAGCCAAGGAATCTTCCAATTGGTTTCTGCGTCTTCAAATAGGAATATTTCTTGACCCGAGGCTAATTCATTCTCAAAAACAGCAGCTATCAGTGCCTTGGTCTCTCTGTCTTCCTGTGAGATGCAACTGAATATACTGGTACAGATAAATAAAATAATACAATATTTCATTGCTTGAGGTGGTTTTCAAGAATTCTTCTGGAAGGAAAGAAGGTGGTAGATTTTCACTACTCACCTTTTTATCCAAATCCCAACAATCTACTTTTTTAGAACACGTTAGAAAATCAAATACAATATACAATGGTTATTCATAAGGGATTATTTTTGTTACTTTTCCATCACTTCCGAAAATTATTTCTATGCCCGATGATGCGGCAAAGGGAGGCTGATAAAAATAAAGAGAGTCTAATTGATTAAAGTATGAAATTCCTTGGGAATCAGGAAGACCCATAATTCTAATTACTTCTGCTTTATCCATGCCTAATTCAAGCAATTTTGAATTAGTTACATTTTTGTAAGACTTATAAACTTTTGGCAGGTATAAAGCCAGCATGATAACCATTGCAAAGGGGATAATTATTAGTAGCTTTTTCATTCTGTAGTTCCCGTTCGGATTATGAAGTTTTTTATTCTTCGGCTCCTGTATGGATATTGATTTGGTAAGCATTGATGGTAAATCCTAAAGTAAACCTGTCAGCATGAAGATATTCGTCCTGAAAGATCATAAAAAACGAGGCCTTGTCTTTAATAGCAAAGTTTGCCCAATCCTCGTAACTCAAGTCTTTATCATAAATAAGCTTCATTTCCGATAACACCTTCCTTGAATAGGGCCTTGTCTGATGCCCTTGAAATGGGAGATGTGCAAGGTATAGAAAGAATGATGGGTGGTTAAAATTATCTCTATAAATCCTTATTTCTTCGGCTCTTGCATTCTCAGGAACATTGTATTTACCTTCTTCCTGAAAGAATTTTGTATTTGCTCCGTACCTGTCCACTAGTATAATGTACATATCAGAATTCAGTGTTGAGCTGTTACGGGATGGGGACTTAATTCCCCAAATACAGATCAAAGTTAGAATAATGGATAAAATTTTCATTGTGAGCAAGATTTACTCCCTAAGTATCTAATAAACATTTTTGCTTCATTGTATTTCTCATATTCACTTTTCAAGGGTGGCGGTAGTTTCATGTTTTTCATCAGTTGAAATGCAATGGTACCATCCAATCCTTCCCATGCTAAAGATTTATAGAAGCTTTTTGGGATGTCATTAGGATAAACATCCTTCACCGTACGGGTAAAGGCTTCATAATCTAATTTCTTGTGAATATCAGCCAAAATATCAGCCATTACATCTAGATATTCGTTAGCCATCTGATTATGATGTTGGTCGCCTGTACCCACATACATTTTTACATAAGAATCAAAGGTATCTCTAAACTGCATGTCTTGTCCATCTGGGTGATTAGTATTAAGAGCCCTGTAAAAGTCAGCATGTAGCATTTCATGAAGGATTGTTCGCGCAACTTCAAGTGAAGATCTATTATGGAAATTTTGTTCGTTTATTGTTATATACATAGGTCGGTCTTTTCCTCTCCATTGAGCCTGTCCATTAATACTTGGGTTGTTTAAAGAATTTAAAAATAGTTTTAATTCAATGTCCGGACTTACTCCTTCAAATTTTTTTGCCATTGCTTCAAAATATCCATTATCCCTTAATTTGTTTAGAAGACAAACCGCTCGTCTATTTTGACGGAAACTATCATCTAGCTGTATGACAACTCTTGCAGGAGGTATAGGAGGAATAGTAATTTTAATATTCCCCGAATCCCCGATTGTGCCTATTGCACCTCCCACCCCCGATCCTGGGTAATTATAAATAGGATCTATGCCACCTAAGGAAGGTCCAGCTCCTGAACTTACAGTACATTCCGTGACATATCGGTATTCTGTTTCCCCTTGTGTAACATGGCAGTTATTAGCGCCTGCAAATACGATGTTGTGGATTACAATGGTAATTCTGTACCGTTGGCATGATACTAAGTGGTTGATAGAAGGGTCTTTTTTCGAACTGTTTTCTAAAGAGCTAGCAATATCTGGATGCCGTGTCGTTAGTATCTGCCCATCCTCTATGCCGAATCCTACAAAAAACCGTTCGTCATAGGTCCAAATATCCAAAGTTCCGCTCCAGTCTGCCGGGATCTTATTGTAGTATATCTCTTGGAAATCTTTGATATCCTGTTCCGCAGAAGGATAGTATCGCGCTATCAAGGGCATGTAAAAGGTTCCGTTTACACTGGGGCTTTCTACAAATAGGATGTTTTGGATGATAGATGTTCCGTGTTCTTCTACGTTTAAGGAGTTCATGACATCACTTGGGAGAAAGACTTCGGCATTTTTCAAAGGGATTTCATACACCTTGCGACCATCCTCGAAATAGTAGGAGTGGAATTTACTCCAGTCAGGGTCTTTTTCGAAGAAGGGCATCCGAAGCTCCCCCGAATCTTCTCGGTAGGTATCGTTCCCTGTCTTTTCAGGGATCCATGTTTCTTTTCTTTGTTCAAACCACTGCTTCACTTGAAGTATTTCTCCTTTGTCAGGGTTCTGGATTTCCGCCAGCTTTTCCTGCTCTTCAAGACAGGAGGAGGCAAATAACCCTAGGCCTAGTAGTAAGACAAACGAAACAGCTTTGATTGTAACCTTACTTTTGCACAGATTAACTAAGTCTGTAAGGTTAAGGGGGGGGTAAATTTAAAGTTTCTCATAATGATTGGTTGGTAAAATGAAAAGCGTAATTGTTTTAATGAGCGCAGCTTTGAAGCGGATGATTTTAATCATCGTTTTTATTCTGCAACTCATTCAATAAAAGTAACCATGGTAATTGAGAATAAAAATACCCAAAATTGGGTATTTTTTGGTGGTTATGAGGGGGATTGGGTAAGTGATTTATTCTCCTCGTTTACTCGGGTTTACAAGTAGCTTTCCACTTGTTGAGCAGATACAAGTAATACATTTTTCAGCAACCGGTAAAAAAATATAAAAGTAGATTAATGACAATGTTAGTCCAACAACCACTACCAATGTGCCATTTTCTGACTAATAAGTAAACTTGATCAGTCCTTCATCCAAGGTATAGTTGACACCTATTATTGTTTATAAGAAGATTTTTATCCTTGCTGTAGGCATGCCTTCCCTCCCAAGCCATACCTTCAAGAAGGGGTAAGGTTGCTTGCTTACTATCAAGAGAAGGAAAAGAACCTGTTCGGCTGATTTCTTCACCTTCTTTGGAAAAAGTCAGTAAGTGGCTGTCTTGGGTGTAAGTTATGGCAATCATTTCCTGATTCTTGAGATGAAATACAGGAAACATAAAATCAGCTGTTGCCGGTGTTTTAACAATTGTTTTTGGGCTGAGGATTTTATTTTCAAGTACTTTATAGAGCTCGTAAAAAATTATTTTTCTTTGACTGGGGTCGTATACATAAAATGATTTGTCCTGTTTGTCTACTTGTAAAAATACCGGGCTGAGCATTTCCTCCGGACCTGTGCCAAATTCAATTCCTGATGTGATGAATGATAAGTCTTTCCAATCATATATAGAGATAACATGACCTGTTCGGGCATTTAACACAAATAAGTAGTCATCCAAAGATTCAACCAAATAGGAGTAATCAACATTTTTTCCTCGGCAAAAACTCTTGTAATACTTGCCTCAAATAATCTCGGTCCAGATGGGTGTAGATTTCTGTGGTCGTGATGCTTTCGTGACCGAGCATTTCCTGCACAGCACGTAAATCGGCTCCTCCTTCGACTAAGTGAGTGGCAAAACTGTGCCGAAAGGTGTGAGGGCTCACGTTTTTTTCCAATCCAATGGCTTCTACCTGTTTTTTGATAATCAAAAATACCATCACTCGGGTGAGTCTTTTTCCTCGGCGGTTTAAGAATACGTATTGCTCATGCCCTTTCACTAGTGGCATGTGTACGCGTATTTCTTCCAGATAAATATGCAAATACTTCAAAGCCTCTTGTCCCACAGGTACCAGACGCTCCTTATTTCCTTTGCCGATAATCCGAAGAAATCCTGCATCGGCATACACATGAGAGAGTTTGAGCTCAACGAGTTCGGACACTCTCAGTCCCGAACTGTATAGCATCTCCAACATAGCCCGATTGCGGTGTCCTTCGGGACTGCCCAAAGGGATGCTCTCTAGGATGGATTGGATTTCGTGAAAGCTAAGGGTGTCGGGTAGTCTTCTTCCTAGTTTGGGGGTTTCCAGTAGCTGGGCCGGGTCTTCTGTAATCAGGTCCTCATACATCAAAAACCGAAAAAAGGCCTTGATACCCGATACGATCCGTGCTTGAGTATAAGCTGAGATTTCCAAAGCTGCCAAACTATTGACAAAACTTCGAAGATGGGGTAATTGAGTTTGTAAAGGAGGGGTGTCGGGAAACTGCTGCTCCATGTACCGCTGTAACTTCTCCATATCCTGCAGGTAGGCGAGAATGGAGTTTTCGCTTAGAGAGCGTTCTAATTTGAGGTAATGCTGAAAACGTTTGGTTAGATTTTCCCAGGAAAGCATGGCTTGTATAAAGATTAAAATTGGCAAGTAATCACAGAAAAAGCAAAGGAACTTTAGAGGATATTTTGGGCATGCACCAAATTACTGATACTTTTGGGTATTCAAACCACTAAACCAGATTCCTTTGAAAATCATCATCATCAACGGTCCAAATCTCAACCTGCTGGGCAAGCGGGAACCGGGAATTTATGGCAGTCAATCCTTTGAGGAGTTTTTCGAGCAATTGCAGCAGCAATTTCCTCAGCTTGAGCTTCATTACTACCAATCGAATGTGGAGGGAGAACTCATCAACAAAATCCATGAAGTAGGTTTTTCCTTTGATGGGATATTGTTGAATGCTGGAGGATATACGCACACATCGGTGGCCATCTCGGATGCGATTGCGGCAGTGCAAACGCCCACGGTAGAGGTGCATATCTCCAATATCTACAAGCGGGAAGAATTTCGTCATAAAAGCATCATCTCCCAAGCTTGCGTAGGGATGATTTCAGGTTTGGGCTTGAAAGGATACGCATTAGGAATCCATTATTTTATCACACACTCATGAAAATCACATTTGCTCCAGGGCCGTCCAAAGTGTACGATGGACTACCTCAATATATGCAAGATGCATACCAACAAGGCATCTTAAGTGCTAATCACCGTTCTGCTGTTTTTATGGACCTATACCAAGAAGTAGAGCAGTTGATGCGGGAAAAATTGCACGTGCCAGCTGATTTTAAATTATTGTTTACTTCTTCTGCTACAGAAAACTGGGAAATCATTTCTCAGTCCATCGTACAGGAAGCCAGCTTCCATGTGTATTCGGGTTCGTTTGGAAAAAAATGGTTCGATTATGCCAAGCATATTGTGCCTGCTACCCAAGGACTCAAGTTGGATGCCAATGAGGTGATAGATGTTGCCTCGCTGAATGTTGGCCATGCCTATGACGTCATCTGCCTTACCCAAAATGAAACCTCCAATGCTACCCAAGTCAGAAATGAATACCTGGCTGCGGTGGCTGCAAAATATCCTGAGAAATTGATTGCTGTGGACACTACATCATCCATGGGGGGCATTGCGTTGGATTGGCAGTACGGAGATATCTGGTACGCATCGGTTCAGAAGTGTTTTGGTTTGCCCGCAGGTTTGGGGATCCTATTACTTTCCCCAAGAGCCATTGCCAAGGTCAAGGAAAAAGGGGAGTCGGGAAGGTACAACAGCCTTTCATTTATGTTGGAAAATGCTGTCAATTATCAGACCCATTATACGCCGAATGTATTTGGGATTTACTTGCTCAAAAGAGTCTTGCAGGACATGCCTGAGATACAGCTAGTCGATCAAAAAATCAAGGAGCGTATGCGTGCCTTGGAAGACTGCATTGCCAATACCACGCAGATGCGTATGTTGATCACCAACGAACAAGCAAGAAGCAGCACCGTCATGGGAGTGACTGCCAAGGAAGACTTTATCGCTTCTATCAAAAAAGCAGCCGAAAAAGTGGGAATGCAACTCGGGGGAGGTTATGGTCCTTTGAAAGCGACAAGCTTCCGAATTGCCAATTTTCCTGCGATTACGGATGAGGAGTTTAACAGATTATTGGATTTCCTTAAAAACTACTGATAGCCATGTTTGATCTCAAGCAGATTTTCTCTGTGACGCTGATTTTATTTTCTGTGATTGATATTTTGGGTTCCGTGCCTATCATCATCAATTTGCGAAAAAAAGTAGGTCATATACAATCTGGTAAAGCTACCTTGGCTGCTGGGTTTTTGATGTTACTGTTTCTCTTTGTTGGAAAGTCTATTTTGAGTCTTTTTGGCATTGGAGTAGAGGATTTTGCCATTGCTGGAGCCTTGATCATTTTTGCTCTGGGGGTAGAGATGATATTGGGTATTGAATTGTTTAAGCCTGACCCAGAAGCCTCGACCACTTCGGCATCCATTGTCCCGATTGCCTTTCCCTTGATTGCAGGGGCAGGAACCTTGACTACTATTCTGACACTGAAGGCAGAGTTTACCCAAGCAAATATTGGAGTAGGAATTATCATCAATTTAGCCATTGTCTATGCGGTATTAAAAAGCACCAATTGGCTGGAACGAAAACTGGGAAAGACGGGCTTGGATGTATTGAGAAGAATTTTCGGGATTATCCTCCTGTCGATTGCCGTGAAGATTTTCAAGACAGCATTGATGTCTGGTGAAATGGTAGCTGTTTAGATTGTTGGGGGGAACTGTCCCTTTGGAAGGGGGAATAATTTTATTTACTCGATGTATTGAGTAAAATTACTCAGTACATTGAGTAAAATTTTTAAAACATGTTTAAGTAATTGTAAATTAGTGTGTTATAAAAATATTTTTAAGCAAAAAGAGGCTGTCTCATAAATTGCTCTTCAGATTTATTAACCAAACAAAATTCTGTTTAAGAATCAATCCCTTTGTGACTTAGTGGCTTTGTGGCTAGAAATGCCACGAAGGCTCTAAGGCACAAAGTTTCACTGATTACAAACCAAATAAAATTTTGGCATTATTTTAAAGCATTAACTTATGAGACAGCCTCTTTTTAGAATAAATCAGTCATATCCAGCGCTAAAAACTCTTGCCAAGGAATTCCATCGTTTCCAATGACAAAAAGCTTATCAGGGGCAAACTTTTCTTTGAAGGCATTCATACCAGTGAGTTTGCCAGTGAGTCCAGATTTCACTTCTAAACCGATGACTTTTTTTTGATATTCAACGACAAAGTCCACTTCATCATTCCCTTCTTTCCAATAGTATAGGGATAACTTTTTATTTCGAAAGGTCTGATTCATCAGATGAGAGCCTACAGCAGATTCTACCCATCTTCCCCAGACTTTGTGATCTTCGATGATGCTTTCGTAGCTTTCATTGGAAATACCTGACATGATAGCGGTGTTATGAACTTGGAATTTTGGGCTGGAAGCACGCTTTCGGACCATGTTTGGGCTGTATTTTTCAATGCCTCCCAACAGGCCTGCATCATTTAGTAATTCTAGGTAATTGGCAAGTGTGGTCGTATTTCCTGCTTCGGTGAGTTGCCCCATGATTTTGGTAAAGCTCAAGATTTGCCCTGAATAGACGGAGCCTAACTCAAAGAGTCTTTTCATCAAAGCTGGTTTGTCCACTCTTGTCAGCATTAGGATATCTTTAGAAATACTTGTTTCTAATAAGGAGTCCCGAAGATAGCTTTTCCAACGATCCTCATCTTCTCGTAGTGTAATGGCACCGGGGTAGCCTCCAAACCATACGTATTCTTCCGCACTTAGTCCAAATGCCGTCTTCATCTCTGTTAAGGTCCAATGCCCCAAATAGGTGGCTTCAAATCTTCCAGCTAATGACTCTGTCAAGCCTTGTTGGAGCATGAGACGGGATGAGCCCAAAAGGACAACTCTGATATCCCGTTCTTCCAAGCTGTCTTTATCCCATTCAGCTTTGATCTGTTCACTCCAGTTATGGATTTTCTGAACTTCGTCAATGACCAGTAGAAGTGGCTTGTCTGTTTGTTGGGATTGCTGAAGCCTTGCTGCTTCCCATTGTTGATTGATCCATGCTTGGTCCCCCGCAGGTACGGCATCGGCCGCAACAAACTTTGAAGGATAGTTGAGCTCCTTCATGACCTGCCTGACAAGGGTAGTCTTACCCACTTGACGAGGGCCATAGATGACTTGGATGAATCTCCGTGATTCATTAGCTAGTCTATGATGAATTACTTTTTTGTCCGAACGATAGAAGCTCATTTCGTTGAATAATAGCTATTTACAAATTTACGTGTTTTATTGAGTAAATTTACTCAATTTATTGAGTAAATTTTTAAAAATGAATGTAAAATATTGAAAATGAGATTAATATGAAACTATTTTTTGCCAATTTTTGAAGGAGGTAAAGGGTACTTTTATTCTTTTGATTAGGAGCTTTGCAAATCCTACCTCCTTACTTTGGGATATTATTCGTTTTTAAATGTTTTCTTTGTGCATGATTTCAATTTTTACAGACGGAGCGGCCAAAGGCAATCCCGGACCTGGTGGTTATGGGGCAGTATTGTTGTACAAGCAACACCGCAAAGAGTTATCAGGAGGCTTTCGGATGACCACTAATAATCGCATGGAGCTATTAGCTGTGATCAAAGCACTGCAAGAACTGAAAGTTCACGGGATTCCTGTGACGATTTATTCTGATAGTAAGTATGTAGTGGATGCCATCGAAAAAGGTTGGCTGTGGGGTTGGCAAAAGAAGGGTTTTAAGGATAAAAAAAATCCAGACTTGTGGCGCGTGTATATTCCACTGCATGTCAAGTATAAACCCAAATTTGTGTGGGTAAAAGGTCATGCAGGGAATGCAGAGAATGAGCGATGCGATCGATTGGCGGTAGAAGCCGCTGAAGGGCCTAATTTACCGGCCGATATTGGCTACGAGCATGCCTCGGAATTTTAATAATCTCACTCATGCGCAAAGGATATTTTCAGTTTAAGCAATTTGGGGTGCGACATGAGAAGTCTGCCATGAAAGTATCTACTGATGCGGTGGTACTTGGTGCTTTGGCTGGGAGCAAAACTAAGTTTGGGAAAATTTTCGAAATAGGATTAGGGACTGGGGTCATTTCCCTCATGCTGGCACAACGATACCCTGAAAGCCTAGTCAGCGGGGTTGAAATAGATAAGGATGCATTCGAAGAGGCCCAGTTTAATGCTGATGCCAGTCCATTTGTCAGCCGCATACACTTTCAGCATATGGCCATTCAAGAATTTCTTTTGAATGCTCAACCTGCTTCGGTTGATTTACTTGTGAGTAATCCTCCTTATTTCTCAGATCACCTCAAGTCCGTAGATTCGAAGCGTAGTCTAGCGCTTCACACAGATGCCTTGAGTTTTGATGAATTGCTTGAAGCTGCTGCTTTTCTAGTGGATGAGGTGGGGGAGTTTTGGGTGATTTTGCCCGAAAGGCAGATGATGGATTTAATCAAGCGTTCCCAGACTTGCGGTTTTTATCATTTTTCTACTGTAGTTCTGAGAGATCAGCCCAATAAACCTGTGTTGCGATTGATTTGTGGATTTTCAAAAAGTGAAAGAAATTTTTTTCAAAATGAAATTGCCATAAAAAATGATAGTGGAAAATTTAATTCGGATTATGCTCATTTGCTGAGGGAATTTTTATTGATTTTTTGATCTAATTTCATTTATATCTGTTGGAGCAATATTAGTTGTTTTTTATAAAAAAATATTCGTTTAATTTTAGCGTTGCATTTAATACAATTGTGATGAAAAAGTACACGTTTGGCTTACTTTCAATGCTTATTTTCATTGGTAGTATTTTTTCCTCTTGTGAAGAAATTGATGATTTTACAACCTCATTGGTAACGGAAGAGGTTATTTACTTAAGTGGAGAACGGGTTCGATTATTGGGAAGGGTAATTACTGTTCAGGAGGTCCGCGCTACAGATCATGGTTTTTATATTTCAACAAATGAGAGTTTTGGACAGCCTTTGATCATCTCACTGGGAGAGCGGCTTTCTCCGGGTAGATTTATAGGAGAAACATCAGCGCTTCAAGTGGAGCAGCGTTATTTTGTAAAATCATTTCTTCAGGTAGATGGAGAGCTGATTTTTGGCAATACCTTGGAATTAACTACACTTCAGCCTGCATCTACCTCCCTGCAACCGAATAATGGAAGGCAGGGAGATGTTATCAATATATTGGGAAGAAATTTTACGGCTGATTCCAGGGTCTTTTTTGGTGAGACGGAGGGGCAAGTTATTGGGATTGATTTTGAATCTCGTATCAGGGTAAGGATACCTGTTGCAGAAGCACCTGTAGTTTCAATTAAAGTAATTAGTCAGGGGAGGGAAATGATTGTCCCCGATCTCTTTGAATATACAATTGGGACGTACAAGAAAATTTCCGAGTTCCCTCGTCCACAGCGCTATTTTGATAATGTGTTTTTACAGCAAGGAACAGATTTTTATGTGGGATTAGGGACTGACAGGAGACTTTCGTTTAATCCTGAAATGTGGAAATTCAATATATTGGCCCAACAATGGTATCAAGTATCTTTTGAGGGAAGGCCAGTTAGGTTTGCTTTTAATTCTAGCCAGTATTTTGGATCAGGTTCTTTATTTCTTGATCGATTACCATTTTTCTTAGTAGGAGATTTTTGGAAGTTAGAAGCAGATGGATCTTTCCTAAAGCTTCCTGATGTACCGTTTGTAGAAGCCAATGCATTGGCTTTTGAGTTGAACGGGAATTTGTATGTGGCTGGCGGTGAAAATGGATTTGGTCAGGAGACTTACCGGTACACCCCGACCACTGGTACATGGATGCGGGTAAATAACACGCCATTTCGTGTTACGAAAGCGAATAGTTCTTTTGTATATGAAGGTAAGTTTTACATCTTAAATCCAGAGACACGCGAGATTTTTGCCTATACACCCGAGACTGATTCATGGGCATTTGTCACCAATTATCCAGGCTTACCAGGAGGAACAGGTGGTTTTGGGGCTGTCATTGATGGAAGGGCATATATTGGAATGGAGAATCGTTCCAATAGGATTTGGGAGTTGAATATGAGCAACTTAAACTGGGCATTGAAGAATGATTTCCCAGGGGTCATTCAAGCAAGTAATGTTGGTGTTTATGTCCATAGTGGATTGATATACTTTCTCAGAAGTGCTGACTTGCAACTCCCGGGTAATATGGAATTATGGGAGTTTGATCCTAAAGGTTTTAATTGATAATGAGATATTTATGAAAAAGATTTTACTTTTCATCTTTTCACTTGTTTTACTTCTTCCCCAAGGATTGTATGCTCAGCAAAAAGCGACAGTAGTGGGAAGAGATGTGGGAGAGTTAAAGAATATTCGGATCAGTGGGCGCTTGATTGATCAAATTTCTGGGGAGCCCTTGGTAGGTGCCACCGTGACGATCCGAGAACTCAATAAAACAGAGGTAACCAATACCAATGGAAATTTTTATTTGGTTTTAGACAGGGCAGAGTACACCTTGGAGTTTCGATATGTGGGTTACGAAACAGTAATTTACCCCATCGTAGCAGTAGGCGAAGGGAGAATCAGCATGACTATGATTCAGGAAGATTTCACGCTGGATGACGTGGTGATTTTTGGGAGAGATCCTGAAAAAAATCTACGGAGTACCGAAATGGGTGCGATCAGTATCAACATGAATACTCTGAAAGAACTCCCTCCATTCTTGGGTGAGGTGGATATCATAAGGTCCATTGCTACCTTGCCAGGTGTTTCACAAGTGGGGGAAGCATCTTCTGGATTGAATGTTCGTGGAGGAGGTGCTGATCAAAACCTAATCATGTTTGCCGGTGCACCGATTTATAATCCTTCTCATTTATTTGGTCTATTTACGGCCTTCAATCCTGACGTAGTAAACGATTTTACCCTTTACAAAGCTATAATTCCCACTAAGTTTGGGGGAAGAGGTTCATCGATCTTGGATATCACACCCAAATCCGGGAGTTTGGATACTTGGGGAGGAGACTTGATGGCGGGTTCTATATCTGGCAAATTGTCGGTCAATGGCCCTGTAATCAAAGACAAGGTTTCTGCCAAGGTCGGTTTCAGAGGTTCATACATCAATTGGTTGTTAAACTCTCTGAATAACCCTGATTTACGTACCAGTCAGGCGAATTTCAACGATGTGAATGGTATACTGTATGGGGAGATTAACGAAAATCATAACCTAACGTATAGTTTCTATCGCAGTTACGATGATTTTGCGTTGGCTTCTGATACCACCATTTCATGGACTAATTTGAGTCATTCTCTGCGCTATACTGGGCAGTTTTCGGATAAGTTTTTAGTAGATGCCATTGGCTTTTACACGCTGTATGATTTCAGCATATTTAACCGTTCGGGAGTCAATAATTTCGATTTGAAATCAGGTATACAAGATGTGGGGATGCGACTTAACTTGACATACAATCTGAGTGATCGGAACAAGTTTTCTTTTGGTGCAGATACCAAGACGATTACCATCAATCCAGGGGAACTCATTCCTGGGATGAATGAAAATGGCGAAGTCAGTGTCTTACCTCAATTGGTTCAACCTGAATTTGCTAGGGAATCCGGTGTTTATTTTCAACATGAGTTTGAAGTTGGTGAAAAGTTGGGTTTCTCTTATGGCTTGAGGTATGATACCTATCAATATTTTGGTCCTCGCACCGTTCGTGCCTATAGTCCAAATCTTCCTATCAATTCGGCTAATGTCATTGGTGAACGTACTTATGCAGATGGAGAAGTGATTCAATCCTATGACGGACTGGGGCCGCGAGCATCTTTTCGATACTCCATCAATCCCAAGACTTCTATTAAAGGTGGATATAATAAAATGTATCAATTTATCCATTTGATATCCAATACTGCTACTATTGCACCAACCGATGTTTGGAAATTGAGTGATGAATTTATCCGACCACAGATTGTCGATCAGTATTCATTGGGGCTTTACAAAAATTTCAAAGGGAATATTTTTGAAACCTCTTTTGAAGTGTACTACAAAGACATTCAAAATGTAGTGGACTACAAGGATGGTGCAAGATTGTTGCTGCAAAATAATTTGGAAACGGAAATTATCCCTGGTATAGGTCAAGCCTATGGAGTTGAGATGTATGTTAAGAAAAATTTGGGGAGATTGACAGGTTGGGTAAGTTATACCTATTCGAGGGCGCTCAGAAGAGTGTTGACTCCTTTTGAGGAAGAAATTATAAATGATGGAAATTGGTTTCCTGCAAACTTTGACAAACCACATGATTTGACATTAATAGGAAATTATAAGCTTGCTTCCAATGTTTCTTTATCGGGGACTTTCTTTTATAGTACAGGTCGTCCGGTAACGTTCCCAGAGGCTAAGTTTGACTTTGCAGGTAACTCCTTAGCTTTCTTCCGAAATCGGAATCTGCAGCGAATTCCAGATTTTCACCGCTTAGACTTATCTTTGAATTTTCAGTTGAAAGGGAAAGGAAAGTTTTATGAGGGAGATTGGACATTTGCTGTGATGAATGCCTACGGAAGGAAAAATCCTTTCTCCATATTCTTTGCAGATCAGGCTGGTTCACCCCCTCAGGCTTACAGGTTGGCGATTTTAGGTGTACCTCTTCCTACGTTAAGTTACTCGCTTAAATTTTAATGATGATGTTTCAACGATTAATAATAGTGCTCTCTTTTTTATCCATTGCATCTTGCATTGATCCTTATCGTATTTCATTGCCAGATGGAGAGCGTTTGTTGACGGTAGATGGATATATAACCACGGATTTCGGTCCACATCGAATTACGCTGACCCGTTCCGATACCTATGGAAGCGTTTTTGAAGGGTTGATTCGACCGGTCAGTCAGGCTACAGTGGCTGTAAGAGATAGTCAAGGTGAGGTTACTTTCCTTACGGAAATTGAGCCTGGAGCTTATGAGACACCTCGGGGGTTTAGGGCGGAAGTAGGAAAGTCTTATGTGTTGCAAATTACTTTACAAGATGGGAAGGAATATACTTCTTTACCGGAATTGGTGAACCCTGTACCTGTCATTGATTCACTTAGTTATCGATCCGTACAGGTAGCAACTGATAGCCGTGTTTTTGATAGGTCTGGAGTCCAAATCGTGGCTTCCTTCAGGGATCCTGTAGATCAAACTAATTTTTATTATTGGCGTACGGTTCCAGGGACGTTTGTAGTGGTGGCTAATCCTGAATTGCACACTTTTCCCCCGAATCATCCGACCAATCCAAGAGGGCCAAATCCTAAAGATTGCTGTGCTACATGCTTTTTAGTGGATCCTACACGAATCAATGGGTTTTCTTTAGCTTCCGATGAAGATTTTAATGGGTTAAGTAATCGTCTTCCAGTAGCTTTTATTGAGGATAATGGGCTTCGCTTTAAGCGAACCTATCGGGCAGAGATTCAGCAATTGGGAATTACTTCGGAAGCTCATCGTTTTTTAAGATTGGTTGAGCAACAGGTGAGTCTTACAGGGAGTGTTTTTGATCAGCCTCCAGCCAATATCCGCGGAAATATGATCAGTTTGAGTAATCCAGATGAAACGGTGTTGGGATATTTTATTGCGGCATCAGTGGATACCAAACAGATTTACATTGAAAATCAAAACCTTCAATTCTTGCAGACACCCCGGATTATTCCAGATGATTGCAGAACTGTACAAGGGGCTACCGTAGATCCTCCCTCAAACTGGAATCCTCCCCGTAATTAATCGAGGGTGTCTTCATGAAATATGATACCATGTTGTTCTAATTGATGAAGGATTGGCTCATACAGTTCTTGGACAGTGGGTCGAAGGAGTCCACGGGATAGAACTTTTCCATCCAGGAACAAATCTGCAGCAATGGCCAGGGGGAGTCCAACGGTTTTTGCCATGGCTGTGTAGGTTTGGTTGAGTCCTTCTTCTACAAGGCTGGATTTGAGTGTTTGTATTCCTCGAGGGCTTTTGATTTCAAAAATGTGCTGCATCACTATCAAGTCCTTGTCGCTGTCCTGAAGTTGCCATTTGGGTTCTAGGATGGCTTGAAGAATCGCAGCTGGACTGCCATGTTTGAGTGGGAGTGGCTCGTTTGAAAATAGGCCTAGGTACGCTATTTTTTCCATAATCCCCTCGTCTATCCAAGGAAGAAAATTTGTGAGTTTTTGCTCAATAGATTGATATTTATCAAATGGAAGAAAAGAATTTAAGAAGGCTCGTTTGGTCCCTTGCGGAGTATCAAAATCCACTAGGTAAGAATCGTCTGTCATCCCCAGTTGAATAAAGACATTCCAAGCGTTGCAGAATCCTTCTTTCCTTAAAGTCCCCCGTAGTAGTGTAGAGATTTTTTGAAGTTTATAAACTTCCCTGTATCCAAGTGAATCTCTGTTTGCATACCCTTCAAAGATTCCATAATCTCCCAAGTCAATTTTCTCAAAGCGTTCAAACAATTTATGGTAGGGGATGTACTTGTATTCTTTATGGTCTAAGTATTTAGCGGTTCCTTGTCCAGCAAGCACTACATTTCTTGGATTCCATGTGAATTTGTACTTCCATGGATTATTGTCTGACCCTGGAGCCATCAATCCTCCAGTAAAGGATTTGAAGCTTTGGATCGTATATCCCTTTGCATGTGCTGCATCAATGATTTTCATCGCCGACATGTGATCAATTCCGGGGTCAAGACCACATTCATTGAGAAAAAGGAGTTCTTTTTTTTCTATTTCGTCTCTAAAAGCATTCAATTCCTCTGACTCATAGGAAGCAGTAAAAAAGTGTTTCTCTAATGCAAGACAGTCTTTGGCAATGATGGGATGCAAGTGTGCTGGTAACATGGAAATCACGATGCTGGCATTTGCTATCAAGTTTCTTCTTTGTTCTTGATTTTTTAAATCAATAGCTACTGCTTTCCCGCAGGGGTTGCCTTTGATTTTTTCCTCAGCCAAGGACTGTGACAAGTCAGCTATTACAATTTCCCTATTTTTTTGAGCGGCTGTTTTTAGCAAATAATCGATCAAATAGGTAGCAGATTTTCCTGCGCCAAAAATGAGGATGGTATTCATAGGCCACGATGGGTTTAAGTATCCCGCAAAATGTTAAAAAAGACCGAATGAGAAAAATACTGTGATTGATAAATCAAGAAATTAACATTTTCTAAGTTTTTTTCGTTAATTCAATCCCATTTAAATGCGAAGCATGCGAAAGAAAATTGAAATGACTGTCAGCTTGGTTGAGTATCAATTGACAGAATTGTCATTAGATGAAATGAAGCTATTAGAAAAAGCTCAAGAGCTCATGAGTAAAGCTTATGCTCCATACTCAGAGTTTTATGTAGGCGCCTCTGTAATGTTGGATAATGGGGAAATTTTTGCCGCCAATAATCAAGAAAATGTTTCCTTTCCTGTAGGGACATGTGCGGAGCGGATAGCATTGGGTTATGCGATGGCCAATTTTCCTACCAATCGCCCCGTAAAAATAGCAATTGTAGCAAAGAAAATTGGGTTAGATAGGCTTGCCAATGTTACGCCATGCGGGATGTGTAGGCAAGCGATCAATGAATATGAACTCAAATTTAATAAGCCTATTGAAATTTTAATCCTTACACCAGAAAATACCGTATTAAAAGCCGAGGGAGTAGAAAATTTTCTCCCATTTAGGTTTAATAATTTGAATGATTGATGAAAGCGAGTATCAGATATGAGCATCAAGCTCACTATTACACATCTCATTTAGTAAATAGGAAAGAAAAAGAAATTTGGGTTGTATTGCATGGTTATGGACAATTGGCAAATTTCTTTTTAAAGAAATTCGAACCAGTATTTTCAGAGGACATTCTTTTTTTGGCCCCTGAAGCTACGAATTACACATACCTGCAAGGTTTTACGGGGAGAGTAGGTGCAAACTGGATGACCAAGCATGAGCGAGAAACAGCTATTGCAAATAATCATCGTTATTTGAATGCCTTGTTGCATACGCTTTTATTAAAATGGGACAGGGCTCCCATTGTTCATGTTCTTGGATTTTCTCAAGGTGCAGCTACCGCCACGCGATGGGTTTCACAGTTGGATATTCCTGTTCGTACATTAGTGTTATGGGCAGGTGGATTTGCGCACGACTTGGACGTCCATGCTGCTAGTAACAAGCTAAAAAATATGCAGCTTTACAGTGTTGAAGGCACTCAAGATGAATTTATTACCGAAGAATCGAAACAAAAGCAGGAAGAATTGATTTCCACTTTAGGTCTTGATGTAAACTACAAATCATTTGATGGTGGACATGAATTGAATATGGATGTGTTCAGGGAAATGGTCTTTTCAAAAGAATATCAAGGAAGTAGGGGGCAAATGTTTGATATTTAGATGGACTTATTTAATTTTCCTAAAATTTTATCATTACAAAAACCATGTTAACTCTTTCAGAAAAAGAAGTGGAAAAAATGGCAGCGTTGCTGCAAAAGGGTATGATTTGTTTTTATCAAATTGATAACAAAAAAATTCATTCCATGCCTGATGATGAAGATTATTTCAATTATGATTTGACCCCTGAAGAGGAAGATGTCTTAGATGAGATAGAAGATAATCCGGATAATTATGCAGAATTTACTAAAATGGAGCCCAACCAAGAGCACCTAGTGATGGAAAGTTTTGCTGATAGAATGGTCAAAGAAAAGATATTTCAGGACGAATTAGTCAATGCCCTTTCCAAGCCCAAAGCTAGCACAGGATTCCGATTTTTGATTAATAATTCTGGTAAATACAAGGGTTTATGGGATGAGTATCATTTGACCCGTTATAAGGATTGGGTTAAAGAGCAAATTGATAGTTACAATTACTCGGAGGAAGAAGAATGATTGATAAGGGGGGAGCCCCCTTATTATTGCGCAGAACTTAGCCATTTCCAGAGTGTCCGGTAATTCACTTTGGTGCCGTGTGTCAGGATCCCTATCCTGTATATTTTCCCAGCTAGCCAAGCGGTACTGATAAATCCCATAATCAGTAGACTCATAGATGTCAATAGTTCCCACCAAGGCACGCCAAATGAAACCCTCCCCATCATGGCGATCGGTGATGTCAGTGGGATAATCGATAGCCAAAACGAAACTTGGCTATCAGGGTCATTGAGGACAAATACGAATAACCCCATGTATGAAATAATCAAAGGAATAGTAATAGGGAATACAAATTGTTGAGCTTCCGATGGACTGTCTACAGCAGCTCCGATAGCTGCAAAAAAGGCTCCGTACAATAAATAGCCTGCAATAAAATAAAAGGTAAACAGCAAGATGATGGAAACAAAGTCAATGCCTTGGATTATCTGTATAACCTCTAAAAATTCGTTGGAGCTTTCCAATGCCTGTCCGCTACCTTCTATCTGAATCTCCATCAATTGTTGTTGCGGCATTTTTTGGCCAAAAATCCCTGTTACAATGGAGGTAAGTCCAGAGATTAAAATCACCCATATGGCAAATTGAGTCAAGCCAACAGCGCCAATACCGACAATCTTTCCCATCATCAACTGGAAAGGCTTTAAAGATGAAATTAAGATTTCAACAATTCTACTTGATTTCTCTTCAATCACGCCTTGCATAATCTGATTTCCATAGAGAAAAATAAACAGGTAGATTAATATCCCCGCAATAAATCCGATGACGTAATTGACTGTTGCACTGCTAATTTTTTCTTCGCCTTTACTGTCTAAGGTGATGTTTTGTATGGAGACCTTGGTACGGTAAGTCTCTAATACCTTTGGGTCAATCCCTGCTTCGTATAAGCGCTGCTCTTCAATTCTTCTTTTCAGACTTGCTTCTACAAATGAAATGATTCCAACGCTTGGACTTTGCATGGAATAAAAAACAAATCCTGTGGGCTTAGATAAGTCAATCGGGGGAATGTGAAGTAAACCGTAGCGTTCGCCATTTTGAACCATCAGTTTGGCATCATCCAAAGAGCTTTTGGAAAATGAAAATGCATATTGATCAGAGCTTTCGATGAAAAACAGGTTATTTTCATCTACTACTTCAATAATTCGTAGGGAAGGTTTGTCCATATCTCCAAGTGCTATCCAAAGAAAAAGCCCAATGATAGCAGGGAAGATCAACGGCGTAAGTAAAGTAGCTAGGAGAAAAGATTTTTTCTGTACTCTCGAAAGGTATTCCCGCTGTATGATTAGCCAAATCTTATCCATGTTTGAGATTGTTTACTTGTTGGATGAATATCTGTTCCATACTGGGGATTTGTTTTGAAAATTCTAAAATCTCCCCATACTCCATGAGTGTATGGAGCAATTCATTACTTTTTTTACCATCGAGCGCAACTTCTAATAAATGGATATTGCCATTGCTACTTTTAATTAATGTATCTGGAATTTGTTCTGAATGAGTCCGTAATTTGACATGGTACTTATCACCAGCAAAAGTATCCTTCACACTTTCAAGAGATCCTTGAAGAATCACACGGGATCGGTGAAGGAGTGCAATAGTATCACATAATAATTCTACCGATTCCATTCTATGTGTGGATAAGATGATGGTTACTCCTTTTGCTCTCAATTCGAGGATTTCATTTTTGATGAGCTCTGCATTGACAGGATCAAATCCTGAGAAAGGCTCGTCGAGAATCAGTAATTGTGGTTCATGGATTACTGTGGCAATAAACTGTATTTTCTGAGCCATTCCTTTAGAGAGCTCATCGATGCTTTTGTTACGCCAATGTTCGATCTCAAATTTTTGTAACCAGCTTTTCACCCTGTTTTTTGCTTCAGTAAGACTCATACCTTTGAGCCTTGCAAAGAAAATCAGTTGATCCCAAACTTTCATTTTCTTGTACAAGCCTCTTTCCTCTGGCAAATAGCCAATGTTGCTGATATGATGAGGATTTAATTTTTCTCCATTAAAAAAGATTTCTCCAGAGTCTTGTTCTATGATTTGGTTGATAATGCGAATCAGCGTGGATTTGCCAGCACCATTGGGTCCCAATAGTCCAAATATCCCTTGGTGTGGGACATCTATGCTTATAGAATCGAGTGCGGTGGTAGTTGCATAGGATTTATGCAGTTCTTTGATTTCGAGAATATTCAATTCCTTAGAGGGTTTTTAGATGATGGCTAAAAATTACTATTTTAAGGTAACAGAACCAACAGAAACGTCTAAAGTTAATTCCATCAAGTTGGGTGCGTCCTCCCGAAAAGATTTACTGATGTAGGTTTTATTTCCAATATCCTTCAAGTGTTTGGGGATATATGTCCTGCACATGGCAGTTGACTTTATTTTAATGATGAAAGGCTGGCTTTCATCTGGAAGAGTAATGTTTATTTTGCCTGCACCCACAACTGCATGTAAGTGAGTTTTTTCAGTCATTCCTCCTGAAAAGTTCAAATCCATGGTGCCATAATTGACCTCAAAATTCATCTTTTTAGCGTTGAATAAATTCAGTTTTTTTGCATGAAGATTTCCCATGTTTATCAGAACGGATAACGTGTCCATCCTTACTGTATTGGGAGTTTTTCGGCCATAGTCAAAGTTAATATCTGCACTGGCAGACCGAATCATGCAATTGGCTACAGGGATTTGTGATAAGTCAATATTAGCGACGCCTACACCAAAATTTAGATTTAGGTTATATAAAAAATTAGAATTGAGGTCAACAAACCATGAATGCCCAAAATCATCATTGCTGCTTGGAAATAGTTTGTATGAGAGAGATTTCCCCAAACTTTCAGACTCCACATTTCTATGGACTAAATTGGCATACATCGTCTCATCTTTGATCTGATAAGAAAAAGACGGAAGTATATTGACTTTCGAAAGATGTGAATGTATATGAAGTGGGTCTGCACCGACCTCTCTTTTTATATTCGAAACACCTTTATAAACGTTGAAGTCCAAGACTACCAGATTAAATCCCTGATTTTCCAGTATTTTAAAATCCTTAGTAATCTGAGCCTGCAAATCTGAAAGTACGCCGATTAACAAACCAAATATCAGGCAAATCTTATTCAACATAACTTCTAAAAACGGCAATTGGGTGGAAAGGTTCTCGAAATCTAATAAAAAAGCCGGAAATAAATCCGGCTTATATTTTAGAAAAACTCTTTCATTTTATCAAAGAAACTTTTTTCTGATTTTCCTGGATCAGGTTTGAAGTTTTCAGAGGTTTTTAATTGCTCTAAAATACTTCTTTCTTCCTTGCTCAGTTGTTTAGGAGTCCATACGTTAACATGGATTAATTGATCTCCCTTAGAATACCCTTGCAAATCTTTGATACCCTTTCCTTTTAGGCGTAAAATTTTTCCGCTTTGAGTACCGGGTTCGATTTTTATTTTTACTTTCCCATCAATTGTAGGAACTTCAATTTGCTCACCGAGCGCGGCATCTACGAAACTAACGTATAAATCATACACCACATTGTTGCCATCTCTTTGGAGGATTTCATCTTCTAGTTCTTCGATTACGATCAATAAATCTCCAGGAATTCCACCTGCGGTTTCATTTCCTTTACCAGACATACTTAACTGCATGCCATCCGCAACACCTGCTGGAATATTGATGGCAATAACCTCTTCCTTGAGGATCAATCCTCTGGAATCTGCTTCGGCTGGTTTTTTATCAACGATCTGACCATTTCCACCACATAAATGGCAAGTAGAAGCTGATACCATTTGTCCTAGCATGGTATTTACCACTTTTTTGATCTGTCCTGATCCTTGACAGGTTTGACAGGTTTTAAAGGTTACGCCTTCTGCAAGTACCTGCCTTTTGACCTTTATTTTTTTCTCTACGCCATTGGCAATTTCCTTAAGATTCAGCTTGAGCTTAACTCGAAGATTGGTCCCTTTTTTTGTACGTCTGCCAGATCTGCCACCTCCAAAAAATGAATCAAATCCACCGCCGCCGAAGATATCTCCAAATTGAGAGAATATGTCTTCCATATTCATCCCTCCTCCACCATATCCACCATTGCCACCCAATCCTTGGTGACCAAATTGGTCATATCGGGCTTTTTTATCTGGGTTACTCAAGACCTCATAGGCTTCGGCAGCTTCTTTAAACTTATCCTCCGCTTCTGGATTATCTGGATTTTTATCTGGGTGAAATTGGATAGCAAGCTTTCGATAAGCTTTTTTTATTTCTTCCGGGCTTGCACCTTTGCTTACCCCCAATACTTCGTAATAATCTCTTTTTGCCATGATTTCTTAAGCTCCAATTACAACTTTGGCATACCTTACTACCTTGTCTCCAAGGGTATAACCTTTTTCTACCACATCTATAACCTTCCCTTTCAAATCCTCTGAAGGAGCGAGGATTTGGGTAATTGCCTCTTGTGTCTCTGCATCAAATGGTTTTCCAACAAGATCAGTCATTGCTGTTAAGCCTTTTGACTCTAATGTTTTTACAAGTTTGTGAAAAACTAATTGATTGCCTTCCCTGACATTGCCTGCATGCTCCTCTTTTTCGCTTGCCTTGAAGGCACGTTCAAAGTCATCCACTATGGGGATGATTTCTCTCAAAACATCTTCTGAAGCTGTCTTCGTTAACTCTAACTTCTCTTTAGCTGTTCTTCTTCTGAAATTGTCAAATTCAGAGTACAGTCTCAAATATTTTTCTTTTGCTTCAGACACCTCCAACCGGAGCTTCTCTACTTCTGAAATGGTTGTGCTTTCTTCTGTTGAAGTGGAAGAATCACTAGAAGAAACGCTTTCAGTTGTTAGTTGTTCTTGCTCGTTCATTTCTTTGGTAGCTGAATTTACGCCGTCTTCATTCATGATTTCTTTTTCCATCGGATTATTTTTTTATGCAATTAATTAATATCAATTCACTTGCCATCTGGACTTAACTGACAAAGTGGCATTTAATCGGTGGTAATCGCCTGCCACAGAATATCCTTTAGTTTATCCAAATTAAATTGACTGACAGATGATATAAATATAGATGGTATATCTTTGGGGACATCTCGTCTCATCTCATCCATCAATTCATCATCAAGCATGTCAGCTTTTGTTATAGCGAGGATACGTTTTTTATCGAGCAATTCTGGATTATATTGTTCCAGTTCGCTTAATAAAATTCCATACTGATCTTGAATGCTTTCTGCATCGGCAGGAATCATAAATAAAAGGATTGAATTTCTTTCAATATGCCTTAAAAATCTTAAACCAAGGCCCCTACCTTCGGCTGCTCCTTCAATGATTCCCGGGATATCTGCCATGACGAAGGATTTGTCGTCTCTGTAAGAAATGACCCCAAGATTGGGAACCAAAGTGGTAAATGGATAATCTCCAATTTCAGGTTTGGCAGCAGACATAGAAGCTAATAGTGTTGATTTTCCAGCATTAGGAAACCCAACCAATCCCACGTCTGCCAAAAGTTTTAATTCAAGGATAATCCACTCTTCGATTCCTTCTTCACCTGGCTGTGCGTAGTGAGGAGCTTGATTGGTGGCAGTTTTGAAATGGTCGTTTCCTAGTCCCCCTCTTCCTCCGGGGGTAAGGATTACTTCTTGGCCATCCTCTGTTATTTCAAATCTAACTTCAAATGTTTCCGCATCTTTAGCAACTGTTCCCAAGGGAACATCTAAGATAATGTCTTTTCCATCACGTCCTTTTCTTCTGCCTCCCTCTCCATTCTTGCCTTCCTCTGCAATGACATGCTTCTTGTATTTGAGGTGAAGTAATGTCCAATGCTGGGCATTCCCTCTCAAGATAATATGTCCGCCTCTTCCACCATCACCTCCATCAGGTCCTCCCTTAGGAACATGCTTTTCCCGTCTAAAATGCACAGAGCCGGAGCCTCCCGCTCCTGATCTTGAACAAAATTTTACGTAATCTATAAAGTTTGAATCTGCCACAACTGTTGAGTTAAATAAAAAAGGCTAAGCTTCAACGCTTAGCCAAATTCGACACAAAGATATAAATTATTTAAGGATTAATAACTTTCAAGGACTTTACTGATATTTTGAAAGATGTCATCAATACTTCCCACACCGTTCACCTTTGTTAATTTACCTTGTTTATCATAGTATGCAGCTACAGGAAGTGTTTCGTCCAAATAAACATTGATACGTGTTTGGATCTTTTGCTCATCTTGATCGTCCACTCTACCGGAAGTTTTCCCACGCTCGCGGATTCTATTTTTGAGAACTTCCTCGTCTACCTCCAATGCAACCATCCCAGATATTTGAGCACCTATTTTAACCATCAATTGATCCAAGGCCTCAGCCTGTGCAACAGTTCTGGGGAATCCATCAAAAATAAATCCATTGGTTTCAGTAGTCGTCACAAGTTTATCTTCTACCATACCGATAACAACTTCGTCTGGGACCAAATGCCCCTTATCCATGTAAGTTCTGGCTAATTTGCCTAGTTCAGTCCCCTCTCCCAAGTGTTTTCTAAACAAATCACCTGTAGATAAATGAGTCAGATGGAATTTTTCAATTATCTTCTCGCTTTGAGTGCCTTTTCCTGCCCCAGGAGGGCCAAATAATACTAGATTGATCATTACGTATTTGTTTTTCTGCTGCTAATTACTTTAACTGATATATTTCAGGAAGATTTCTGCCTAGTCCATCATAGTCTAAACCATACCCTACCACAAACTTATTAGGGATCTCAAAACCAATGTATCTGCACTCAATTGGGTGCTTCAATGCATCTGGCTTGAGCAGAAGTGTAGAAATAGAAAGCGAGCTAGGCTGCATGATCTTGAGCTCTTCCAAGATTCTGTACATACTCAAACCAGTATCTACAATGTCCTCTACAATGATTACGTGTCTATCTTTCAAATCGGTATTTAATCCCATAATAGAAGTGACCTCACCAGTAGATTCGGTTCCTTCGTAAGAAGAAATTCTGATGAACGAAACTTCAATGGGACAACTTATATGCTTGACTAGGTCTGATATAAACATAAAAGACCCATTTAAAATGCCTATTAAAATAGGTGTTTTTTCTTGGAAGTCTTTTGTAATCTCCTCACCAAGTATTTCCAATCTTTGCTGAATGGTTTCTGCATCGATAAATGGTGAGAATTGTTTGTCTTTAATAGTGACCATATAACTAAAATAAAAAAGCCCTAACCGAAGGGCTTGACAAATATAAAAAAAAATGGAGCCCTGCGTAATTTTTATCTGCTAATAACTTATAGATATTTGACGAGATATTTATACAAGTCGACCATTGCATCCAAATCTTTGATTGAAACTTTTTCGTGGGGGCTATGAACATGATCTTCTGGAGCGCCTATAAAACACCAATCAATAAAATATGGAGACATTTGAATCTCCCGTCCATCAGAGCTACCAGACGCCTCAACTTCCAGTTGAAAAGGGACACCACTCTCAATGGCTAACTCCATAATCCGGTCAATAAATTTTTTTCGTGGGATATGTTTGTCTCTGATGGATACGACGACGCCCTCGTGATGATGGACACCATCGGTGACCCAGGTAATATCTGAAATCAACGCATGTTTGATAGGCGAAGTCTTTTGAATGAAATGAAGCAGAGCCGGAATACTCCCGCCACCATGTTCCTCATAAGTTGAAAACACTATCCACCCATCTTCAATTACCTCGCATAATTGTAAAGCATTGTAAACACCTAACTTATTATCTAGATAAGGGCCTGTAATAAAATCAGCATCTATTTTCCATTCCCCACCGAATGAAAGCCTTGTGCCTGTTTGAATTGCTCTAGGGAAGTCATATAACAATGCCCCCTCATTTTCAATTAATGTGCACCTGATCGGGCCCAAATCATCTTCTCCCTCTAAAATATATCCAGTCTCAGCCTCTGGTCCTCCTATTGGCACTAATTGGTTTGCATATCGGACCATAAATCCAATTGTATCGAGATGTGCAAATACTGCTGTGCGCGGTTTTCCAAACTTCAGCAATATGTTTCCGTAAAATTTTTCATCAGCATATACTTCTGGTAAAACTTTAAATGTTTCTTTTCGTTTATTGATGAAATCAATGACGTATTTAGTAAAAGAGCTCTCATCTCCTGATGTTGATTTTATTTTAGCTAATTCGTGTAATAAGGTGGTATTTGGCATAGTTTATGTTAAAGTTTGTGAAATTCAAATTATATTCGAAAATCGAAAAGTTTTCTGATAAAGTTTAAATTATTAAATTATTCCTATACATTTGTATCTAGTTTAAAGCTTGTAAATCTGTAATCAAATCAATTAAACACTCAAAATTTGAAAAAATTTTTTGTTATGAAAAAAATAATACTATCTACATTAATCGCAAGTACACTTGCAATCGGTGCTCAGGCACAAGACGACTTTAATAAGTGGTCGATTGAAGTAAGTGGAGGTTTTAACAAGCCAATGGCTCCTTTGACCGCTGGTTTTTTATCTCCAACTCTAAATATTGGACATGCTGACTTAGGTGTCAGATACATGTTCAATGAAAAATTCGGAGCCAAAGTGGACTACGGGTTCGGTTCTTTCTCTGAAGCAAGTGGCAACAGCCCTTCTTTCTCAACTAACTATTTTAGAGCTAACCTTTCCGGTGTAGCTAACCTAGGTAGAATCATGGGTTGGGAAAGCTTTTCAAGAAGAGTAAGTTTACTTGGTCACCTTGGTGGTGGTTTCGGAAACGTAAGACCTCAGGAAAATCAATTCAACGATTTCACTGATAGAGTTTACAACATCAAGCTTGGTTTTACTGGTCAAGTAAAATTATCCGAAAGAATTGCTTTAACTGGTGACATTACTACCATTTCAAATGGTAGACAAACAGTTACTTTCGATGGAGCTTCTGCTATTTTGCCTACTACAATGACAGGTGGTAACAATAATGGATTTTTCGGTCCAGCAGCTACTTGGTGGACAGGTACATTAGGACTTACATTCTACTTAGGAAGCAAAGATACTCATGCTGACTGGTACATTGCAGCCGATAAGTATGCTACTAAGGAAGAACTTGCTCAGCAAATCGGTGAGATTAAAGATATGTTGAAAGATTCTGATGGTGACGGTATTCCTGATTACCTAGACAAGGAGCCTAACACTCCAGCTGGAGCTAGAGTTGATTCTTTTGGTAGAACTTTAGATTCTGATGGTGATGGTATTCCTGATCACTTAGACAAGTGTCCATTTGCTCCAGGTCCAGCATCTAACAACGGATGTCCTGTTGAAGAAGTAAAAGAAGTGGATTACTTCAAGAAGGCAATCAATGAAGGATATGTGAACGTATACTTTGCATTTGATAGTTCTAAACCACTAGGATATTCTTCTTCTTCTGTTAACTATGTAGCTAACTTCTTAAAGAGAAATCCAGGTGTAAATGTTGAAATCAAAGGTTTTGCTGACGAATTAGGTCCAGAGGATTACAACATGAAGTTATCTGAAAGAAGAGCTAAATCAGTATATGACTTGTTAGTAGCTGCTGGTGTTGATGCTGGAAGACTTTCTTACAAAGGTTACGGTGAAGATACAAGCGTAGACAAGCGTTCTGCAGATGCAAGACAACTTGCAAGAAGAACAAGCTTCGAAGTGAAGTAATCAAATCATAACAATTAATAAAAAAAACCCGAAATTAGTTTCGGGTTTTTTTATGCCCTAACGCTATGTTTATATTAAATACTACACCTAGTCTTGTCAATAAGTTTTTGGCAGAACTCCGAGATATTGATAGTCAGAAAGACCGTATGCGCTTTCGCCATAATTTAAAACGTCTGGGGTTTTTGATGGCTTATGAGATTTCTAAAAGTTTAACTTTCCACGAAGAGTTAATTCAAACGCCTTTAGACACCACTAAAATTCAGGTGCCTGAAAATGTAGTCATCATTTCAGTTTTAAGAGCTGCAGCTCCTTTTTATGATGGATTTTTAGAGGCTTTTGACCATGCTGAGAGTGGTTTTGTTGGTGCTTATAGAATAGAATCCAAAGAAATGAATGATGGAGTTGATGTCGATTACTTGTATCAGGCATGCCCAAGCTTAGAAGGTAAAACCGTAATCATAGTGGATCCTATGCTTGCTACAGGTAAATCATTTGTCAAAACATTCGAAAATTTGTTGAAAAATGGCCTTCCTAAAACAGTGCATATTGCTTCGGTTATTGCAGCACCCGAGGGGGTAGCACTTTTGAAGCAACAACTTCAAAATTATTCCGTTAATCTGTGGACTTGTGCACTGGACAGTCATTTAAATGAGCATTCTTACATTGTACCTGGTCTTGGTGATGCGGGAGACTTGGCTTTTGGAGAAAAATTATAAATTCAATCTGTGGTTTACGGTTTATTGATTCTAGGTTTAGCAATCCTTCTTTATGGGGGAAAGTTGTTGGTGGATGGTGCTTCTGGTATCGCATCTAAGTTTGGACTAAGCCCTGGTCTCATAGGTCTTACTGTAGTTGCTTTTGGAACATCGGCTCCGGAGTTACTAGTAAGTATCAATGCCGCTCTCAAAGGTACTAGCGACATTGCGATTGGTAATGTTGTTGGTTCTAATATTGCAAATATTGCCTTAGTATTGGGAGTCAGTGCAATTTTATATCCGATAGCCATTATGCGATCCGTATTAAAGCTGGATTATCTAGCAACGGTTGTTACCACCGTTCTTTTGATTCTATTGAGTTGGAATGGAATCATTTCTCGGTTGGAGGGAATATTTTTTGTGGTTTGTTTACTGCTTCTTAATTGGTATTTCTTTAAAAAGTTGAGTGGAGTTGTGCCAGATGAGGACGAATTTATTGCACCAACGAATATGTGGAAAGCTTTATTTTTTCTTCTTGCAGGGATTGGTGGACTCTATGTTGGATCGGATTTATTTGTTGACAATGCAGTAAAAATAGCTCAAGTGTATGGTGTTAGTGAGCGTGTGATTGGAGTTACGATTATTGCCATTGGTACAAGTTTACCCGAATTGGTAACTTCCGTAATAGCTGGACTGAATAAAAAAACCGATATAGCTATAGGGAATGTTTTGGGAAGTAATATTATGAATATTTTAGCAATTTTAGGGATTACCAGTATTGTTCAGCCGATACCGGTCTCTGATGCATTTTTATTCAATGATTATATGTGGATGCTTGGAATTACTCTCCTTTTGTTTCCCATTATCAGAAGTAGCATGGTTATCAAACGATGGGAAGGAGTTGTTTTGCTTGGTATTTATGCAACATATTTGTACTTGCTCGTATGATAGAGTATTTTCTAAAAGTAGTATTCATTTACATCGCTACATTATTTAAATTTATTGCAGGTCCTGTTCTTGGTCTCGCCGCTGGATTGAGTAGTATCGAAATGCTCGTTATCACTGTATCTGGTATGATGACCACTGTTTTTTCAATTACCTTACTAGGTGACTGGTTTCGTACAAATTGGCAACTGGGTTTGACTAAAAAGAAAAAAGTATTCACTCCAAGGACGAGGAAAATTGTCACTGTTTGGAGGAAATATGGACTTCTTGGCGTAGCAGCCTTGACCCCTTTATTGTTAACTCCAGTGGGAGGTACGATTATTCTAAATGCTTTTAACGTGAAAAAAGAAAAGATTTTCCTTTACATGTTTGTTAGTGCCATGGTATGGGGTGTAATCTTTTCTTTTTCAATTCAATATATCTTAGAAATTCCTTTTCTTGGGGATCTACTGCGGTAGTTCCTCGTCTGGTAGAACCTCTATGTCCTGTATCAATACCCTTTTGGAAATTTCTTGTCCAGTCAATGTTGCTGCCAATCCACCCAAGGCGGTTTCTTTGTAGCGGGTTTCCATACTAGCCCCAATTTCGCCCATAGCTTCAATGCATTCATCCACTGGGATAACAGGACTGACATCTGCTAATGCAATCTGTGCTGAACTGTTTGCAATCGCTGCGGCACTGGCATTCCTTACTACACATGGAATCTCAACCAGGCCCGCTACAGGATCGCACACTAATCCCAGCATGCATTGAATGGTAATGGCAACTGCATTAAAAATCTGGTCAATAGTTCCTCCTAAGCAGTAAACAATCGCTCCCGATGCCATGGCTGCAGCAGAACCCGTTTCTGCTTGACATCCACCTACAGCACCTGCTAGACTCGCTTTTTCTTCAATAATCAACGCTATTCCTGCCCCAATTAATAATCCTTCTAAGATTTTTCGATCATCCAGTTGATGAATTTCTTGCAGGGTATAAAGAGTCCCAGGGAGAATGCCAGATGCTCCAGCGGTTGGTGCAGCCACCACTCTGCCCATACAAGAATTTACTTCTTTGGCGGCAAGTGCTCGGGATATTAATTTTTGAAATTCGGGTGACAAAACAGTGACGGGATGGCGGTAAACTTTTTTTGCCCCATTATTGATCATTCCCGAGCGGGAACTCATTTCTTCATTTAAGCCTGTTTCAACAGCCTCCTTCATGACAGCGTAGGCTTTGCCTAAGCCTATCCATATGTCATTTTCCATTTTGTTTTTTTGAGTCATTTCATATTCAATGACTGACTCAAACAAAGACATGTTTTTGTCTAGACAGTAATTTTTCCAGCCTTTGAAGCTATCAAATAAAAAGCTCATATTTTTTGGGTTTATAGGACAGTAAAATTGACCAATAAGATTGGTAATAGCAAAAAATAAAAAAGCCCCCATTTGGTTCATTTAATGGGGGCTTTTTTGTTAATTGATTGAAATAATTCTTGCTTTGAAAAGCAGTGGTTCATATGGCCGAGCCAATTCAGGGATCAAACCCCTAGCAAATAAATCTTGCCTTATAGTGAAAGGGAATACCTGAGTAGTGGCCCCAAAGCCTAACCTGGATGGCACAATAACATCGATTTCTTGACCTACTCGCACACCTGTCAGCCCTAAGTTTAAAAATGCTTGGTTCTCTTGGTTCCCAACTCTAATTTGGAAAGAGTTGGTGCTGCTAGGTGCTACCTCAAAAGGTTTATCAGTATCCATTTGTTGGATAGTATACGTGAATCTTACTAGATTGCCTATTTCTGATGCGCTTCCAGCAGCGTTTCCTTCGACTACTGTGCGTGCCCACATTCCTTGAGATGTCTGTTCAAAACCTTCCAACTCTTTTTCTTCAATGAATGCTTCCATGAGTTCGGCTTCCATACCATTTACCTCTGTTAAAGAGTAAACTCTCGAGAATATAATTCTTACTACGAGGTTGGAGTTAGGCTGAATCAGCTGTTGAAAGCTATATCCTCCATAGGCCAAATGTGATGGGATAAATAATTCTAATGTTTCGCCTTCTCTTGCAATTCCACTTGAAAAGTTGATTCCCCGAGGTACCAATCCAGAATCCCCGTGCAGGTAAAGGCGAGCAGGCTTACTTTCATTCAAATAAGATTCAATTAACTGACCATCGATTGTACGGATTTCATAGTAAACACCAACAATGTCGTTGTTCACAATTTGTCTTCCACTTTCATTAGTGACTACTTTTCGATAAAAATAGCCAAGTTGATTTTCTACAGCATCAATATTGTTTCGCTGTAGGAAATCTTTGATTAATTGAACATCTCTTTGGATAGCCAATTCAAGTTCATTTTCGGAGCTGATACACCCACCCATCCATGACAATACGATGATTGCCACCAAACTAGTCCATACTTTCTTCATATTTGTTTACTTTTTTAACTGGAAATTCATTCTAAGATTGATGCCGCCTATTGAAAATTGTTGCTCAGCAAATGTCTGATTGCCTACAGATATTTTATAGAATGGTTCTATATACAAAAATGTTCCATTAGAAAGATTCTGTTCAAATCCTACTGCAACATTCACTAATTGACCTATCATAACATCCCGATTAGTTGCATCGGGAACAGTCCTTTGAGAGAAGCTTTGAAGTCCATCACCCATCGATGCTGCTGTGCTTAGATTTGCAAATTTTAACGTGCTAATGCGTTCTTGATTCAAATAGAACATATTGGATATACCAGAGACAAAATAAATATCCGCTTTGTTACGCTCCAATAGTTTGTATTTTAAATTGATGGGAATTTCTAACTGTCCAAATCGCAATTCTTCATTGAAACTTAAAAGATTCCCTGTAGAAAGTAGACCGGCTGTATTGTACTGACTTCGAGACCCAAAATTTGCTTCCAAAGCATCATTTACAGATGCATTTAGTATACCTCCATTTGTATTGGGATTTATATTTTGCTGTGCATATGCGATACCCATATCAATTTTCAATTTTTTGGATACAGAAAACTCCGACATAATACCAGCAGATAAGCCGATTGTTTGATTGGTGTTACTTACTGTTTGAGGAGCCAATAGAAAGCCTATTCTAAAAGGATCTTTCTTTGATGACGGAATGACGTTACTTTCCTCTGAAAGTAGGTTTTGGATGTACGCAAATGCCTTCTCTTCAAGTAAGGGATTGGTGTCTTTTGTTAGGATGTTGGCTTGTGATTGAGATCCATTTTCAGCAATGATTGAAATATCCTGGGGATTGTTTTGTCCTACTTGATTACTTCCCTTTACTTCCATCAACATGGCCTCTTTTTGTGCTGTTTCAGGTGTCTTATTTTTAACTGAACTGTTACCTGTATTCAATTGGGTAATTTTTTCTACTGCGGAGCTAGCTTCTTCCAGTTTTTCGATAGACCCTAATTCTTCAAAGGTAAATGTTTTACTTTCTTTAGCTAAGCTATCCGCAAAGGATAAAAGTTGTTCTTCTGAATGGTCAATGGATGTTGGATTTAGCAACCAAATTCCGAAGACCAGTGATGCTGCGATTCCAGAGAACCACCATATCCAAATAGGCACAGGTTTCTTAGCCGGTTTATTGAAATAGGCCGCTGCAAATTTCTCCCATTCTTTCTCACTCGGAGATTCCTGGTGATTTTCGAATACTGATTTTATTCGTTGGGACAGTTTTTTATCGAATGGCTCCTTCATCACTTTGTTTGTTTAGGAGTATGATTTTTTCTCGTAATTTTTCTTTCGCTCTTGCTAAGTACGTTCGGGAAGTACTAGAAGGAATAGTCAATTTTTCTGCTATTTCGTTGTGCGAATACCCTTCAATTTCATAGAGATTGAAGACTATTCGCAGCATATTGGGCAAGTTTTGTAATAAGTTTAGGATATCTTCTTTGGATAATTCATCAATGATCGAGGCGTCTTGTTCGCTTAAATGTGCATGCTCTATATCCAAAACGGCTTTGTATTTATTATTTTTTCTGTAATAATCGATTGAGGTATTCACAATGATCCTCCGAAACCAGCCTTTGAAAGAATTTTGCGTTTCATAAGTTGTGAGTTTATCAAATACTTTCATGAAACTGTCATTGACAATCTCGCAAGCTTCTTCTTTGTTGTAGCTATACCGTAAAGCAACACCCATAGCGAAGCCGTAGAAATGTTTATAGAGCATTTCTACAGCTTTAGGGTCACCTTTCTTTGCTTTTTGGATTATAAATTCTTCCAAAGACGCTTAAATTACTTCCTTTTATTGAAGACGTAAGAGCATGTCGATTTGCTACATGCTTTCTGAAAAATAATTAAAAATTAAAATTGATCGTTTGCTTGAGCTCTGGATCTAAACTTAGAGCGACAGGACAGGTTTTGGCTGCATTCTTCAGTTTTTGTAGCATAGCGGCATCTTGTACAGGATTTTCCCAGTGAAAGTCGATTACGATTTCACTTATTTTTCGAGGTTGAGGGTTCATGATTTTAGTGACTTCCCAACTCAGTCCTTCCAAAGAGACTCCATCTCTTTCTGCAACGATTCCCATAATAGTGACCATGCAGCTTCCTAGGGCAGCTGCGACAAGGTCTGTTGGCGAAAATGCTTCACCCTTACCATTATTATCAACAGGTGCATCCGTGATTACTTCGAGTCCGGATTGCAGATGTTTCATGTTTGTTCGGAGATTTCCTTGATACACACTTTTAATAGTAGGCATAAACTCTTACTTTTATTTTTGGTTAGATAACTTAGTGGGCAAGTTAACGTTAATATTGCATCTGTGAAATGATGAAACATCGAATTTATATATTTTCAATACTGTTTCTAGGATTGTCTCTAGGCGTATACGCTCAACGGGAAGATGCGGGAAATTATGAATATGACCGCGAGGTACTGTTTGGGATCAATAAAAATACCAATGGAGGATTGATTGGGGGTTTTTCTGTAAAGGTTGCTCAACGGCTAGATGATACTCAATTTCAATTTTTTGGATTGGATTTAGCTAATGTCAAAAACCCTAAAGAAGTCCGCTACAATACTATTTTAGGTAATTCTTTTATTTTTGGTAAATCAAACTATCTGTATTCAGTAAGACCTTATTATGGTAGAGAATTGGTCTTATTTAAAAAAGCGCCGCAGCAGGGAGTACAAGTCTCACTCTTGGGTGCCGTGGGGCCTTCTGTGGGAATCATTGCGCCCTATATAGTGGAGTATGCAGTTAATCGCTTGGAAACGGTCCGCGAACAATATAATCCGGAAGTGCATCAAAGTAGATTCAACATTCTGGGGCCAGGAAGAATTTTTGAAGGTATTGGTCAGTCTGAGTTTGCTATCGGAGGGAATGCCAAAGCGGCCGTTTTTTTTGAATTTGGTGTATTTCGTACAAATGTGACGGGGCTGGAACTTGGGTATCAATTAGAGGGTTTTACCAGAGAGATTCCTTTGATGCCCACTGTTGAAAACAGACAACTATTCCAATCGGTTTATTTTACGTTTTTTTACGGGTTTAGGAAATAAGGAATCTATTGGGTTAATCCATCACTAGCCCTTACATTTGTTAATCAATTAAATTCAGAAGCAATGATAGAGTTACCAGTAATTTCTGAAGAAAGTACCAAACGAAAAAAACCGGATTGGTTGCGAGTCAAACTTCCAGTGGGGAAGGAATATGCTAAGGTCAGAAAATTAGTAGATGAACATAAATTACATACAATTTGTGAAAGTGGTAATTGTCCCAATATGGGTGAATGTTGGGGGGCAGGTACTGCAACTTTCATGATTTTGGGCAATGTGTGTACCCGTTCCTGTTCGTTTTGTGCAGTAGCTACTGGTAGACCCCCAGAGTATGATACTGATGAACCTCGCAGGGTGGCGGAAGCTATCAAGCTAATGGGAGTAAAGCATGCTGTAATTACTTCCGTTAATAGGGATGAAAGAAAGGATAGGGGAGCAGAGATTTGGTATCAGACAGTGGTGATGACCAAAGAACTGTCTCCGGAAACAACCATAGAAACGCTTATTCCAGATGTGAAATCAAATTGGGATGCCTTGTATCGCATGATCAGTGGTGGACAAGAAGTAGTTTCTCACAATATGGAAACGGTGGAGCGACTGTACAGAAGAGTACGTCCTCAGGCCAAATACGAGCGATCCTTGGAACAAATCAAGTTGACCAAAGAATATGGTAAGCGTACCAAGACTGGAATTATGCTTGGTCTAGGTGAAACCAAAGAAGAGGTGTATAAAGCAATGGATGATCTAGCAGCTCACGGGTGTGATATTCTTACACTAGGCCAATACTTACAGCCTACCAAGATGCACATAGAGGTTGCGGAATTTATTCATCCAGACATGTTTGCGCATTACAGAGAAGAAGGATTAACTAGAGGGTTGAAATATGTTGAATCTGGCCCTTTGGTGCGTTCTTCCTATCATGCAGAAAGACATGTGAATGTTTAAAAGCTAAAAGGTAGAATAATATTCTCATAGATTTTCATTTAAAAAAAGAGGGCTACTGAATTCAGTAGCCCTCTTTTAATTTTTAACGATCTCCTCTATTATTGGAGCCATCTACAGGATTTCGTTTTTCCCTGTTAGCCAAGTCCCAAGCCAAGTGGAAAATTAACTGAGCTCTTGTGGTCATCAAAGGGAATTCAATTTTATCGATGGTATCCTCAGGTGTGTGGTAGTCATTGTGTAATCCTGAGAAGAAAAAGATAGAAGGAATGTTATACTTTGCGAAATTATAATGGTCAGATCTGAAATAGAACCTGTTAGGATCCGCAGGGTCATCGTAGCGATAATCCAAGTTAAGACCGGTATAAGTGATGTTATTGTAATCTAAAATTTTCTTTAAGTGTGAAGACAACATCTCAGAACCAATAGCATATAAATAATTGGTATCTTCCGCATCTTTATAAACATTGTCAATTCTCCCCAACATGTCAATATTTAAGTTATTGACCGTATTTTCCAATGGGAATATAGGGTTTTCCACGTAATATTGAGAACCAAGCAACCCTTTTTCTTCAGCAGTTAGAGCAATGAACAAAACACTTCTTCTAGGTTTGATCCCATCTTTTGCTGCTAGCGCAAATGCTTCTGCAATTTCCATTACAGCAACTGTTCCTGATCCATTGTCATCAGCGCCAGGAATTATTCTACCGTCAGCTCCTGGAGAAACGTGGTCATAGTGAGCAGAAAGTACCAATACTTCCTCTTTCTTATCTGTACCTTCCAGGTAGCCTAATACATTCTCAGTTGGTACTGTTGTAGTTTGTTTTTTGACTTGGAAAGTAGCCTGAGCTGGTGCAACAGAAGCTGGGTTTCCTAGTGCAGCTTTTACTTGGTCTACAGTAGCACCAAAAATAGCTGCCATCTGTGTTCCGCTTACCATGAAGGCTGGTTCTTGTACAGTGGGACGCTCAAAACCTAAGCGGCCACCTGTCATGGCAGCGTAGCGAGCTGCTAGTCGATCAAAGGCAGTTTGGTCTTCCATTGTCGTGACAATCACTCCTATGGCGCCAGCTTCCATTGCATCTTTGACGATGTTTTGGGTACGGGCACCAATTGCCCAAACTGCCGCTAGCTTTCCTTTTACATCTACTTTTGCTAGACTTTCTTTAGAACCATCGCCTACAAATACAATTGCAGCTTTTTGGCTTTTCTTCATATCAGCATCGCCGACAAAGATAAAATCCTTGTTCTGCTGCATTTTATTTTTCCCTACTTGAAGGCTTACACCTGGATAACTATTGGATACCAAATTGAAAACTTGGTAATATCCACCATCAACTGGACCAGCAAGTCCCCACTTTTCAAAATGATCTTTGATGTAGCTAGCGGCCATCTTTTGACCTTCAGTGCCTGTATCTCTTCCAGCAAGCTCATCAGAAGCAATAAATCTCAGGTGTTTTTCAAGGTCTGCTGCAGTAATTGTAGCGCCATATTTCAATGCGGTTGCATCTTGGGCGCTGATGGAGAATGATAGCATGTATGCCATCGCACCCACCAACCAAAAACGTTTTTTCATAGTTTTATTTAGTTTTCAATTTTTTAGTGGCTAAACTTAAAAAATATTCCCATCACATTAAAACCGTTTATCAAGAAGCTTGTTATGATGAGGAATTCTTGAGCTTCAAAAATCCATTTGATATCAATAATTTATACCTTTGCACTACGAAAATTTAAAGCGGATAAAACCCAAATAAATACTCACATTTCAATCGATTATGAAAATTAATCTCCATCCAAGTACCACCTTTGAAAATAGGCACAATGCTCCTTCACCGGAAGAGATCAATGCTATGCTAGGTGCAATCGGGGCATCTTCTCTTGAGGAGTTGATCGACCAAACGATTCCAAAGTCCATTCAGTTGAAGAAGCCTATGGATCTTCCATCAGCTCAATCGGAGGCGGAATTTTTAAAGGATTTCAAAAAAATGGCCTCTAAAAACAAGATTTTCAAATCATTCCTTGGATTGGGGTATTACGATACCATTGTACCAGGGGTGATTCTACGAAATATCTTGGAGAATCCAGGATGGTATACTGCCTACACACCTTACCAAGCTGAAATTGCACAGGGCCGTTTGGAAGCCTTGATTAATTTCCAAACTGTTGTGATGGAGTTGACTGGAATGGAAATGGCGAATGCATCTTTGCTGGATGAAGCTACAGCAGCTGCAGAAGCTATGACTATGTTGCATGCGTCCAAGCCAAGGGAAAAGAAGAATGCGAATAAATTTTTTGTAGACGAGAAAATTTTTCCTCAAACCAAAGATTTATTGCTGACTAGAGCTCAACCGATCGGTATTGACTTACATATAGCCCCTTTGTCCGAGCTAGACCTGACGGATCCGGATATCTACGGAGTATTGTTGCAGTATCCAAATATGGATGGTGAAGTGATTGATTATACAAACCTTGTAGCATCAGCTAAGGACAATCATGTATTCACTGCATTTGCGTCGGATTTATTAGCCTTAACCTTATTGAAATCTCCAGGTGAAATGGGTGCAGATGTAGTCGTGGGTACGAGCCAAAGATTTGGTGTTCCAATGGGCTATGGCGGACCTCATGCAGCTTTTTTTGCCACCAAAGAGGCTTTTAAAAGACAAGTACCCGGTAGGATTATTGGGGTATCTGTAGACAGAGATGGCAACAAAGCTTACAGAATGGCTTTACAGACCAGAGAGCAACATATCAAAAGAGAAAAAGCCACTTCTAATATTTGTACTGCGCAAGTATTGTTAGCTGTCATGGCTGGAATGTATGCAGTGTACCACGGTCCTAAAGGGTTGAAAGAAATTGCTTTGAAAGCGCATGGATTGGCTAAATTGACCTTACAAGCGTTGAAGCAAATGGGCTTTGAACCGACTTCTGAGACATTTTTCGACACCATTGGTCTGAAGACGGATGATGTACAACAATCAAAAATCAAAGCTTTTGCAGTATCTGCAGAAATGAACTTTAGGTACGAAAGTGGGGCTATTTTCTTGTCTTTTGATGAGGCCAAGACATTAGAAGATGTTAAAGCCGTAGTAGAGGTATTCGCTAAGTCTACTGACAAAAAAGCAAGTATTGACTTTGATGCACTGGTAGCTGGCTTGACCTTGGAATTGCCAGCTTCTGTTGCGCGTACGTCAGAATACTTGACACATCCTGTATTCAATCACAATCACTCCGAGCACGAGATGTTGAGATACATCAAACGCTTGGAAGCAAAAGACCTTTCCTTGGTGCATTCCATGATTTCATTGGGTTCTTGTACGATGAAATTGAATGCTACTTCTGAAATGATTCCGGTAACTTGGCCAGAATTCGGTCAGTTACACCCATTTGCTCCACAAGACCAAGCAGCGGGTTATTATGAGTTATTCCAAAATCTAAGAAACTGGTTGACTGAGATTACTGGCTTTGCCGATACATCCTTACAACCAAACTCTGGTGCTCAAGGCGAATATGCGGGTTTGATGGTCATCCGTGCGTATCACATGAGTAGAGGTGATCATCATAGAAATATCGCTTTGATTCCTACCTCAGCTCACGGTACCAACCCAGCTTCTGCTGTCATGGCAGGGATGAAAGTGGTATTGGTGAAGTGTGATGAAAAAGGAAATATCGATGTCGCTGATTTGAAAGAAAAAGCGGAATTACATAAAAATGAATTGGCTTCCTTGATGGTTACCTATCCATCTACCCATGGTGTATTTGAAGAAGCTATTCAAGAGATTTGCCAAATTATCCACGATAACGGTGGTCAAGTATACATGGACGGTGCCAATATGAATGCGCAGGTTGGTTTGACCAGCCCGGGTATGATTGGTGCGGATGTATGTCACTTGAACCTCCATAAAACCTTCTGTATTCCTCACGGTGGTGGTGGTCCTGGCATGGGTCCAATCTGTGTGGCTAAGCACTTAGCACCATTCCTTCCAGGAAACCCTGTGATAAAAACAGGTGGTACTGAAGCGATCACATCCATCTCTGCAGCACCATTTGGTAGTGCAAGCATTCTTCCTATATCCTATGCCTATATCGCAATGATGGGCGGAGAAGGTTTGACCAATGCTACCAAGATAGCTATATTGAATGCCAACTACATGAAGTCTAGATTGGAAGCACATTATCCAATCTTGTATACAGGAGCCAATGGAAGAGCGGCACATGAAATGATTTTGGATTGCAGAGCTTTCAAAGATTTTGGGGTTGAAGTAGAAGATATTGCCAAGCGATTGATGGATTATGGTTTCCATGCACCGACAGTGTCCTTTCCTGTAGCTGGAACCTTGATGATTGAGCCTACCGAATCTGAAACCAAACCTGAATTGGATAGATTCTGTGATGCAATGATAGCCATCCGTCAAGAGATTCAGGAAATCCAAGATGGTGTTGCTGATAAGCAAAACAATGTCTTGAAAAATGCGCCGCATACCGCTAATCTTGCCTTGGCAGATGCTTGGGATTTCCCTTACAGCAGAGAAAAGGCAGTATTTCCATTGCCATATGTGAGAACCAATAAATTCTGGCCTACTGTCAGAAGAATTGATTCTGCCTTTGGTGACAGAAACTTGGTGTGCAGCTGTATCCCTGTAGAAGAATATGCTACAGACTCTGTGATTGAGAAGTAAGAATAGCTGGTAAGGAATTACTCTTCCCTAAAAATAAGAAGGCTAGCTGAATATTCGGCTAGCCTTAATTTTTTACTGTTTCGCCCTCACTGTTCCTAAAAACTCTTTGGGAGTCATAATAGAGAGATTACTTCTTTTAAAATCTCTTGTATTCCTAGTGATTATCACCGAAATGTCAGCATGATTTTCTGCTGAAAAATTTTGTAGAGCATCTTCCAAATCATTGAACTCGGAATCTATAGCAGTCATAATAGACTTTTTATCCATAGGTACCACATCAAATAAAATATTGGTTAAAAGATTTCTGAAATTTTCAAGAATCAGGCTATTTGACACGCCAATTTTCCTCAACAAGTAGTAAAGATTACTTAGAATGACTGGAGTGATGTAGCCGTGAATTTGTTTTGTTTCACACAGCGTGAGGATTTGGATGGAGTCTTTAGCAAAAGGTTGTCTATTGGATAAAGCGTCTAGAATTACGTCAGAGTCAATTAAAACAGCTTTCATTGATTAAGATATTTTTTTGCAACTGCTTCTTCTAATTCTTTTTTATAATCAAAATCTTCTGGTAATTTGATTGAGCCAATCAATTTTTTCACGTTTGCTGAAATTTCCTTTGGTTGGCTTTCATCAGTCAGCGATTTTAAATAATTTTCTATCACTTGAGAAAGACTTTTCCCTTGATCTTTTGCATACGATTTGGCAGATTCAATAACTGATTTATCAATTGTAAGTGTTAATTTAGTACTCATAAATACACGTGTTAATGGTTAGGTAAATATACGTGTTTTTAAGGGAAATTTCCTGTTTAATTTGAATTTATCAGACTATCCTATGAAAATATACAAAGCCCGCAAAGGAAAACTTATTACAGGATTAGTAATCCTTACAGCATTTTTACCATTTATTGGAGGCTTTTATAATGCTGAAAATCTTTTACGTATGCTTCTTGGGTTTTTCATATTGGCGTTACCTTTTGCTATTGTCCTTTGGCTCTATATTGATACTTCTTATCGAATAGTAGAAGGTGTTTTTTATTATCGCTCCGCATTTTTAAAAGGGCAAATTGATATTCAAGAAATTACAAAAGCAAGTAAAGATGTCACGAATTTTACGGGTATAAAGCCTGCTTTAGCGACCAAAGGAATTGTCATTTATTTCAATCGATTTGATGAAATCTACATTGCCCCCGAAAATAATGATGAGTTGATCGCTGATTTATTGAAAATTAACCCCGAAATTGAAGTGGTGAATAAGTGATTGAATGATCACTTTTCTAGATAATCTTCCAGTTTTACCCAGACTATGAAAAAGCAGCTATTTGTCTTCCTTTCTTTTCTATTTTTTGCGCACCAATCTTTTGCCCAAATCCAAAAGAATTGGACTTGGGGAGGACCAATACATCCCCTTCAAGAGCAGTTTCAAGTAGTGCACTATCAATTGAATTTGGAGATTTTCCCTGAAACACAGAAAATCAAAGGAAGCAATAAAGTGACCTTCCATGCGGATGAGCGGTTGGATACTTTACGACTGGACTTGATAGAGGAATATCAGGTAAGTAAGGTCATCATGGATGGAAAGGAAATCAGATTCGAACACGTGGGGGATGTGTTGGATATTTTTCCGGTCGACTGTACTTGCAATGAAGTGGAAATATTTTACGAAGGAGAAACGCCTATTGCCATTCGGCCTCCTTGGACAGGTGGGTTTACTTGGGAAATGGATGAGCTGGGGAACCATTGGATGGGTCTTTCTTCACAAAATGAAGGTGCCAAAATCTTTATGCCTTGCTTGGACCATCCTTCCTCCGAACCTATCAATGGCGTGGATTTATTCTTCACAGTACCCAAACCTTATTTTGTTGCTTCCAATGGAAGGCTTGCTGCCCAAGAGGACCTTGGGGACCGATACCGGTATCACTGGTCAACCCAATACCCCATCAATAATTACAATGTGAATTTTACAGTTGGTGTGTTCTATGAGGCATCCAAAGTATATCAGTCGATCGATGGAAAGGAAATACCCATGTATGTCTATGTTTTGCAACAAAACAAATCCAAAGCTTATGACTTGTTGCAGGTCTTAGAAACCTCCACGCAAACTTTGGAGAAATATTTAGGGCCATATCCTTTTGGGGATGATAAAATAGCGGTAGTCGAAACCCCTTATTTGGGAATGGAACATCAGACCATCAATGGTTATGGGAATAATTTCAAATTCGAGAAGGTAGGGGATGTTTGGGCGGATTGGTTATTGCATCACGAACTTGGCCATGAATGGTTTGGGAATAAGGTTTCTGTGAAAGATTGGGCAGACTTCTGGATTCATGAAGGCTTGACGGCTTATGCGGATTGGCTGTTTTATTTGGAGCATGGAGGTGAAGAGGCCTATCATCAAAAGGTCGCTTCTGTTCGAGTTAATATTCGAAACCTGAGACCCGTTGTATCTCCCCGCAATTCCCATTCAGACTTTGCTTATCATCCAGAAATTTATACCAAAGGTGCTTTTATCATTCATTCGCTGCGGTATTTCTTGGGTGATGAAATTTTCTTTCCCATGTTGAAAGCCTTTGCCTCAGATGAGCGCTTTACCTATGAAAATTTAGTAGATACCAATGATTTCACCAGCTTTGTGCAGCAGTATGCCGAACAGGATTTGCAGGGATTCTTTGATTTGTACTTGAAATCTGTCCGCTTACCCCAAGTGAAAGTCTCTAAGAAGGGAAAACGGGGCTATGCGGTGAGTCTGCCGACTATTGATTTTTCTATTCCAGTAGAAATCAAAACCAGCAATGGTTTGGAGCGTCATGTGCTTTCTTCAAACCCTGTTTTGGTGAGAAGTGATGGACCTATTGTAGTGGATCCCAATTATTGGTATTTGTTGGATAAGAAGTAGGCTAGTTAGGAATGGATGGTAATCTAAAACCTTTTCATTCATCCTTGTGTATATCCTTTACTATGAAAGTTATCTTTGCGTTCATTTGTTTCTGTGTATTTTCCTTTGCTTCAGAAGCTCAGTCCTTGCGTAAACTCCTTGAAGAGGAACAAACTGTCCTTTTTTCTCATCGGGTGGCCTTGGAGCCTTCTTGGGTGGAAAATAGTGTGTATTCCCTTGAGAAATCCGGTGAAATGGGATTTATGTTCCACGAGATTGATGTAGTGGAGAGTAAAGATGGGGTTTTGTACGTGCTGCATGATAAAACTTTGGACAGAACCACCTCGTCCAAGGGAGCGGTAAAAGAATTAGCTAGCGCTTTTTTGGATGGAGTGAAATTGAATGGGCTTAAAGAGCGCTTACCACGATTGGAAGATTTTTTGGCAATTAGTAAAGAGAAAGGATTTTATTTAATGTTGGATGTCAAAGAAGCTTCATTGGACAAGGTCATGTCCCTCGTAAAAAAATTTGATATGTTGGAGCGGGTAGTCTTACTCACGTTTAGCAAGGAGCGAACAGCAGAAGCTTTGGCTTTAGAAGAACGGTTTTTGTTGTCTGTATTGATTACTGAGGAAGATGATTTTGACTATTATCTCTGCAAAACGGAGCAACCCTATTACCTAGCCGCTTATATCAACAAGAACGGACCAGTGGAGTTATTCCAAAAAGCTCGTTCCCTTGGTCTTCCGACAATTACAGATGTATTGGGGGCGATTGATGCACAGGCTCAAGAAGAGGGTATTTTTGTTTACACTGATTTTTTACAGAAAAGGAAGCCTAATATATTGGTTTCAGATTACCCGCTGCAAGTCGAGCTGAGAATGAGCATGGATTGATGGTTTTTGTGAATTGGGAATAAATTTACCAACTTAATACCCGATTTCCATTCACCACCAATCTTCATTCTGTATGAATGCCAAATTATTGATTCGTTTGTCCTTGATTTTTAATTACATGGTATTTGCTGTGTTGTTAAATTCAGTAGGGGCAGTTATCCTTCAAGTACAGCGTACTTTTGATGTCACCAAAGCAGAGGCTTCCATTTTGGAAGGCTTCAAGGATTTGCCAATTGCTATCTTTTCATTTGTAGTAGCCTCTTTTTTACCCAAAATTGGTTTGAAGAGAGGGATGCTGATTGCCTTGGGTTTGGTAGCAGGTATGTGCTTTATCATGCCTGTGATGGCCAATGAGTTTTGGTATTTTAAAATGTTGTTTGCCACTGTGGGTATATCCTTTGCAGTGATTAAAGTATCTGTATTTGCTATGATTGGACTAGTGACGGATGATACCAAAGAGCATAGCAGTTTGATGAGCACCATTGAGGGATTTTTCATGATAGGCGTACTTTTAGGGAATGTATTCTTCAGCCTATTTGTCAATGATGCAGATCCTCGCTCCACTGCTTGGCTGAGTATCTATTGGTATTTGGGCGCTTTGAGTGTAGTGGCAGCCTTGTTTCTCTTGCTAGCTGATGTCAATGAATCTGCATCCAAGCGTGAAAACAGCAAGGCTTGGGATGATTTTGTCGAGATGATCAAATTAGTAGCGAAGCCCTTGGTGCTGGTATTTGCAGCCTCGGCTTTCTTGTTTGTCTTGATAGAGCAGAGTTTTATGACTTGGACTCCGACCTTTTATCAGGATGTATTGAAAGTTCCGGCGAGCATGGGGATACAGGCAGGGGCAGTTTTGGCAGGTGCTTTGGCTGTTGGTCGTTTATTAGCGGGAGTGATTTTGAAGCGGGTACATTGGCTTACCTTTACCTTGACTAGTACTGTTTTGGTGGGGATATGTGTCTTACTTACCTTGCCTTTGACACAAAACCTTCCAGAGGTAACCGAAACAATCACTTGGTTCAATGCTCCTTTTGTAGTGTATCTCTTTCCTTTATTGGGAGTCTTTTTGGCGCCAATTTATCCTACTATCAATTCCGTGGTCTTGAGTGCCTTACCCAAATACATGCAAAGCTCAATGTCAGGCTTGATTGTGGTCTTTTCTGCCTTAGGAGGTACGACAGGGTCGATCATTACAGGGAATATTTTTGAGCGCTACGGGGGAACCAATGCGTTTTACTTCTCATTGATTCCCATTGTGGCACTTTGCCTGATTTTATTTCTATTACATAAGCAAGTAACCAAACAGCAGCATGCATAGTCCAGAGCACGTATTTGGAGAGCTTTTTGAAGCAGTTCAAATGCAAGGAGTTTTTCCCGACTCCAAAACATTTGTAGATATGATTCCCAAGATTTCCGTGGAGGAAGTTCTAATCCAATACCGTCGGCAAAAAGATTTGAAGGATTTCAATCTAAAAATTTTCGTAGATCGGCATTTTTCCTTGCCAACTACAGGGATACTTCCAGAACTGGCAGCGTTCAATTCTTTAGAGGAGCGATTGCATCAACAGTGGAAGGTTTTGACCAAAGATGCAGATGAGGAAAAAGAAGGTTCTTCTTTGATTCCATTACCCTATGCCTATGTGGTTCCTGGAGGAAGATTTGGAGAAATCTATTACTGGGACAGTTACTTCACCATGCTAGGCTTAAAGGGATCTGGGCGCGTGGATTTGATTGAGGCGATGGTAAAGAATTTTGCTCATTTGATTGATGTGGTTGGCCATATCCCTAATGGGAATCGTTCTTATTTTATCAGCCGTTCCCAGCCGCCGTTTTTTGTCAAGATGGTAGAGTTGTTGGCAGAGGTCACGCAAGACGAAAGTATCTTGATTCAATATTTACCTCAATTGGAGCGAGAATATGCGTTTTGGATGGATGGGAGTGTAGATTTGATCGTGGGGAAAGCAAATGCAAGAGTGGTCCGTTTAGATGAGGCGACGATTTTGAATCGGTACTGGGATGATTTGGATACCCCAAGAGCAGAGTCTTATCGGGAGGATGTGGAGCTACTGCATCTAAGCAAGGGAGATCAAAGCCGTATGCGACATATCCGGGCAGCTTGTGAATCAGGCTGGGATTTTAGTTCGCGATGGTTGATGGATGAACAGGATTTGAATACCATTGAGGCGGCACATATCATTCCCATAGATTTAAATGTGTTGTTGTTTGAATTGGAGCGGGTGTTGCACTATGTCTATTCATTGAAAGAAGATATGGCTCATGCTATTCATTATCAGGATTTAATGGGGAAAAGATTAAATGGAATCGAGCGGTATTTGTGGTCATCGGAAGGTGAGTTGTATTTGGATTATCATTTTGTTCAACAAAAGTCTATGCAGCGACCTTCCTTAGCTACGCTATTTCCTCTTTGGTCAGGTTTTGCATCAGAAAATCAGGCTAAGTCAGTTTTAAATTATATCGAAAAGCAGTTGTTGAAACCCGGTGGATTGGTCACGAGTAATAGTTATTCAGGTCAACAGTGGGATGCGCCCAATGGTTGGGCGCCTTTGCAATGGATAGGATTGGTGGCCTGTGCGAATTACGGGTATCAGGATTTGGCTGTTGACATAGCTGCCCGATGGACTGCATTGAATGAAAACGTGTTTGCCCGGACGGGAAAAATGATGGAAAAATACAATGTGGAAGATTTGTCCTTGGAAGCAGGTGGAGGAGAATACCCTGTTCAGGATGGATTTGGATGGTCTAATGGAATTTATTTGGCCATGAAAGAGTTTCTAAGAACATAAACCCTTATTTACACATGCGCATTTACAAACATTTCTGGATTGCAACAATTGCACTTGTTTTTGTTTTGTCGGCAATAGCCCAAGCACAGCAAGCTACACATGCCTTTTATTTGACATGGACGGATGATCCAACTAGTAGCATCAGTATCGATTGGCATTCAGATGCTACTGCAAGCACTACACTCAAATTCCGAAAAAAAGGGACCGAGGCTTGGAGAGATTTTGAAAGCACAGTATTGCCTTATCCTTTTTCAGAGCGGAAAGTGCATAGGGTTGGCATTGGAGGGCTATCAGCGGCGACAACGTATGAGTTGATGTTTCCGGGTTTGGAATCGGTCTATCACTTCCATACCATGCCAGGTGACTTAAATACTTCTAGCATCAAAATAGCTATCGGTGGAGACACCATGCATAGAAAAGAATGGTTTGAGCAAACGAATGGGATCGTTACTTCCTATGAGCCTGATTTTGTGATCATCGGTGGAGATATGGCTTATGAAAACGGCGTAGCTGAAAATCTTCAACGAATCTATGATTGGTTTGATGCCTATACCAAGACCTTGGTAACGGCAGAAAATCGTATTTTACCGTGTATTGTGGCTGCAGGAAATCACGAGGTTGTAGGTGGCTATCATTCTCGTAATCCGGGCTATGAGCAGACCAATTCGTTTAGAAACCGTATTGCACCATATTTTTATTCCTTATTTTCTTTCCCAGGTCAACCAGGATACAATGTATTGGACTTTGGGAAATATTTGAGTTTGGTCATATTGGATACCGAGCATAGCAATCCTGTGGAGGGAGTTCAGACCGAATGGCTCAAACAAACCTTAGAAGAACGTAAAGATTTTTTACATGTATTACCGATTTATCATGTTCCGGCTTTTCCTTCTGTTAGAGATTATAATGGAACTACACAAACCTTGGTGAGGGATACTTGGGTACCCATATTTGAGCAATACCCTATCAGACTTGCTTTTGAAAACCATGACCATGCCTACAAGCGGACGTTTCCTATTCGTAATGGAAAGATTGACCAAACAGGGATTACCTATGTGGGCGATGGTTCGTGGGGCACCGAGCCTAGACCGATTCATTCGGTAGATGATACTTGGTATCTGAAAGTGGCGCAGAGCGTAAATGCATTTACATTATTGACTATTGAAGGCAGTCAATACTCGCTGATTTCATTGGATTGGGAGGGTAATGTGATCGATAGTTACCCGCAAAATCCATTGATTGGTAAATAATGTCCAAAAATGTTGATTAATTTCCTTATAGCCTTTATCTTAGCGCTAGTAAGGTTTAATATTCAAGAGATTTGGCAGTTCTTGACTGACACTTCTTTAAATGGGGCTTCATAGAAGCCTTTTTTGGTTTATAGGCTTTTTTGTAATTTTACAACTGAATTTTCATACGAATACCTATTCATGTCATTATCCATTCAGCAGCTGAGTAAGTTTTATGGAAGCCAAAAGGCTTTGAATCAGATCTCTTTTTCAGCAGAAAAAGGGCAGGTAGTAGGGTTCCTTGGTCCCAATGGTGCAGGCAAGTCTACAACTATGAAGATTGCTACAGGGTATCTGTTGGCAGATGAAGGCGATGTGTTAGTGAATGGAATTTCTGTAGCAAAAGAGCCTCATAGAATCAGTCAATTGATTGGTTATCTACCGGAGCATAATCCCTTGTATGTGGATATGTATGTGCGGGAATTTTTATCTTTTACGGGAGGCCTGTACGGCATGTCCGGAAAAAGTCTTAAAAATCGAGTAGAAGAACTAGTTGGTCTATGTGGACTGGAAAGAGAAGCTCACAAACAGATTCAGCAACTTTCCAAAGGTTACCGACAGCGGGTTGGTTTGGCAAAAGCCTTGATTCATGACCCTGAGGTAATCATCTTGGATGAACCCACCACTGGACTGGACCCTAATCAACTGGTAGAAATCAGAAAACTAATCAAAAGCATCAGTGAAAATAAGACGCTGATTTTGAGTACGCATATCATGCAAGAGGTGGAGGCTATCTGTGACAAGGTTGTTATCATCAATCGTGGGGAAATTGTAGCGGAAGACCTATTGGTCAATTTGACCAAGGAAAGCGGTCAAGTAAGTTTGGTTTTGGAAACTGAAGAAGAACTCACGCTTGACTGGTTTGAAGGAATCGGTTTAATGACCAGTTCCGATCGAACTAACCTCTTAAAAATCCATGTAATGGATGCTGGTAACGCAAGGAAAGCCATTCTTCAAGTTGTTGCTGACAAAAATCTTAATTTGGTCAGTTTGCGACAGGAGCGTAAAAATTTAGAGTCCATTTTCCAACAAATTACCCAATCCTGAGTATGTGGGCACTGTATAAAAAAGAAATCAATGCTTTCTTTGGGAACTTGAGCGGTTATCTCATTTTGAGTCTGTTTTTGGTTTCTCTAGGTTTGATCGTTTGGGTTTTTCCTGATACATCGGTTTTAGAATATGGATTTGCTGATTTGGAGGCACTGTTTGTATACGCTCCCTATGTTTTCACCTTTCTGATTCCTGCTATGACCATGAAGATGATTGCAGAAGAACGGAAATCAGGCACTTGGGAATTATTGATGACTTCCCCACTTTCTATTTCAAAAATCATTTTGGCGAAGTACTTGGCGACAATCAGCTTGGTGCTGATAGCTGTTATGCCAACCTTGATTTACTATTGGAGTATTGTACAGCTTGGACAACCGTTAGGCAATATTGATCATGCAGGTTTCTTTGGATCTTTTATTGGACTATTGTTTATGGGAGCTGTATTTGCAGCGATTGGATTATTTGGTTCTGCCTTGACTGTGCATCAAGTGGTTGCCTTTGTATGGGGAGTGTTTTTGTGCTTCTTTCTCTATTTTGGTTTGACGGCTCTAGTAGAGTTGAATGTGTATAGTCCTTTTGCCTTATTTTTGGAAGAGTTGAGTTTGAGTTTTCATTACCGGAGTATGAGTAGAGGAGTGATTGCAAGCAGCAACTTGTCGTATTTTATTTTCATTAGCGGATTGATGCTGCTATTGACGGGTTTACTTATCAAAAGGCGGTAGTATGCAAAAGAACAACCTCATATCCTTCTTGATCGGTTTGGGAGCATTGATCGCCATTAGCGTCATTTTGACGTATATTGTCCCTTTTAGAATTGATTTGACGGAAGAAAAACGATACAGTTTAAATCCAGCTACGATTGAATTTTTAAGGCAATTGGACGAACCTGTGGAGGTGGAGATCCTTCTGACAGGAAATTTGCCTGGTGGGATGAGGCGTTTGCAACGTTCTACTGAAGAAATGCTCCGTACGTTTGATGCCTATGCATCGAAGAAAATTTCTTTTATCTATCAAGATCCGCTTGCCCTTCCAAAAGATGTTCAGGAGGAATACATTGTGATCCTTGCAGAATACGGTATCAATCCTACCAATTTATTTGTCACAGAAGATGGTGGACAAAAATCCATTTTAATTTGGCCAGGAATTGTTGCTAGAACGGAGGAGTTTGAAACAGGTGCCTTGATTTTGAAAGGGGAGCGAATGGCATCCAATGAAGAAATCTTGAATCAATCCATAGAAAATTTAGAGTTTGAACTCATAAACGCCATTCGAAAGTTGGTGGGTGAAAAGCAATATTCCATTGGTTTATTCATGGGACATGGGGAGTTAAGTGAAGATGATGGTTTTGGTTTTGTAGAAGCCTTAGTGGATGATTATGAGGTATTCAAGATCCCTATGGAACAAGCGAAAAAAGTAGAGGATTTGGATCCTTTTGCAGTTTTGATTGTATCTGGGCCACGAGAAAGCTATGATGAACGAGCTATTTATTTGATTGATCAATACCTCATGAATGGAGGTAATGTACTATTCTTAGTGGATGCATTAGTTTATGATATGATCCAAGCGAGAGGAGATGGTACGGTAGGGATGCCTTTTGATCATGGTTTGGATAATATGTTATTCAGATATGGTGTACGGGTGAACAAGGATTTTATACAGGATATTAATTTTGGCTATTATCCTGTGATGGCAGGTAATTTTGGTAATCAGGAGCAGTTGGTCCCGTTGCCTTGGCCATTTTTCATCAAGGCGAGTTTGATGGCCAAGCATCCCATAACCAAAGGTCTTGATCAGGTATTGTTTCGATTCACGAGTAGCTTGGATACTGTCAAAGCTGATGGGGTGCGAAAGACACCGTTGATATTTACATCAGAGTTTAGTAGAAAATTATCAGCACCTGTACGGATTGCTTTTGAAGATATGGCCAATGAACCCAATATAGAAGATTTCAATCAGGCTTTTTTGCCATTGGGATATTTGTTGGAAGGGGAGTTTACCTCTGTTTTTAAAAATCGGTTTTTGCCTACTGGAGCTGATAAAACTACGTTTCAAGAGCAAGGAGCTGGAGGGAAAGTATTAGTGGTTGGGGGCAGTTCTGTCTTCACGAGTCAGTCCGAATTAGGTACCGGAACCCCACTTCCCCTTGGCGTTGACCCATTCAATGCAGTAACCTTTGCTAATCGACAATTCCTACAAAATACGATAGCTTATCTTACAGAACCTGAAGGATTGATAGCATCTAGGAGTAAGCAGTTTAAAATCAGACCACTCAATAAAGCTAAGGTCAGGCAAGAAAAAAGTTTCTGGCAGTGGTTCAATGTGGGCGTTCCCTTGATTTTCTTGGGACTGCTTGGAGGTGTTTGGTTTTTTGTGCGGAAATTGAAGTACAAAAACAGGTGAATCCCTTAAATTTTGGAGAGAATTCTACAAATTTGCGAAATCTGTCGAGTTGAAGGCTCAAAATTAGATTTTATTTATAAATTTACTCTATTCAAACATTAGGAAAAAATTAGCAATAACGATATGAAATTCATTGTTTCCTCCTCTGCCCTTTTAAAGCAGCTTTCTGCTATCAATGGCGTAGTGACTACCAACCCAGTTGTACCCATTTTGGAAAATTTCCTTTTTGAAATCAAAGAAGGTAAATTGACTATTACTGCATCCGACTTACAGACATCCATGATGACTGAAATCGATGTGGAGTCTAAGGAGGATGGCAATATTGCAGTTCCTGCAAAGATTTTAATCGAAACCTTGAAAAATCTACCAGAGCAGCCAGTTACTTTCAGCATCGATCATGATACCTACAGTATCGAGATCAGTTCTGACAATGGCCGGTACAAGCTTTCAGGGGAAAATGCAACTGATTTCCCAAAAATACCTACTGTCACTAATGCTACTGCGGTAGATATGTCTACTGAGGTATTGAGTTCGGCTATCAGCAATACCATCTTTGCTACCAGCAACGATGAATTGAGACCGGCGATGACTGGGGTTTACATCAACTTGAGCAGTACCAATGCGACGTTTGTTGCTACGGATGGTCACCGATTGGTGCGCTACAGAAGAGTAGATATTGCCTCTGCTGATGCAGCGAGTTTGATTATCCCTCGTAAAGCGTTGAACTTATTGAAATCTACTTTACCATCTGAAAATGTTCCGGTAACCGTTGAGTTCAACTCTTCCAATGCCTACTTCAAGTTTGGCAGCATCAAAATGATTTGCCGCTTGATCGATGAGCGTTTCCCAGATTATGAAAATGTAATTCCGATTGACAATCCTAACCATATGACTATTGATCGTATGGATTTCTTGAGTTCCTTGAGAAGGATTGCCATCTATGCCAATAAAACTACGCATCAAGTCCGCTTGAAATTGACAGGTTCTGAATTACAAATCTCTGCTGAGGACTTAGACTTCTCCAATGAAGCAAACGAGCGTCTATCTTGTGAGCATGACGGTGAGGATATCGAAATCGGCTTCAACGCAAAATTCTTAGTAGAAATGTTGAATAACCTTTCTTCCAGAGAAGTTACGCTTCAGTTCTCTGCTCCAAATAGAGCTGGTTTGATCGTACCATCTGATAAGTCTGATAATGAGGATATTTTGATGTTGGTGATGCCGGTGATGTTGAATAACTATGTGTAGGAGAAGCGGGCTGGCTTGGGTATAGTTAGATGTTTGGGAAGGTTTGATTTTGAGGTGTAGCGACTGAAATATGCTGACGCGAAATAAATTGAAATATGCCTTCGGCGAAATAATTGGGGAGTGTGAGATTAAAGATTATTCTTAAAAGGAAAGAATAGTTTTCGAGAGATGTAAAATACAGATAAAAAATATCCAAGACTCAAGAATCAAGAATTAAGATAAAGCGTAATAAAGAATCCCCTTTGGGGATCGTTTAAAAAAAAGACCTTAAGGAATTAGGGTCTTTTTTGGTTTAATAGAGGAAACCAAATAGATACAAAGGTATTTTGTTTCCGAATCCATAAAGTATTTCATCTGCTGCAATAAAGGAATTGGGGATGTTAGCTATTTGGTCGAAACTTTTGTTTTTCCCACCAATTTCAAATTCATGAGTATCGTTTACTAAGAAGTCTCCATTTCTCGCAGTGGTAACCGTATTTCCAGAGTTTTTGAGTTGGTTTATGAAAAATGTTTCTCTAACATTTCCTTGATTTTGATTTTCTAATGCAAGTGCATATATCAAGTTTGAATTTGCTAAATAAATTTTATCTGGTTTATTCATGAAGCTTATACCTTTAGAGGAAGAACTTAGGCTTAGTATAAGTTTTGAAACTTCCAACAAATGTAGCATTTCAAGTAGCCTAGGTCGGGTTGTTTCAGTTTTTTCTGCTAGCTTACTAATATTCGGACTGAAAGGCACGGATGTTGAAATAACATAAAGTAATTTTTTCAATTTCGACTGTGTATTGCTTGATATGTCTTTACCTTCGGGTAGGTCATAGTCAATAATGACGTTGATTAATTGATTGATTTTCGAAACATAATCTCTTTCATCCTCCAAAAAGAATGGGTAAGCACCAATTTTTTTATAATGCTCAAAATGAAGCATAATATCAGGAATAGATGTAAGGATAGGATCGACAAGTGCTTGATGAGTAGTCAAAACTTCATTTAAGTCATATTGAACCAGGTTAATCCTGAATTTGAGGCTTAAGTATTCTCTGAATGATAATTCTGGCAAATTATAGTAAACAAGTCTTCTACTCAAGTCTGCTTGTGATTTTTGGAGTTCGAGAATAGAAGACCCAGATATGATTAGTTTGAGATCTGGATAGAAATCATAAATATTTTTTACTGCACTTTGCCAATCATTATATTTATGTACTTCATCCAATAGCAAATTTCTTCCGCCTAATTGGTAAAATCTTTCTGCTAGATCAACAAGGTTATTTTCCTTGAAGTAAAGATCATCTAAACTTAGATATAGCGATTTATCCAAGGGTAAATTTTCCTTGAGGTATTGAAGCATTAAGGTTGTTTTACCAGTTCCTCTTGCTCCCAAAATGCATATGGCTCGTCCATTCCAATTGATGGTTTGGTAGTGGCCTCTTTTAAAATCTGTCTTTACAGACAAGAGTAAATTTCTATATCTATTTACTAACCCTTCCATTGTATCATCAAAGATACAAAACATAATTAAAAGTGTATCTTCAAAGATGCAAAAATGACTATTTTTTGTATCATTGAAGATGCACACTCTCCTGTCTACTATTTTTAAAAGAATCTAACTCCTATTGTAGGTATCAATGTTTTTGCGTCATCTGTTAAAACTGCTCCGATTTTTAGCTGAATAGTACTTTTGACAAAATATCGATAATTTATCTGGAATGTTTGACCTTGGAATACAGGGCCTGATGGGCTTGTTAGATAGCCTAGTTGGAGACCGCTAATGGCTCTTTTATAAGGACGGAATTCTAACTCTGCATTGATGAACGGATTGTGGTGAACGTTTACTCCGCCTTCATTGCGGTCAGTAAAGAATACTGTGTTGGTAAGAGATGCTCCGAGGCTGAATCTTTTTAAATCTGCCATCATTCGAAATCCTGCATCAATCGTAAACCTGCCTCCCGTATAGTCTAGCCCAATGGGAATGCCTAAGGTGTAACTGGTACGGTGGCTTGTGTATCTTCTGTTGATATCTTCAGCCACATAATCCAATTGAGATTCCCAAAAGTTTGGTTGAAGGAAGTAATGTCGCTCTTCTTTTTCTGGAAAGTTGGTGGCTTTTTTGAGGACAGGTTGGAGTTTGGTCAGGATGTCTTCTGTATAATAATCTTGTGCATTGTAATAGGTCCAGATGATTCCATTGTTTGGTAATTTAAAACTTAAGGTGTCTGTAAAGTAGTCTGGATTTTGCTCTATCCAATTTTTAAAAGACACAATGTATTTGGGTGTGTTTCCCGGGATTTGTGCATAGACTGTGTATCCGATCAGGCTGATCAGAAGAGTTAAGAGTTGTTTTTTCATTGCGTTTGTTGGAAGTTCCTCTGATATCGGGAGGAGGTGTATGAATACAGCTGCTATTTTTCTGGTGTTCGGGCAACTAGTTCAGGAAGTTTAAGAAATCCTTTTTTGGATTTATTGGACTCCTGTAAGTTTTGCCATTCTTCTTCGGTAAGTCTTACCATAAATCCATCTAAACGTACGCGCCTCATGGGAGTGTCCCATTGGATTATAATCTCTCTTTTGGAGGAAGAAGCTATGAGTTTTCGCTCTTGAAGAATATCTTGGTTATCCCAGGTGATTGTTTTTTCTGGAAAAGGCACTATAGGTGTTTGAAAAGGTAAGTTCAGACGATCTTTTTTAGCCCCTTTTTCAAGCAGACTTAATTTCTCCAATTGAACGACTTGGTTATTGGTATTGTCGAAATGGGTCGTTATAGCAACTTCCATTTCCAAAACCCCTTCCATCTCAGTCGATTGTGGAGGGCTTGTTGAAATAGGGTCTTCTTTTCTTATATTTTCAAGTATGGATAGCTGATTTTTATCTAGTGCTGAATTTCTAGAGGAAAATAGAAAAAGAGCTGATACCCCTAGGAGCATAATAATACTGGCAGCTATTCCTCCATACCAAATCAAGGCAAGCTTTTTTCGGTTCAACCCCGCCTGAATGTTTGCCCAAAGCTCTGCTTTAGGTTGATGGACAGGGAGTTCATTGACCAATGTGCGCACCTGAGCATCCAATGATTGCTTTTCCATCATTTCGTCCCAAAGCTTAGCTTTGGGTTGAAACTCAGGGAGCATATTTTTTAGGTTAGTTGGTTTCTCAGCGCTCATTTTTCTTGGTAATGTTTTGAGAGACGTTCTTGTAAGATTTTCTTTGCATAATGAAGCTGGGACTTTGAAGTACCTAAGCTTATATGTAGAGTATCTGCAATTTCCTGATGAGAGTAGCCTTCCACTTCATACATGACAAACACAGTCCTGGAAGCCACTGGTAAACTTCGGATTGCCTGATCCAACACTTCTGCCTGAATCCACTGTTCTAAGGGATAGGTTTGGTCTTCTAAATTTTCGACAATCTCTTCGAAGACCATTTTTTTGCTAACTACCTTCAGGGCTTTTCTCAGCATGATGGATTTTATCCAAGCACCTAGCGTAGATTTCTGTTCAAACTTTCCTAAATTTCTGAATACATCTATAAAGCCTTCCTGCAAAATATCATTTGCTTGATCATAGTCATTGCAGATTCGATAGACAAGATTAAACATGGCTAACTTGTACCGCTCAAATAACTCAAACTGCGCATCCTGTTTTTGTTGGAGGCAATCTCTGAGTAAATCTTCTTCTTTGCGGTACAAATGTTTCATAATCGGACTAAAGAGTCTTGAAACTACCAAAAGGTTGGAAAGCATGGGAAAAAAAGTAAGAAAAATACATGAAGACCGTTGATGATATCTTAAAATTAGGGGACCCGCGCTTGTATGAGGTGTGCGAACCGGTGTTGGAATCGGAATTACCTCTGGTGAAGGCTTGGGTACAGGACCTGCACGAGGCCATGGAGGATATCCGGAAGGTTTATGGTTTTGGGAGAGGCATTGCAGCCCCGCAGTTGGGGATTATGAAGCGGCTGTTTTATCTGAATTTGGATAAGCCATACATCATCATCAATCCTGAGATTGTCCAAGCGAGTTCGGAGATGTTTGAGCTATGGGACGACTGCATGAGCTTCCCAAATTTGTTTGTAAAAGTCGAGCGTCATCAGTCTATTACCTTGGAATACTTGGATGAAAATTGGGAAAAACAATATTGGACAGTTGAAGGTGCGATTGCAGAACTGATCCAGCATGAATATGACCATCTCAATGGAGTTCTGTGCACGATGCGCGCGATAGATGAGAAGAGTTTTCGGTGGAGGTAGGGGAGATGCGAGACTTGCCTGCTGCAAGCAGGAGACGAGGTTTTAGAGGCAAGAAACAAGAACCAAGAACCAAGACTTGGTGTAAGAAGGAGGTTTGTCTTTTTGAAATAAGGTAGAAATAATGTGGAAATAAGGGTAGAAACAGTTTTTAACTTGTTCTAGTTTTCGGATGATATTAGTCAATAATTTTATTTCCTTTGGCATTCAGGAAGAAGAATGATAATTCTAGAATTTTCTCAAAGATTGTTAGGTTTTATAAGTGCTGAGAAGACCGACCTCGAAGAGGTCACATGTTTATAGATACCAATTAAATAGTAGCCCTATTCGACCCCTTTCGGGGTCGTACCTTGGCCTAGGTTGATTTTGTGCTATAAACATATGATCCTTTTGGGATCGGAGAGCTTTTTTTGGTTAAATGTATTCATCTGCGTAGCTAGTGAAATGAATGTGTAGAACCATAAAATTCATTTTTTCACTTGTAATTTCCAAAAGTCAGCTTAAACAAACCCTAGGCTTTTTCTACGTAAAAATACGCAACAACAGATTTGGCTTAAATTCTTACCATTTTATCAGTTTATTGCATTTTTTTCTTTTCCATCGGGCTACTTTAAATTATTTGCCTAATTTTACGCCAATTTAGCCATCAGTATTTAACCTTACTTAAACCTCCTTGTAATGCCTAAAGACTCCAGCATTAAACACGTCTTACTCATCGGTTCTGGTCCCATTGTTATTGGTCAAGCATGCGAATTTGATTACTCTGGCTCTCAGGCCTCTAGGTCTTTGAGAGAAGAAGGGATTAAAGTTACCTTGATCAACTCGAATCCAGCGACTATCATGACGGATCCGGTGACTGCGGATAACGTGTATTTGCTTCCGTTAGAAAAGAAATCCATCGTTAAAATCCTACAAGATCACCCTGATATCGATGCAGTATTGCCTACCATGGGTGGTCAGACGGCATTGAACTTAGCCATCGACTGCGAAAAAGGTGGCGTTTGGAAAAAATTTGGTGTTCGCATGATCGGTGTAGATATTGACGCTATTGATACTGCTGAAAACCGTGAGAAATTCAAAGCCTTGATGGAGAAGATTGGTGTTGGGGTTTGTAAAGGTGATACAGCCACTTCCTTTTTGCAAGGAAAAGAAATTGCACAGGAAATAGGCTTTCCATTGATCATCAGAGCATCCTATACCCTGGGTGGTGCTGGTGGAGCTTTTGTAGAGAAAGCTGAGGATTTTGAAAGATTGCTATCAGCTGGCTTGCAAGCTTCACCTGTTCACGAAGTACTGATTGAGCAGAGCATCTTGGGCTGGAAGGAGTATGAGTTGGAGGTGATGCGGGATAATATCGGGAACATGATTGTGATCTGTTCGATTGAAAATTTTGACCCAATGGGTGTGCATACAGGAGACTCCATCACCGTAGCACCTGCGATGACGCTTCCAGATACAGTGTATCAGCGCATGCGAAATTATGCGATTACCATGATGAATAGTATCGGGAATTTTGCAGGAGGCTGTAATGTGCAGTTTGCCGTAAGTCCGGATAATTCGGAAATCATCGGTATTGAAATCAATCCACGGGTTTCCCGTTCTTCTGCCTTGGCATCCAAAGCTACAGGCTATCCAATTGCTAAAGTTGCTGCCAAATTGGCTATTGGTTACAATTTGGATGAATTGACGAATTCCATTACAGGTACTACTTCAGCATTTTTTGAACCGGCTATTGATTATGTGATTGTAAAGATCCCGCGTTGGAATTTTGATAAATTTAAAGGATCCGATCGTAGATTGGGATTATCCATGAAGGCGGTAGGTGAAGTGATGGGTATTGGCCGTAACTTCCAAGAAGCCTTACAAAAAGCCTGTCAGTCTCTGGAAATCAAGCGTAACGGCTTGGGAGCCGATGGTAAGGAGTTGAGAAACCAAGAAGAGTTATTATACAGTTTAGCCAATCCAAGTTGGAATCGTTTATTCCATGTATATGATGCGTTCAAATTGGGTATTTCCTTCCGTACTATTCAAGACCTTACCAAGATTGACAAGTGGTTTTTGAAGCAAATTGAAGAGTTGATCCAGCTAGAGCATGAAATCGAAAAATACAAGATCGATACTATTCCAGCTGAGTTGATGGACAAGGCCAAGAAAAGAGGGTATGCGGACCGTCAGATTGCGCATTTACTAGATTGTTTGGAGTCAGATGTGTTCAACAAGCGTTACCATGAAATGGGCATCAAGCGAGTCTATAAACTGGTAGACACCTGCGCGGCTGAGTTTGAAGCGCAGACTCCTTATTACTACTCCACTTTTGGAGAGGAAAATGAATCTGTGAGATCCAACAAAAAGAAGGTAGTAGTCTTAGGTTCAGGGCCAAATCGTGTAGGGCAAGGGATTGAATTTGACTATTCCTGTGTGCATGGGGTATTGGCTGCCAAAGAGTGTGGCTATGAGACCATCATGATCAACTGTAATCCTGAGACAGTTTCTACGGATCCTGATATTTCCGATAAATTATATTTTGAGCCAGTTTTCTGGGAACACATCTACGAGATCATCCTGCAAGAAAAGCCTGAAGGGGTGATTGTACAGTTGGGTGGTCAGACTGCCTTGAAGTTGGCTGAGAAGTTGGATAAGTATGGCATCAAAATCATCGGGACCAGCTATGAGGCACTAGATTTGGCAGAAGACAGAGGTCGTTTTTCTACCTTATTGAAGGAAAACGAGGTTCCTTATCCGGAGTTTGGTACTATTCATAATACCGACGAGGCATTGGAGCTTTGCAAGACAATTGGATTTCCATTGTTGGTTAGGCCTTCTTACGTACTGGGTGGTCAGGGGATGAAAATTGTAATCAATGAAAAGGAACTGGAAGAGCATGTGGTCAATGTATTACGTGATATTCCAAACAATGAAATACTACTTGATCATTTCTTGGAAGGAGCGATTGAAGCAGAGGCTGATGCCATTTGTGATGGAGAAAATGTCTACATCATTGGTATCATGCAGCATATAGAACCCGCAGGTATCCATTCGGGTGATTCTTATGCCGTATTGCCTCCGTACAACTTGGGTGATTATGTGATGCGTCAGATTGAGACCTATACTAAGAAAATTGCTTTGGCTTTGAGAACTGTTGGCTTGATCAATATTCAGTTTGCCATCAAAAATGACAAGGTTTATGTAATTGAAGCCAACCCTAGAGCTTCTAGAACCGTTCCATTTATCTGTAAAGCGTATCAGGAGCCTTATGTGAATTATGCTACGAAAGTGATGTTGGGAGAGAAAAAAGTCACAGATTTCGAATTTAATCCAGTGAAAAAGGGTTATGCTATCAAGGAACCTGTATTCTCCTTCCATAAATTCCCGAATGTCAACAAGGAATTAGGTCCTGAAATGAAGTCTACCGGAGAAGCGATCTACTTCATTGAAGATTTAATGGATGACTACTTCCTCAAAATCTACGCCGAACGAAATTTATATCTAAGCCGTTAATCAAGAGGTACTCAATACTTCTAATTAATTTAATGAGTGAGAGACAAGACTGAATTAACAAAGTCTCGTCTCTCGCTTCTAAATTCAAATAGTCTCCCAATGGGTTTTATCTTAAAATTTATTCTTATTGCTGTTGCCTTGTCTTGGATATTTTCCAAGTTGTTAAAATTCTTTGTCCGAACAAAAATCCGTCAATTTGCTACGCATGCCGATGAGTTGAGAAGAGAGGAGGAGCGTAGAAAAAGGCCTGAACAAGGGGGGGTGAAAGTAGATCATATCCCACCAACTTATCAGGAAAAGAGAAACAGAGATTTGAAAGGTGGAGATTACATAGATTATGAAGAAGTAAAAGACTAAGTATTTTTGTTCTTTTTTTTATTTGGTCTCTTTCGAGCTCCTAAGTCAATCACTTTCTCAAAAGGGTTTTTTAAAGTGGCTCAATCCAGTTGAGCATCTTGCTTCGTATGTGAGGGAAAACTAAATCACATGAAGCATGTCAACATCTTAGTCAACAAGGCATGGTTAGTGCTTGTTGGCTTACTCCTCCTTTCTAGCTGTAATGATGAACAGTCACAGGCTCCGATTTTAGACATATCTGAAATGGGCCAAGCTCCTGATGTATCATTTGTTGGACTAACCAATGACAACAGGATTGCTACGTTTAATGCAAGATCTCTTAATAATCCTACGGATGTTATGATGATTAGTAATCTTCCTGACGGAGAGCAGATCATTAGTATAGATTTTAGACCAGCTACTGGGCAATTGTATGCATTGGGTGCAAGCAGCAGACTTTATCATATCAATGAGCTAAATGGAAGAGCTACCACATTAGGCAGTGGACCATTTGAGCCACGCTTGAATGGAGCAAATGCATCTATTGACTTTAATCCAACTGTAGATAGAATCCGCTTAGTGACCGAATCTGGGCAAAATTTGCGTTTGCATCCAGAGTTGGGGACGGTAGTTGCTACAGATGGGCAAATTTCTGGAGATAATAATCCAAGAATTGGAGCAATTGGGTACACGAATTCGGTGGCTGGAGCTACATCTACGTTGCTCTTTGATATTGATTTTCAAAATGACAGACTTTTTGTACAAGATCCGCCTAACGATGGTGGTTTAAGAGAGATTGGGCCTCTGGGAATCGATTTTCAGGGTGTAGGGAATTTTGATATCAGTCCTTCCAATGAATTTTCCTTAGCTGTGACATTAGTCGACAATGAGTCTAAGTTGTACACGATCAATCTTGAGAATGGTAATGCAACATGGGTTGGGACATTTAACCTTCCGATAATTGGCCTATCATTTAAAACTGATCCAGTGGTATTTGCAACTCTTACTAATAATTCCTTAGCCAGAATCAATCCTTCTACTGGAGCCATGTCAACCGTTGCAATTGGGAATTTGAATACTGGAGAGACCGTGACAGGTATTGATTTTAGACCAAGAAATGGTGCCTTGTATGGTGTAACCAATCAGAATCGATTAATTACCATCAATACTGCAAATGGACAGGTCGCTCAAGTAGGATCTGTTCTCTCACCGATGATTGATGGTGCTGCTGTTGGATTTGACTTTAATCCATTGGTTGATCGTATCCGATTAGTAACCAATACAGGTCAAAATTTGCGTTTGCATCCGGATTTGGGAACGGTTGTAGCTACCGATGGTATGCTTAATCCCAATGATCCGAATGTAACAGGAGCAGCTTATACAAATAATTTTGATGGAACTACTAGTACATTGTTGTATGTAATTGACTCTGAAAGCAACATGCTGATGGTACAAGATCCACCAAATGATGGTGTTTTGGTGGCAAGAGGTCCGCTTGGGATTATGATCGGTGATTCTAATGGGTTTGATATAGGCGGACTAACAGATAGTGCTTATGGTATTTTTACCGTTGGAAATACGACTGGACTTTATTCTATAAATCTTTCCACCGGACAGGCTACCTTGGTAAGACAAATAAGTTCAGCAGTAACAGGAATGGCAGTAGGTTTAGGTTTTTAAGAAAGTTTGGTTAGGTTTTTTATTGTTTAGTAAATGGTGAAAGTGGCTGCTCACCTCTAATATCTTTAGCATATTAGCAGGTAGAGCGGTCATTTTTTATTATTCTGAGATCAGTCAGTATTAGGCTAATTTTCCAATCCAAAGTTTGAAATTCGCACCTTCTTTGGCACCGATTAAAAACTGATTACCACCATCTTTTAGCCTAAATTTTTTCTTCAGTTCCTCAGCTCCCATACTGTAGTTGCGGGTGAGGACGTTGATTTTTCCATCTGGCACCAAAGCATTTAATTCCTTTTTTGGATGGTGTATCTCGCAAAGAATCTCAAAAACTCTTCCAGGGATTTGATCAGAAATGCTAGTACTTGTGTAAAGATGGGTATTGCTTCCTAGTTTTTTGAGATTATGGCGAAGGGCAAACAATTGAAAGCCACCAGCTTTTAAAATGGAGCTTTGAGGCTCAATAAGATACTTTTCAGCTGAGCCTAAAGTGGCAAAAGATTCTTCCTCTTCTTCAAAAGTAAAGTCAAATTGTCTAAAGCCGTTCTCGAATGAGGGATGTAGGCTTACACAGGATATAGAAACGGGTTGCTGATTCGAGCTTTTTCCTCCTATCAATAAAACCTCCTTTACTTCGTTTCTTACATCCAAAACGATCACCTGCTGTATATAGGGGAGCTCTTTTAAAGCTTGTTTGATATCCAACATGGGGGAAGCTTTGATCATGACATTTTCCCCTTTTTCAACTAGGAGTTTGGCATGATCTACAACATTTGGTTCACAGTCGGATAGCTTGTATAATTTTTGATTGGAATTACCCCTTCTGGCAGGGTCAATAAAAATCCAATCCAATGAATCTTGTCTAGATTTTAACCACGCTATACTATCACCGTTGATACATTCAAAATGAGCAGGTGATAACTTTTCAAGGTTGTGTTGGGAAATTTTGAATAACTCTTCATTTCGTTCGCAGTACGTGGCTTTTTTGAAATTTCTGCCAATAAAATAGCTGTCAATTCCCAATCCTCCTGTCAGGTCTGCAAATGTTTCTCCGCTAAGTAAGGATGCTTTATAGTTAGCCGTTTCTTCTGAAGAGGCCTGCTCCATAGAAAGGCTGACAGGGAATAGTAAGGACTCGTTTGCATACCATTTAGGTATTTTTGACTTGGCTTTTTGCCGGGCTTGAATCTGTTGCACAGCAAACTTAAGATTGAAGTCTACTTTTCCCGAATACCGTAAAAGTATTTGTGCAGGATCCTCCATCAGGTGGTCCTGCACAAATAACTGTATTTTATCAATATGTTCTTGGCTGAAATCCAATTAAGCCATGCTATGTTCTACCAAGTATTTTGCGATCTGTACGGCATTGGTGGCGGCACCTTTCCTCAGGTTATCAGCCACAATCCACATGTTGAGGGTGTTAGGTTGGGATTCATCTCTTCTTAATCGACCCACAAATACTTCATCTTTTTTATGTGCCGTCAATGGCATTGGATAGATATTATTTGCAGGATCATCTTGTAAGATAACCCCGGGGGTTTTTCTAAGGATTTCTTTTACTTCTTCCAAGTCAAAGTCTTGATGAAATTCCACGTTCACTGACTCCGAATGGCCTCCCATGGTAGGGATTCGTACAGTAGTGGCAGTTACTTGAATACTTTCATCATCAAATATTTTTTTCGTTTCGTTGATCATCTTCATTTCCTCTTTCGTGTATCCATTAGGTTGGAAGACATCAATATGAGGCAATACATTTAAGTCAATTTTGTGAGGATAGACCATTTCAGCTGTTTCACCGGCACGTTCTGCCATCATTTGGTCTACTGCAGCCTTACCTGTGCCTGTAACGGACTGATAGGTAGATACTACGATTCTCTTGAGGCCATAGCGCTCTTTCAAGAGATTTAAGGCTACCACCATTTGGATGGTAGAGCAGTTGGGGTTGGCGATGATTCGGTCGTCAATTCTTAGATCTTTTGCGTTGATCTCTGGAACAACCAATTTTTTGGTAGGGTCCATTCTCCATGCCGAGGAATTGTCGATAACAATCGTTCCGACAGCAGCAAATTGTGGTGCCCACTCCAACGAAGTAGAGCCTCCAGCGGAGAAAATAGCAATATCAGGCTTCTCAGAAACAGCCTGTTTGAGCCCCAAGATGGTGTATTCCTTACCCTTGTATGTCATCTGTTTACCTGCTGATCGCTCAGAGGCCACTAAGAGTAATTCGTCAAATGGGAAATTGTGCTCATCCAGCACTTCGAGGATTTCTGAGCCTACCAATCCGGTAGCTCCTACAACGGCTAGTTTCATGATATAAACTGATTTTTTTAATGAACCGCAAAGGTACGGGAAGAATTCCCAAAAAAAATATAGGCATCCCTTTTAATTACATAAACCAAAAAATTACTGGATGATTTTTGAAATTCTTTCAATTTTATCCGATTAAACGTTTATCAACCGATTAGGGATTTGATATTTTTTAGCTTTCAGCATGATGTGGTATGTTCGGAAATGCATCTATGTATGCCTACTCATTTGTGCTTTAAATGGAACTTCTCATGGGCAGATTCAAAATTTTGAATCTCCTTTTCGAATAGTGTCCGCTCCTGAGGAATTCCTTCCCAATTGGTCCGCTAATGAGGTGAGGGGGACGGCTGCTCGTGTATTTCAAGCCAATGGTCAGGGACGAAATGGCTCCCGAGCATTGGCTGTACAGCCGATTAGTGGATTTAATGGGCAGATTTTTATTCGCTTGGACTTGACTTCGTATGAGTTGCCCAAATTAGCGTTTTTTGCTAGAACAGGAGTAAATGGGACTGGCAATCGGGCAGTGGAGATGTTTATGGCTTTTTCCTTGAATGGAGGGGATTCTTTTGATGACCGATTGCAGATTGGTACATCGAATACTTTTCCTAATGCTTTAACATCTTTTCGTTTATTCGAAGTATCTGTTCCGGAGAAGTATCATGGGGCATCAGAAGTGTTTGTGCGAATAGAAGTGAATGTTGGACTTGGAACTGGTTCAGCGGCTCGCTTTTTTATGGATGATTTTGGAGTCTTTGAAATGGATGAAGAGGTAAATCCCCTACAGGTCACCCAGGCTCGACTTCTGAGTCCTTACCAGTTTTTGTTGGAGTTTGATCGTCCTTTTATTCTTCCAGTAAGTGATCAAGTAATGCCAGAGGGATGGTCCATTTTGCAGATGGTCCAACAACGGGAGCGCTTTCTACTCCTAGAAATCGGCCAAGGCTTAAATTTGGATAGGTATGCTTTGGAATTGGTAGATATGAAAGATGCTGATGGATTAGTGACTGGATTGATCAATGTCGAGGTCGATAACGGTCAGGCAGTATTAGGAGATGCTTGGATACTTTCATCAACGCGTCTTCGTTTGCTATTTTCGCAGCCATTTGAACCTTCATCCATTGTTCAAACTAGTATTTTTTCTATTGCAGGGCAACAGCCCTTAGCTATTGATTTGTTGGAAAGTGGGTATGCTGTCGATATTACCCTAACGCAGGCGCTTTCACTGGGTGAGTTAATTCCTGTTCAAGTGGGACCATTTAGAAACTCAGCAGGTGTGACGACTGCAAATTCGCAGCTTTCGGTAATGTATCAACCAACAATAGTAGATCTGTTGGTGGTAGATGATAAGACTATAGAACTCTACTCCAATGAACCACTGACAAGCTTTGTGGGGGAATTTTCTTTTTGGGAACATGCAACGACTGTCACGCATACTATTTTATCCGATGGAAAAACAATTCGATTGGCATTGGATACTCCATTGGAGGAATTTTTGGTATATGAGCTTCTGGTGCCATTAGCATTTACGAGCGAATCGGTTCCTGTTCCAGGATTTTCCATGGATGTAATTTTTGACCGGACACCACCTGAGATTACTTCAGTACTTGCACTTTCGATTAATCGTTTGTTGGTGATTTTTTCTGAACCAATCGATCGAGCTTTTGCAATGGGTTTGGAGCAGTTTCAGGTAGACAGGCGCTTTCCTACACGAATAGAATTTACTACGAATCCAAATGAGTTGATTTTGGATTTTGCTAGTCCATTTCAAGTCGATGCTACTTATTCCTTGCTTTACTCTGGAATTGTTGATCTATTTGGAAATTTTCAGGAAGAAGGAAGTTTTGATTTTGTTTTTCGTGAACAAAAGACTTTGGCATTTAAGGATATCATCATCAACGAGCTGATGCCTGCACCTCGTTCAGGAAATACACTTCCCAATGTAGAATATGTTGAATTATACAATAGAACTGATGAGGTGCTAGCCTTGGAAGGTTTGCAATGGGCTAATTCTAGGAGGGTGACACAAATTCCCGCATTTGTACTCCCTCCAAAGTCATATGTTTTATTGACTCCCCGAAATCAGGTACATCAGTTTACAGCTTTTGGGTCTGTTTTGGGGCTAACAAATTGGCCCGCCTTGCTTAACTCTGCGGATCAGGTAAGGTTGATGGATGGGAATGGAAGAGTGTTGGACAGTCTATCGTACACCACTGCCAACTTTGGCGGGAGTGCCTTTGCTTCTGGAGGGTATAGTTTAGAAATAGCTAATCCCGATATCTTATGTGACCTGCCTTCTAATTTACGGGCCTCTACTTCACCTAAAAGGGGTACTCCTGGTAAAACCAATGCTATTTTTGATTTGAATCCAGATCGAACCCTGTTTGTTTTAGAGCGGGCCATTGTTTTAGATAGTCAGCGTGTGTCCTTGACTTTTTCTAAAATTTTGGGGGATACGGGTAGAATGAACATTCACATTACACCATCTATATCCATTGATCATGTCAGTTTTGGTAATAGTCGGACAATTTTGGAAATCCAATTGGATAGGCCTTTGGAGCAAGGGAAGCCTTATCAGATTGAAGTAGATCGATTATGGGATTGTACGGGAAGACCTCTAGAGGAAACCAAGAATAGAGCAGTCATTATTTGGCCATTTGAAGCATTGGAAAACGAGGTTGTATTAAACGAGTTGCTAGCAAACCCACGCACCGGTACACCACGATTTGTAGAGATCTATAATTCATCTGATAAATACCTGAATCTTCAGGATTGGAAGCTGGCTAATTTGAATTCAGCAGGTGAAGTGGCTAATCGTAGGATTTTATTTCCGGAGCCTTTTGTAATTGAACCGTATGAATTTTTAGTATTTACCACTGATGCAATACTTTTGAAGCAGGAATATCCGAAAGGGAAAGAGACTAGGTTTGTGCAAGTTTCGTCTCTGCCAAGTTATCCTATCTCAGGCGGAACAGTAGTACTTCTCAATGCTGATGAGACAATCGCTGAGTTTTTCACTTATCACGACCGAATGCATCATCGTTTGTTAAGGGATTCAAGGGGAGTGTCACTTGAGCGGCTAAGCGCAGAAGTTTCTAGTCAAGACCCTGCTAATTGGACTTCGGCTGCAAGTTCGGTTGGCTTTGCAAGTCCTGGATTCAAAAATTCCCAAAGCTTTTTATTTGAAAGTTCTGAACTTGATATCCGTATTTTCCCAGAAATATTTGTTCCAGAGGCACCTGGTGAGCAAGGATTTACTACGATTACTTACCAGATGGAGCAGGCTGGGATGGTAGGGAGTATCCATATCTATGGAGTTGATGGCCGAAGAGTGAAGGAAATTTGTCAAAATGCTATTTGGGGTCTACAAGGGTTTTATGTTTGGGAAGGAGTAGATGATTTTGGTAGAAAGGTTAGGCCAGGGTACTACATTGTTTTTGTGGAGGTATTTGATTTAGTGGGAAATCTGAGACAATATAAAAAAACACTTGCTGTTGGTACAAGATTTTAGCGGGCCATATCTTAAATCAAAATTTTCCGTATATTTATAAGAGAGTTGCACCCAAAAAACTAAATCATGAAAAAAGACCTCATCAGCCAAGTTCTTAAAAAGTATTTCATTGGAAAAGGAAAGAATCTCTCCATTATTCACCGCTATTTGAGGATCAAATATCGAATGAATATTGATGAGAGTTTGCTTGAAAAACGAGTCAATAACCTTTCTCTGAATTAAAAATGGCCGCACTTTGCGGCTTTTTGTTTTTTAATTCAACTGCTCCTCTTATTTTAGGGGAATTTTCCAAAAGTTGGATAATTTATTGACCACATTAAAACTAAAACAGCTTATGAGTCAGGAAACCAAAACAGCGTATTCGCTTGAAGAATTGAAGGAGTTTGAAGAAATTATCTTAAATAAATTAGCGATTGCTAAAGAAGAGCTCACCAATTTGAAAGAATCGTTGAGTAAGAAAAACGATAGTGGCACTGACTTTACTGCTTCTACTTCTAAACTATTAGAAGATGGTGCAGACACGCTGGAGCGTGAGAGTCTCAATCAATTAGCTGCAAGACAGCAGAAATTCATCATTAATTTAGAAAACGCTCTGATTCGCATCAAGAATGGGACATATGGCGTTTGCATTGATACGGGAAAGTTAATCGCTAAGGAGCGCTTAAAAGCAGTCCCACACACTATGCATTCTATTGAAGCCAAGTTAGCCAAAAAGTAATTGGACTTTTTGCACAAACATATTGAAGCATTAATTTTTTGTTCTCCATCTCCTTTAGGCAAGGAGGAAATCCATCGTTGCCTAACGGAGATGTTTGAATCTGAAGTGCCTTTGGAGCATATCACGGAAGCTATTGCGCGATTGAAAGAAAAGTATCTTTCAGATGATTTCTCATTTGCTCTAGAATTTATCGGAGGAGGTTTTCAATTTTTGACCAAGCCTGCCTATCAGACGAGTATCAGTATTTTATTAAAACAACAATCTCAAAAACGGCTGTCCACAGCTCAACTAGAGACTTTATCGATTATTGCTTACAAACAGCCAGTTACCAAAACAGAGGTAGAGCAGATTCGAGGAGTTAACTGTGATTATTCGATTCAAAAGCTTTTAGAAAAAGAGTTGATAACTATCAAAGGAAAGGCAGATAGCATAGGCAAACCCATCTTATACGGAACGAGTGATAAGTTTATGGAATACTTTGGAATCAATCATTTACAGGATTTGCCTCAGCCAAAAGATTTTACGCAGGAGGAAAATCAAATAGGCGAAGAAAAGGATTAATTATTCAACAGGGAAAACCTCTGCTCTTCCGGAAATCAAGTAGCGATTGCCACTAGGAACTTCTTCACAAAGTATGCGTGTTCGCTTTGTTTCTTTTTTTATAAACTTACGCTCCCTTAAGATAAACTCTGAACCCGTATCAAGGTCCATCAAAAAGATCAGGGTATTGTCTCTGTTTGAATCATAAGCCCTCAATGCTTTGATTAATCGATGATCCGTCCCTGTACTTGCTTTAGGGTTTTGCATGTATTTTCCCAATGGAATTAAGATATCTTTTGGAAAGACCTTTTCGGTGCACATGGGGAGCATTAAGTCTTGAAATTTTATCTTCCATTCAATTCCATGAGGTTTTACCTTCACTCCATACGCTTCATAGGTGTGTAAATGGGCTACCTCATGGAGAAAGGTGATCAAAAATTGGAAAGGATTGAGGTTATGATTAATGGTAATTGTCTGAATCCTGCGATTCTGATGATAGCGAAAGTCTCCTAACTTAGTTGATCGCTCTTTGGTGATTTGAAAGGTAAAAGGTTTTTCCTTCCAAAGCTCATAGCAATAGGGTACCGCTTCTGTTGGAAGGTATTTGTTGAAGGCTTTTAAAAATCGCTCATCGATGTTCATCGATCAAAAATAAAAAAGTCCGGCAATTAATTGCCGGACTTTTATACAAAGAATTGTTTGGATTAACCTTCAACAACTTCTTCTACTTCTTCAGTAGCTTCTTCGATAGCACCTTCGATTTCTTCAGTAGCTTCTTCGATAACTTCTTCAGTTTCTTCGATTACCACTTCGATTTCTTCAGTAGCATCTTCAGTTTTGTTTCCGCAAGCAGCAGTGAATAACATTCCTGCTACAGCGAACATTGCAAATACCTTTTTCATGATGTTTGGTTTGTTTCTATTTTGAGCTCGCAAATGTACGACCATTCCAATAAAAATCAAGCTATTTAAATAATATTTTTTACTTTTTCTTGTAAGTGATTTTGATAGGAACTCCCTCAAAATCAAAGTTTTCACGTAGCCTATTCTCCAAAAACCGGGTGTAAGGGTCTTTAATGTACTGTGGAAGATTGCAAAAGAACGCAAAAACAGGGTTTTTGGTTGGGAGTTGAGTAATATATTTTATTTTGATATACTTCCCTTTCAAGGCTGGTGGAGGATACTTTTCAATTTCCGGAAGCAATAAATCGTTTAGTTTGGATGTGGTAATTCTTCGGGTTTTATTATCGAAGACCTTTACTGCTAATTCAATTGCTTGGAAGATTCGTTGTTTTTCTTCTACGGAAGTAAAAATGATAGGAATCCATCGGTTTTCACCTAATTTTTCCATCATGTCTTTTTTGATTTTTTCCATGGTCTTGTGGTCTTTTTCGATTAAATCCCATTTATTGACCATGATCATCACACCCTTATTATTTTTGATACCTAGGCTGATGAGATTGATGTCTTGCGCTTCCAATCCTCTGGAAGCGTCTATCATTACAATGATGACGTCAGAATCTTCCAAGGTGCGAAGGGAGCGCATGACGGAGTAAAATTCTATATCTTCTTTTACTTTGGCTTTCTTGCGAATACCGGCAGTATCTGTAATGATAAAGTCCTTACCATACAATTTGTATCTCGTATGGATGGCATCACGTGTCGTTCCTGCCTCATCGGTTACAATGGATCTTTCCTTACCTAGTAGCGCATTTAAGAAAGAGGACTTGCCTACATTTGGTCTTCCCAAAATGGCAATTTTTGGGATACCCTCATCTGGGTTTTCATCTCCCTCATCCTGAAAGTGAGTAATTACCTCGTCTAATAGGTCACCTGTTCCGCTCCCGCTTACAGCAGCAATTGGGAAAATTTCGTGATCACTTAGTCCAAGTGAATAAAATTCTGCGGCCATCAAAGATTTTTCCGGACTATCTGCTTTGTTGGCAACGATATAAATTGGCTTTTTGCTTGTTCTTAAAACATTTGCAAACTCTTTGTCCAAGTCAGTCAATCCATCGTGGCAGTCTACAATGAATAAAATTACATTTGCCTCCTCGAGAGCCAATTTTACTTGTTTTCTGATCTCTGCCTCGAATACGTCATCTGATCCTGTCACATATCCACCTGTATCGATTACTGAGAAGAACTTTCCTCCCCATTGTGCGTGTCCGTAATGTCTGTCACGGGTTACGCCGCTGACATTGTCTTCGATTGCTTTACGCTCTTCTACTAATCTATTGAAAAAGGTAGATTTTCCCACATTGGGTCTACCGACGATTGCTACTATATTAGCCATGTGATGCTGTATTTTTATTGGTCGTAACCAAATCTTCGTAATTTATTTTTGTCTTTCCTCCAGTTTTCGGCCACTTTGACGAAGGTTTCTAGAAATATCTTTTTGCCAAAGAATTTTTCCATTTCCTCGCGTGCTTGTGTTCCAACCCTTTTGAGTGCTTTGCCGCCTTCCCCGATGATGATTCCCTTTTGACTATTTCGTTCGATATATATGACGGCTCTGACTCGAATGATGTTTTCCTCTTCGTAAAAATCCTCAATAGCAACTTCTGTAGAATAGGGAATTTCCTTTTTGTAGTTGAGGAAAATTTTTTCCCGGACAATTTCAGAGGCAAAAAAGCGCTCCGGTTTATCCGTTAATTCATCTTTATCATAAAAGGGTGCGTGGACAGGAATTCTGTCCAAAATCTCTTGAAGGATACGTTCGGTATTGAAACTTTCGGTAGCAGAAATAGGGATGACTGTTTCAGCTTTGATTCGTTGTGTCCAATAAGCGGTAACTTCCTCCAATTGATTTTCTTTAGACAAATCAATTTTATTGATTACCAGGAGTACAGGGACACCTGAATGGTTGATCTTTTCAATTACGTCTTCTATTTCTTCGTCTGTTTCGAATAGATCGGTTACGAAAAGAATCACATCTGCATCTTCCAAAGACATGTTGACAAAACTCATCATATTTTTATGCAGCTCATATTTGGGTTTAAGCATGCCCGGTGTATCGGAAAATACAATTTGATAATTGTCGTCATTCATGATGCCCATGATCCGGTGACGGGTGGTCTGGGCCTTGGAAGAGATGATCGAAAGTCTTTCACCTACCAGCACGTTCATGAGCGTAGATTTGCCAACATTGGGTTTGCCCACGATGTTTACAAATCCTGCTTTGTGTGTGTGTTCGGTCATGACTACAGTTTTTTGTGCAAAGGTAGCTGAAATTTTCCGTCAGGACATGCTTATTTTAGAATAAACCAAAGAAAGTTTGGGTATTAAAGCCTGAGAGACTGGTTGATGAGGAAAGTTAGAAAGAAGGGGTGAGGAAAAACAGCCTTTCAATCCTAAAAATTGAAAGGCTGTTTTTTTAGAATAAAAATCTCCATGTCAAGTGCACAGGTCGGATAGTACCCATATTTTTGGCTGTCAAAAGCGAATTGAATTGGTAAGTGACTCCGAACGTTGAGGCATTCAATATTTCTAGTTTTTTGAAATAATCCCCTTTAAAACCGAGCATTAATTCTGCTTGAAGATGGAAGGGATCGCTCACTTTAGATAGGTTGATTGATTGATTTTGATCATTTTCTCTAAAGGAATATGTGGTGCTCAGGTTAAATCCAGCTCTTAGGCCCGTCTGAAGGAAAGCGTTGCTCGTCTCCTGACTGTTGTTTGCTTTAAAATAGAATCTTGCTTGTGTTGAGAGATTGAGGCTATTTTGAAATACGCGAGTGTATTTTATCCCATCGGGTGCCTGAATAAATGTTTCATTGTTTTCATCCAAGTTGGGGAAAAAGTCAAGATTGTATGTCAATCTTTCCAATTCTATGCCAGACATAAAAGAAAATCTTTTTGTGAAGGGCAATTCTTTCACAAAACCTACCTGTACACTTCCATGCCCGTCCTGATAAATATTGTCAGGGACTCCTTGTAGCAAACTCACGCCAGCGCCAAAACTAAAGTAAGTTTGAGATTTGTATGGTTTTTTAGAGAAGAGTCCATCATTTTGAGCCATGAGAGACTGGCTTAGATTGATGATTATGATGATCAATACTGCTTTGGTTAATTTAATCCTTTTCATTTTGGTAGCTGTTTGTTTTACAGCCACAAAGTTGGGATGAAGCTTCAAGTCAAAAATTGACCTATGTTAAGAAGAGACCTAGCGCTCCTCAAAAAGTTTTTTTCTTATTCGGCTAAGTGATTCGGGTTTGATATTGAGATAGGAGGCAAGGTGTTTTAAGGGAACCTGCTCTAAGTAAATGGGATATTTCTCCATCAACCTGAGATATCTTTCCTGAGCAGAATCTGTCATCAGTGAGATTTCCCTTTGTTCTCTCCATATATAATACTGTTCTACGGCGGTCCTTCCAAACTTGTTGCTTTCAGGATAGTGCTGATAAAGCTGTTGCAAAAAATCATAATGAATGGAGGCCAAGACACAATCATCCAATGCTTGAATGAAAAATCGGGAAGGCTCCTGTTGGATAAAGCTAGAATAGGAGCAGTTGAATTCGTGTTGAAATGAAAAGTCAAATGATTTTTCTTCTCCTTTGACCATAATATAATGCCTAGTACAGCCTGAAATTACAATTGAAAGAAACCGTTCTGTTTCTCCTTCATTCAAAATAAAATCCCCTTTGTGGTATTTTCTGATTTTGAAACCCTGCTTGAAAACCTCCCACTGTTCATCCCTTAAGGGCAAATAGTCATAAAGTAGTTTACGAGCTTTATTAAGGTGTTGCTTGTATTCTTCTTCGGCAAGTGTTCTCTCCATAGGGACTTGATGTTCAGTTTGATGTCTAAGATAAGCATTAACTTAACATAGGTCAATTTTTAGGTTTGTATGGTCCAATACCTTTGTCAAACAAACTAAACATAAGAAAAAATGAAAATTCAATTTAAGTTCGGGAATATGAAAGGGCTCTTTATCATTGCCTATCTCTTATTATTTGGAGGACTGTTAAGGCTCTTTTCAGGTCTTTATGATTTTTTTAAAGTGCAATCAAAATTAGACTTTCTTGAAAAGGTTAACTTCTTAGTTGAAAATGCGCTTTTGTTTGGCCTCAATGGGTTGCTCTTATTTTTAATACTGAAATGGTTTGCCATAAATTTGAGGGGTAAAGATTTTGAGTTAAGCTTAAAGTAAAAAATTAATATTTACTCCTCATCAAGCTTTCCTAAATTTCTATCCTATATATTTCCTTCATGTGGGGTGTCTAAAACGGAGGTCAACGAGCTGGAGATTCCGTAAAAAGTGGCCTAGTATGCTCCGGAATCAGTGGCCCAGTATCGCCGGAATAGACATTTTGTAAGAGTGCACAGGTCTTTTTGTGTAAACATCAATAAAATCATAAGTTTCAACGAGCAAGAAATCACAATAGAAAACTTAAAAGTGCCCATAGGCAGAAACTACAAAGAAGGTTTTTTGAAAAATTTTGATTTACAATGATTGAGTAGGTGTATGAATAAAACAAAAAAAGGATACCATAAGGTATCCTCCGTAGTAGCGGGAACAGGGCTAAATACCCCCTTTTTTAAACTAATAGCATTTTATTTAAATGCACTGATTTTCAAAAACTTATATTTTTACCTAATTAAATAAGGATAAAATAAATAAGATTAAATTAAGGAAAAGTGTCCCCTAAAGTGTCCCCTGCTTTTTCTTTTTCGTATATTTAAGCATCCAATCAAAAGACAGTCATCATGGCAAAGTTTAACTATTACCTAAAAGAAAAGTCCAAAGACGGGGACACTCCGATTTTATTATTTATCAGTTATCATGGGAACCGCTTTAAATACTCCACATCAAAAAGCATCCATCCCAAGTACTGGAATGAAGACACCCAACTTTCAAGACAAGTCAAGGAATTCCCACAGGCCAAGACATTAAATGACAGATTGAAGTTTATCAGGTCGGAAGCAGAAAGGATTTTATCAGAACTCGAAAATGAATTAGGACATCCACCCGCACCCGATTTGCTAAAATCAAAACTGGATGAAGTCCTTAAAGATATCCCTGTCCAAAGTCCGGACGATGAAAACAGACTGCCATCATTCATGGAACTGTTTGAAAGATTTATCAGGGAATCAGAAGACGGGACACGCCTGACAAGTTCGGGGAAACGATTTGATAAGCGATCAATTCAAAAATATCAGACCACAAAAAAACTACTGATGGACTTTTCCAAGACTTATCACTTGGATTTTGAAACCATCAACCAAAACTTTTATACAAAGTTTGTGGCCTATCTGAATAAAGAAAAATCTAAAACTGTCAATGGGGAAAAAGTAGTCATCAAGCCAAGTTTTACACTCAATACAGTAGGTAAGTATATTCAAGTACTTAAGACGTTTTTACTGTATGCCACCGAAAATGGATATAACACAAATATGTTTTTCCAATCAAAACAGTTTAAGTCTCACAAAGTGGCAGGCTTTTCCATTTATCTGAATGAAAATGAAGTGCAAAAAATCTTTGAACTGGATCTAAGTAAGGAACCACACTTGGAACGTGTCAGGGACTTGTTTGTAGTGGGATGTTGGACAGGTTTAAGATTTTCAGACTTCACCACCATCAGGCCTGAAAATATCAAGGACAGGTTTTTTGAAATCAAGACATTCAAGACAGGGGAAAAAGTAGTCATCCCCATCCATCCGATGGTAAAAGCGATCATGGCAAAATATGAGGGGAAATATTCAAACAGTCTGCCCCCTGCCATATCAAACCAAAAGATGAATTCCTATCTAAAAGAAATAGCACAGCGGGTGGATATCCTGAAAACCCAAGTAGAAGTGGAGCGCATCAAAGGAGGCCTAAAAACCTCCACCAAAATGCAGAAATATGAATTGGTTACAACACACACCGCCCGCCGTTCCTTTGCGACAAACGTTTATAAAAGTGGTTTTCCTGCCATCAGTCTGATGAAAATCACAGGACACCGGACAGAGAAATCTTTTTTACTCTACATTAAAGTCACTCCGGAAGAAAACGCAAAACAGCTACTGGATCACTGGAATAAGTCATTTTTAAAAGTAAGTTGATATGGAAATTTCAAGGGTTAAAAAAGAATTGGGGTATGATTTTGAACCATCACCTGAATTAAAACAATCGATGGCCAAATTATCAGAGGCATTCAGGAAATTTGAAAGTAATAATGAGGCTATTTTCAAAAAAACCTTAAAAACAGTCAAACATATCTTAAAACAAAAGTCATTAATTCTACCAAGGGACTGGAAAGAAGTATTTTATGAATGGTATTTAAGTAAGGAATTAACAAAAGAAGAGCGATCAGAGTTAGATTTTAAAACAATTCCTGAATTAATTAAAGACCCAAAAATCATTCTTAAATGGGCAAAGGAATACAGTGAAAAAATTGATGAAGAACTATTTACACCACCCGAAAAAGTGGAGGCATACAAGAACCTACCACACGCACTTTGCATACTGGATGACTTGGGGATATTAGATTTTATTGAGGAAAAGTTTACTAACAAAAATTATTCAGGCAAAGCAAGGGAAACAGACAAGGCCAAACTTATTGCTACCATCCTAAATATTGATGATGGTGAAAAAGTCAGGCTGGCATTAAAAAATAAAGACTACCTGTCAAAAACAGCAAAAAAGAACACCAAGAAAATATTAAATAACTTGGGACTGACTTCATCATTTGATGATGATTAATCTTTTTTAACAAGTTGGGGAATCCCCGAAAATTCCCCGCTTTTCTACTTTTTAAAATTGTGCCATCACTAAAAAACAATAGTTATGGACAATTTGATTTTAACCACCTACACCCCTGAGGAACTTACAGGGATCATCCACACTGCCATTAAAGAAGCAGTCAAGGACATCAGGCCTGTCAACACCTCCACCCCAAGTGAAAAACTACTGACAAGAAAAGAATGTGCAGACAAGTTGAAAATATCACTTGTCACGCTTAATGATTGGACTAAGCGGGGACTTATTCAGTCTTATCTTATCGGGGGACGTGTCCTGTATAAAGACAGCGAAATAGAAGCATCACTTTACAAAACTCAAACTACAAAGTATTAATCTGATGGAGCTAAAAAAGAAAATGGCACCAATCGGAAAGAATCCCATTGATGCCACCACCGCTTATGGTATCCAATCAAAAGCAGTATTCAAATATACGGATATTTTAGGCCTGACAGACAAGACTGGATATCTAAATTCAACTTTTACAGGGGTGGAGGCCTGCCAAGTATGAAATCATGCAGGTTTAAAATTGAGAAAGTGTCCCCATCCGGTGAAATAGTTTCATTTGATGTAATTGGACTGTCCGAACCTGAAAATCAAGCCTTATTTGTCATCAAACATGATGGCATCTTGATTGGACGAATGGAATGTGAAATTGGAAACTTGATGGCAAGAAGTGCAATAGACTTCATTATTGACGGATACCTTGACAGCGATGAATTTCAGAAAAGCAGAAAGGAGGCAGGACGATGGAATTGAATGAAAGAAAAGTCAGTCTGCCTGCCATGGATCTGAATAAAGTTGCTGAGTCAATGAATGAGGCCATAAAGGAGCCATCAGGAACGCCCGAACCGCCAAAACCGATAGATAACAGAGCTAAAGTAAAAGACTGGCTTAATATGGCTAAAATCGACCCAAAGGAAGAAATAGAAGACTCCATCACTTGTTTGTCATTGGTTGGGGATACGCATGATGGGATAATTTCAACACTGGGAAATTTTTCCTTGATAATCGGGAAAGCTAAGTCTAAGAAGACATTTAGTCTGTCTTTGTTTTTGTCTGCATTAGTGGCAAATAAAACCCTATCAGGGAAATTTAAAGGATACCTGCCTAATGAAAAAACAAAGGTGGTTTTCTTTGATACAGAACAGTCAAGAAAGCACGTACAAAGTTTTTATCACAGAGTTTGCAGGCTATTAAGCATAGAAGAGCCTGTCAATTTTGAAACTTTCTGCTTAAGAAGGCATACACCACAGGAACGTCTTGAAATCATTGATTTTTACATCAATTCAGAACCTGATTTGGGTTTTGTTGCAATTGACGGGATCAGGGATTTGGTCACATCCATCAACGATGAAGAAGAAGCCACAAAGATTGCATCACACCTACTGAGATGGACAGAAGAAAGAAATATTCACATCATCACAGTCCTGCATCAGAATAAAGGGGATGAAAACGCAAGGGGACATTTGGGGACTGAGTTAGTCAATAAGGCAGAAACAGTTTTATCCGTATCACTCGACCGCCAAGACAGAAAAATTTCCATAGTGGAACCTGAATTTTGCAGGGACAGGGAGCCTGATGTTTTCGCTTTTACTGTCAATGAAAATGGACTGCCTGAATTAGTTGGGGACTGGGAAAAACCTGACATCAAAAGCAAAAAGACGATGGCACCAAATGAAATATCAGAAGACGATCACAAAAAAAACCTTAAGAAAATATTTAATGATCTTGGGGATGAAGTCAAGGGAAGCGAAGTATTAGACAGGATCAAGACACTGTTTGAAATCGGGGACACAAGGGCAAAGGAATTCAGGACATACTATCTGTCCCAAAAATGGATAATCAGGAACGGACACCTAAACAGCCCGAAAACAGTCTATACTTTGAATTTCTAAATAACTCTACTTAGTTGGTTAGATACGTGCATAGGGTTTTATCTAACTAACTAAGTTCAAAACTCTACTTGGTTGCTCGGTTAAGTTACTCGGTTAACCAACTTAAACAAGTTCAAAACATGAAATCAATCCTTGATATAGAAGTAAGTTGCTTTAAAGATTATGAAGAAACAGCACACCCCAAGACAGTAAATTTACTGAGTTGGTTAACCTCCACCAAGTACAAAGATAAAGTGGATCTTATCCGGACATTAGACGATAAGAAAGAACGGGATGCAATAAAATCCACACTGCCTGCCATCACTCCAAGTGCAATTTTGAAAAACAGGAAAAAGGGGATACCATTAATGGAAAAATTGGTGAATCATTCAGGATTTATTCAAATTGATATCGACAAGTCTAAAAACAATCTTGGGATATCAAACTGGGATGATTTGAAAGCAGAACTTTGTAAACTGCCAAACATAGCATACTTTGGACTGTCTGCATCAGGACGGGGATTTTGGGGACTTATCCCCATACCACCCGAACCCGAAAACCATAAACGATATTTTGACAGCCTTGAAAAAATCTTTCTCGGATGGGGGATTGAATTGGACGGACAGCCAAAAAACATAGCATCCTTAAGGGGTTATTCATACGATTTAGAGCCTTATTTTAATCATCAGGCCGTTCAATTTACAAAGATGATACAAACGTACCCCGTCCCCCAAGTCACACCTCCACCGCTTAAAACGTCCGTATCTGATGGACACTTTGCATGGTTAGAAAACTGGATCTTAAAAAGGATATCAGAAGCAGTGGAGGGGGAACGGCACGCAAAAAGACTTGAATATTCACGTTTAGCAGGGGGATTGATTGCAGGGGGGTACCTGCCACACACCATGAAGGAAACCATCATCAGTGCATACTTATCACAGTATGGGGGACATGATGCCAAGGACGTCCAAGATAGGGAAATCAGGACGATCAGGGAAGGGATTGCAGACGGATTGAAAGCACCTATCCACCCCGACTTAAAATGTTTGTTTGTCCCATTTACAGACATTCAGGACTATTCAGACAAAGCATTTAAGATATGGCAGGGGGACGATCATTTTTATATCCCCAAGTCCACAGTCTTTGAAATACTGGATTTTGGCTTTTATGTATCTGAAAACTTTCTGATGATGGCAGAATCAAAACCGCCTGCCTATCAGGAAAACGCATGGAAGAAATTCAGGATTGACACTGCTTGTGTTTATCAGGTACCACAAAAAAAAACTTTAATCACTGACAGCGATGAAAGAAAAGCAGAGTTTGACAGCATTGAAGCAGAACTTACAGAAGCAGAAGCAGAAGAACGACACCTTAAAGATGAAATTAAAAGAACTCAATCTGACATCAAGGGGATGGAAAGTTTGTTTGTACAGGCTTCAACGCTTGTTAAGTGGGAATGGATTGAACCCCGACATACTAAAGAACCACAAGGAAAAGATAGATTATTTCAATTAAAATACAGGATGACTTAATTTTATCAATTATCCGTAAATTACGGTACAAATACGATGGATCATGGGAAAGTTTGAAAAAGGGAATTCAGGACGTCCGAAAGGAGCCAAGAACAAAGTCAATACTCAAATGAGGGATTTAATACAGCAGTTATTTGATGCAAACTTTGATACCATCCAAGAAGACTTGGAATCATTGGAACCTAAGGACAGACTTAAATTTATGACTGATTTACTGCCATATCTACTGCCAAAGCTACAATCCACCACATACAGCCAAAGGATTGACTTGGACAGCATGAGTGAAGAGGATTTGGATTTATTGATAAATCATATAGTCAATGAATAGAGATGATAAGAAAGCGGTTTTAAAGGCTTTTAGCCATGGCCATATTTCGAGAGACGAGGCAAAGACTTTAATCAATTCGGATTTGGATAATCCTTTATTTAAAAATCAAATTTGGCCAAATGGTCAAATAGAAAGTTTGGGTGATGTAGATCATGCATTAATCCCCTTACTTGACAAAGCGGGTATTGAGTATATCCAAATAAATAGAATTATTATTTCATGAAGGCATTTAAAAAAGGAATCCTAGAAACCATGATTAAGGGTTAAATTTCAAAAGAGACATGAGCGATGCAATTAATGAGAGCAGAAGACAAAAGAAAGATTTTAGAAGCCTATTTGGATAAGACCATAGACAAAGAAGAAATGAAGTTTCTTTTTGATCATGGTATTATTGTACCACCTATTCAATGGGTAGACAGCAAAGAAAAAATCAATGATAAAAAAAGGGAATTATTATCAAGGGTTTTTGGAATGACATTCCCAAAGATTGAATGGATTTGAACTTAGTTAGTTGGTTAAAACCCTATACGCATATCTAACTAACTAAGTCAAGTCTGCAAAATTTTTATAGTATCCGGATTGACATTTTCATTTAAGAAACATTTTGTTAAATCGTCTTTGGTTAACTTTCTGTTTAGCCGTTTTTCAAAACAGTCCATACAAAGATGATTTTTCCCAACTCCAAACTTTTCCCAAAGTTCGTTTAATACCATAAAGCCTTTTTTGGCAGGCATACTGATTTTACAATCATTGCAGAATATTTTTGCCATGGATGAAATTGAATTTTTACAGTCCATAAAAAAAGAGTTTTTCTACATTAAAAAAAAGGATCATCAGGGGGTAAAAGTAGGGCAATTTTCGGCAAAGTGTCCCCTAAAGTGTCCCCTAAAAATAAAAAACCCCATTTACAGCCTGTAAAAGGGGTTTATAGTAGCGGGAACAGGACTCGAACCTGTGACCTTCGGGTTATGAGCCCGACGAGCTACCAACTGCTCCATCCCGCGATATATTTTTATCTGTTAGATTCTTTGTTTGTTCAGCCATTTGCTGAAATCGTGGTACAAAAGTAGGTGTTTTAAACCTACAATGCAAACAAGCAGGTAAAATAATTTTATAATTACATGGTTGATCGGTTGAAAACTTCCCTATTTAAATTGAGTAATATGCTGAAATTCATGCAATAGTGGGCTTTTTTAGAAATTGGAAAATTAATCTGGTTTTTCTGAGATTCTTAGAATTTATGAAAAAAATCATGCCAATCAGTACAACTAGGTGCCAAGGATTTAACTTGATTCCGTTGGGGGTTCCGATTTTTGGTCAGTCGCTTGGTTGTCAAGATGTGGGCGATTTTGATTTTGCATCGGATGCACCATTTATAATTATATACAAGGTTAAGGCTTCTACTTTGGGCATCAAAAATGGGTTATTTTGAATTGAGAATTATAGTTGAAGAGAAAAATTGGGTGCTAAATCATCAAGAGGAAGCATGTAATTTCCGTGGGCCTTAAATTAGTTCATAAAAATCAATGAGGATAATTTTTTTACAATTGGTATGATTTTGTGACTTAATTGAATTAATTTAGCCAAAATCACAAAAAATTAAACGGATGAAAAACCTATCTAAACTTTTACCTCTTTTATTAGTCCTTCTGACGATTGCTGTTTCTTCTTGTAATAACGATGATGAACCGGAAATTTCTCCTATTGTAGGCACTTGGAATTACAGTGATTATCAGTTGAACATATCCATCAATGGGCTGCCGTTGGTACAGTTTTTTCAAACATTGGGGGCTACTCCTCAAGAAGCGGCAGCAGCAGCAGCTGAAGTTTTAGACGATACGTTTTCTGCTGAGGATTTTGAAGGCACTACTTTGGAATTTCGAGCAGATGGAACTTATGAAATTCGTGTAAATGGGAATCTCGACGAAGCCGGAACCTACGAATTGCTCAATGGAAATACTTTATTGAGGCTATCAGCAGCGGGCGATTCGACAGACTTTCAAGTAAGAACACTTTCCAATAATCAACTTACAATTGAGTTAGTAGAAGAAGAAAGTGATGACTTTTTGGATATTGGATTGCCTGTTTTGGTCCGATTACAGTTGGAATTGAGTTTTGTGAAGTAACCATTAGACTTGAATCTCATCAGAGCCTAGTAAAGTGACTAGGTTCTGATGATTTCCATGAATGAATGACAAGCAGTTTATTTCTTATCTGTAACAGATTTAGTCTTGTTAATTTTTATAGACATAAAAAGGAATATTTTGAGTGGTGTAATTCCCTTTGTTGTCAAAAACAAAAACGTATAGCCTGTAATCCCCTTCGTCCTTTGGTGCTATAAATTCGATTGTAGCCAAGCTGTCCTGTAAAAAGTAATATTTCATGTTGTGTTGATACATGTCAGTTACACGGTAATCATATTCTTCCTGTCGTAATTCCCATCTGTATGCAAGTGAGTCTAAGTCAGGATCAGTTGCAAATACCTTAGCAGAATATTTTTGAGAGGCATTAAGGTAAACGTTATCGTTTTTAGCTCCAGGATCTATAGATATATGAGTAATGACTGGAGCGGTATTTTCTGATTCTTTTCCCGACCAAGCATATTTTAAGAATTTTATTTGATCGGATTCATAGCCTTCCTCTGAAAACATACTGAACCATGAATGGGTAATTTCAAATTTATGGCCCCAGTAGAATGCATAGCTCCCTATAAAATATACGTCGTCTTTGTTAAGTGTTTCCCAATAGCTCTCCATCAATTGCACCTTTTTTTGCATGGTTTGTTCTTTCGGAGCACCCCATTCTGTTTTGCTTGTTTCCCAATGACCGGATGGTCCCCATTCAGATAGCATAAATGCTTTGTCCCAGCCTTTTTTTTCATAAACTCTATCATAGATTCTATCAATATTATCAAAGGCATTAAAACCCAAAACATCTACATAAGGCATGATATGCCGAAAGGAAATAAAATTGCTCTTGGTAGTCCCTCCGGGTAATGTCGTCATAGTTGGGTGATTAGGGTCAACTTCTTTGATCATTTTGGCTACTTTATTGATAACATAAGATATAAAGATTCGCTTTCCTCCGCCAAAAAGATAAACTTCATTGCCTACACCCCACATGAGCAAAGCAGGATGATCTTTATATTTTTCAATGATGGGTCTCAATTCTTCAATTTTTTTATCTACCTCCCAAAATTTCCAATAATTAAAATCAGTTCCCCAAGAAGGTCTCCCTATCTCAAGCCCTAATGTGACGGTTAGTCCTAACTCATGAGCCTTGTCTAAAATATAATCCGCATCATTTATATTCCACGTTCGAATGGAGTTTCCTCCATATTCTGCGACCTTTTCCATATATTCGGCGCCTGCAGCCCCTTTGATTATGTAAGGTTCACTATGTCTATATAAAATAGCTCTTCCATCAATGTATTTGATTTCCACAGTTGGATTTTCCACTGTCTCCAGTTTTGAAGAACAACTTGATAGATAAGCCCATGTCGACAAAATGATTATCAGCCATGCAGCATTACGAAAGAATGACATAAGAGATTGGTTACAAATTGCTGTAAAAATAAAAATAATTATTTGAACAGGAAATTTTAAATCTAAAAAATTGCATTTCAAAAATAAAATAAAGTATTTTGTGCCTTATTTAATCAGACATGAAACAAAGTAAACTTTTAGGAAAAGTACTTTTGGTAGCTGGCATTGTCTCTTTGGTTGCTTTTATCTACGGTTTCTTTACCGAAGTACAAGTGGGGCACAAGTTTATGTATGGACTCTTGACCGTATCCTTATTTTTCAAACTATTGAAAGTGGGGTTTGAGTGGTATCATTATGCGGGTCTTCCAAAGCCAAAGGATCAAACATTACCTCCGAAGAAACCGTCAAAAAACTATACGGTTGATATGTTGACCACTTTTTGTCCTGGAGAGCCGTATGACATGTTGGAGAATACTTTAAAGGCTTTAGTTGCTGTGAAGTATCCCCATAAGACGTACTTGTGCGATGAGGGTGATGACCCTTATGTGAAGAAAATGTGTGAAAATCTAGGGGTGATTCATGTAACCAGGGAAACACATGAAAATGCTAAAGCTGGTAATATAAATAACGCACTGAAGCAGTGTACAGGCGAATTATGCGTAATTTTGGATCCTGACCATGCTCCTTTTCCTGAGTTTTTAGATCATGTTTTGCATCATTTCGATGATCCCAAAATCGGGTACGTACAAGTGGTGCAAGCCTATGGCAACCAAACAGATTCTATGGTTGCTCATGCGGCAGCAGAACAGACCTACGCATTTTATGGTCCATTCATGCAGGCAATGAGTGGGTATGGGACAGCGCAAGCTATCGGTGCCAACTGTACATTTAGAAGGGAAGCGTTGGATTCCATTGGAGGACATGCCCCTGGATTGACGGAAGATATGCATACATCCATGCTGCTTCATGCCAAAGGTTGGGAGTCAGTATATGAACCTGTGATCTTATCCCGCGGTTTAGTGCCAAGTAGTCTTTCAGCTTTTTATTTGCAACAATTGAAATGGAGTCGGGGTACCTTTGATCTTTGGTTTAACTTGTATCCCAAATTATTCACAAAGTTTACTTGGAGGCAAAAGATCCATTATGGATTAATACCGGTATATTATTTACTTGGTTTGATAACTGTAATTGATATCCTGATACCCATTTTTTCGCTAGTTACAGGTGAGTATCCATGGATTTTAGAGCCAAAGATTTTCTTTGCTTATTTCACACCTTTTATCCTAATGTCTTTGGCTTATAGAGCCTATTCACAATCATGGATGCATGAAAAGAAAGAAAAAGGATTACACTTTTTTGGTGGGGTATTAAAAGTTGGAACTTGGTGGGTATTTAGTTTGGGTTTTTTCTATACCCTTATCAATAAAAAAGTACCCTACTTACCTACGCCGAAGCAGCATTCCACCAAAGGTGAGTTTGCGCTAGGTTTACCAAATTTGATAATTGCGGGGGTTTCTTTATTGGCCATTGTTTATGGATTGTCAAAAGATTGGCAGCCCTATAGCATGTTTATGGCCTTTTTTGCAGGAATCAATGCATTTATCTTTTTTATGGCCTTCATCGCAGGCCAAACAGTTTTTGTGACCAAGCTTCAAAAGGTTTGGAGAGGGGTTAAAAACAGCTGGATAAAGTCTTACATTGATTACTCTTATGTAAAAATCAGCAGGATTTCATTCAATATACTTTTAATTGTTTCTTTTTTGTTTGGGGGGATATTTTTAGTTACTTCCTTTATTGGTGGATCTGAAGATTATTTGAACCCTCGATTAAAAACTCCCTTAGAAAAACGCTTAGGTGGTTTTTATACAGGTTTGTATGATCCTCATTTCGATTTTACCAAAGATATCACACTCATTAGTAACCTGGAGTCAGCAAGCCAAGTGCAATGGAATATTCTGTCCTCCTATTTATCGTGGGGAGATGAGCCCTTGCCTATCGACAAATGGGAGCAGATAATTGACCATGGTGCAATTCCCATGATTACTTGGGAGCCTTGGACAAATAGATTTAGCCAATATGAGCATATAGAGGATATACAAAATAATCAAAAAGTGTTTGAATATATCCTCAATGGTTACTTTGACGAATATATTGACCAAACGGCAGAAGCCATTAGAGACCTTTACTCCCCAGTATTTTTAAGGTTCGCCCATGAAATGGAAAACCCAATGTATCCTTGGTCAGAAGCTGGAGGAAATACAGCAGAAGAATTTATTGATGCATGGAAGTATGTACATTTTAGATTTGAAAATGCGGGTGCTCAAAATGTTTCCTGGATTTGGAGCCCTTGGTCTACGGAGGGTTTTGAATCGTATTTCCCATATGGAAATGATAGTTTGCAAACCCAATATGTTGATTGGATAGGACTGACTGCATTAAACTATGGATTAGCATCTGAAAATCAGCAAGTCAAAATTTTTGAGGAAATTTATGCTCCATTCAAAGAACAGATTCAAGAAAAAGGATTGGAACTACCCGTAATGTTAGCAGAATTTGGATCTACTTCTTACGACTTTGATGGCAAGCAATGGGTCAAAGAGTCATTATCTGTAATAGGGAAAAAACATCGTGAGATCAAAGCTGTCGTACATTTTTTTAGTGATTGGGATAGAAACTGGATTACAGGTTGGAGACCTGATGCCAATGCAGAGTTTATTGACTGGACTTTTGATTTGAATGATATCAATTTATCCTATAAGCCCTTTGATGTATGTAGTTACACGAATTACTTGACACAGAAGGGAAATAACCAACATAAGCCTAATATGCTTCATTCCGAGAAAGGAAATCATCAATTATTGGTGGATGGTGAGCCTTTCTTTATTCATGGTGTTTGTTATAACCCAGGTCATGATTGGGAAGAAGGTTTTCATCCTTTGTCTTCCAAACAATTAGCCATCGATTTTCATCAAATTAAAGAAATGGGTGCGAATACCGTGAGAAGATATGAGCCTGGTATTTTTGATAGAAATATTTTGAGAGCAGCAAAGAATCAAGACCTTAAGGTCATGTATGGTTTTTGGTTTGATCCAAAAATTGACTACTTGAAGGATCATAAAAGTCTTCGGCACTATCAGAAAAAAGTCCTCAAAACAGTCCGAAAGTTAAAAGATGACAAAAGTATTATTGCATGGAATATTGGAAATGAAACATGGGGCTTATTGAAAAAGCACAATGCCGAACCTTACCTGAGTATGGTTAGGAAAAGCTACTTTGAATTTTTGAATGAGTTAGCCATTGAAATTAAAAAAATTGACCCTGATAGACCTGTTTTTTCTTCGGAGGAACATGATAATGAACGACTGTTAGCAGCTATTTACCAATACAGAGCCTTTGCTCCAAATATCGATGTGATAGGTGTGAATTCGTATTATGAAGAAAACATTAGCGAGTTAAGTAATATTTTTGAAAGTAGGTTTTCGGATATTCCATATGTCGTAACTGAATTTGGCCCTATCGGTTATTGGAATAAAGAGTATGGAGATTATAGAAGTGATTCATTATTACTTGAGCGTACTTCTGTCAATAAAGCTGCTTGGTATAAAAATCAGTGGACTGACTACATTGAAAAAAACAGAGGGCTTAATCTTGGAGGAATGGCATTTAGCTGGAAAGATCGCTATGAGGGTTCTGCTACTTGGTTTGGATTGACTGATCACAAGGGCAGGCTTAAACCAACTTATTATGCACTAAAAGAGGCTTGGAATGCAGATTTTCTGGAAGGATCAATCAATTTCCCAGAGATTGTAATTGTTGCACCTTGGGTTGATTTACAACCAGGTTCAACACAATGGTTTTCTGCTCAAATTGTCAATGAATATGAAGGTAAACTCGAGTATGAATGGGAGATTTACGATAAAAAATGGAAGCGTTTTAAACCTGTAATTAATTCAAAAGTGGATAATCAATTTGTTGAATTGTTGACACCTTCTCAAGCGTCTCGAATCTACGTTTATGCTACTGATACCCTAGGTAACGTAATTACAGCATCCCGACCGATCTTAATGAAACCAACTTATAATTGATATAAAAAGCCTTCTTCAATTGATTTGAAGAAGGCTTTTTGTTTTTTTAATTTACCTCAATATCCGAAAACCAAATAAAAAGCTGGCCTTCTGCATTGCGGTGTTCAGTGGTAATTTTGATCCCGTTGAAGTCTTTTTCAGTTTCCCAGGTGAATGTTCTTCCTTCACTTCCATTTCCTTTCCGAAAGGTCCATTCTTTAATCATATATTGATCGTCTAGATACAAGTCATAGGCATCTCCTGGAGTATAACCATCTTCATTGTTGTAGACTATTGTCAATTTTGTTCTTTCAATCCCTACAATAGGTGAATGTATGTTTTCTTCAATTTCATGGGTATAACCCGTATCCCAAGCTAATTGAAAAGGATAGAGTAACCAATATTTGTCATTGATAAATCCAGCGTCAGCAGGTGGTAGTTCGTCTTTTGGCAGGTCCAAACTGTAAGTATAGCTTGTGTCAGCAGTGGTATAAGTAACCATTCGCCCGACTACGTCCCAATCCCAGCGTCGGGTGCGCACTTCATCTCCAACTTGTACATTCCACGTGTAGCCTAATGAAGACACTTTGTCAAACTTATCAAATCCATAGGCCTCAGCTACTTTCATGGGTAGCGAAAGTTCTTCTTTGGGGGATTGGCAGCTGGCCACTATTAACAGCGAGATTAAAATAAGTAAGTTTCTCATAAGATGGTTTTTAAAGTAAAATACAATGCTCGATACAAGCTTACAACTCATTTGTTACTGAGGGAAGAAGGTGTTTTTAATTGGTTTTGGAAAGAGTTGAAGATTTTCGTTGGTATAATTTAAGTTTAGATAGTTCTATGCTCTGGTAGATAGGTTTAATGAAGAGGAATAGTTTGTTGAGCTGTAAGGAAAGCCAAAATAACTTGGAAGGGAATATTTCTTTTTTCTCTGCTTCAACGCCTTGAATGATTGCTTTTGCCACCTCGTCCGCTGTTTGTACCGGCCAAGCCATGGGAACTCCATTTCCTGCCTTTTCAAAAAAAGACGTTTTAGTAGCTACAGGGTGTACAAGAGTCAACCATTTCCCATCTTGTTCCGTCCAAATACCTTTTGCAAATTGCCTGATTGCAGCCTTGCTTGCGCTGTAATAACTATACCCTGGAATTGCCCAAAAAGCAATAGCAGAGGCTGTGATAATTAATCGGGGTGTTTGTTCAGGATATTTTCTTTTCAATAAATGTGCATATTCCATGGGAATCAGAACATTTAAAGTGAAAATCTCCTTGGCCTGCTGCGGTAGAATCTGTTGCCATGAATCGTAATACCCAAGTCCTGCATTGGCAAAGCAAAGGTCAATTCCCCCCAACCATTGTTCTGCTAAGTCAACTGAATTAAAAACCGCTCCTTCTTCTAATAGATTGATGGGTACACAAGAGATGGTTACAAACTCTTCTTTTAATCTTTGTAATGCGATGTTGTCTTTATCTACCGCTAAGACCTTATTTTCTTTGTATAATACCTTAACAAGGGATTTTCCTATGCCTGAGGCAGCGCCTGTAATCAAGATTTTTTTATTAATGATCTTCATACAAGCTTTGGTAGAGGGAATGACATCCAAAAAGGGTTCACATGTACACACATCAATGGTTTTAGTTGGCTGATGTCAGGGAATCCAAGTGGATCAATATGAACTTTCTCTAGTTTAGCTAGCTTTCCCCACCCTTTTCCTTCAGGCTTGGTGAGGTATTTTTGGTCATTTAGATGTTGCAAGAGATGAATGGGCAAAATTTTGGTAGAGACTGGAAGGGGAATTGAACCAGTCCTGATTTTGCTGAACCAAATAGGGTTTTCTTCACTTCCTACTCCAACAGTGGTCACATTACTTTCTTTGTTCCAAATAAATGGAACGGTTTCCTTGGGAATTCCCCAATTGAAGCGCCCGTTTTCTGTACTTGCATCGCTGTCTACGTAGATTTTGGTGATACTCTGCTTGTTTTCTGGGCCAAATTTACCGGGGATAAACAGCAATTCTCTATATGGCCCTACCGGAGATTCTTCATAATTAACTAACATAACGTACCCGAAACCTTCCTTGAAATTACCTAATTGATCTTCCCTAAGAAAGCCTGATTCATACACGAAGTTTTTGGTGAAGCGGTATACCAGAATAAACCCTTCGCCTTTTAATTTCCAAGGGGCGGCAAAATGGGATGTTGGCTGATTATCAAAAGTGTTCATAGAATATAAATGTAATCAGAATCTTATAAAAGATATATAATTGCACTCGAGTCTGCAAATTAAGAGTGTAGTATCTCATCCCATAATTTAATAGATAGGACCTTAATGAACCTTAACTTTTGAATGGTTTTCCTTCTTCAAAAAGATTTCGCTTTATTTTTACCATTAAGGAATTAAGAGAATGAAGGGTTTTCTTAATGAACCTTAACTTTTGAATGGTTTTCCTTCTTCAAAAAGATTTCGCTTTATTTTTACCATTAAGGAATTAAGAGAATGAAGGGTTTTCTTAATAAACCTTAACTTTTGAATGGTTTTCCTTCTTCAAAAAGATTTCGCTTTATTTTTACCATTAAGGAATTAAGAGAATGAAGGGTTTTCTTAATGAACCTTAACTTCTGAATGGTTTTCCTTCTTCAAGAAGATTCCGCTTTATTTTTACCATTAAGGAATTAAGGGAGTGAAGGTCTTCTTTAATGAACCTTAACTTTTGAATGGTTTTCCTTCTTCAAAAAGATTTCGCTTTATTTTTACCATTAAGGAATTAAGAGAATGAAGGGTTTTCTTAATGAACCTTAACTTCTGAATGGTTTTCCTTCTTCAAGAAGATTCCGCTTTATTTTTACCATTAAGGAATTAAGGGAGTGAAGGTCTTCTTTAATGAACCTTAACTTCTGAATGGTTTTTCCTTCCTTCAAAAAGATTCCGCTTTATTTTCACCATTAAGGAATTAAGGGAATGAAGGGTTTTCTTAATGAACCTTAACTTCTGAATGGTTTTTCTTCTTCAAGAAGATTCCGCTTAATTTTCACCATTAAGGAATTAATGGAATGAAGGTCTTCTTTAATGAACCTTAACTTCTGAATGGTTTTCCTTCTTCAAAAAGATTCCGCTTTATTTTTACCATTAAGGAATTAAGAGAATGAAGGGTTTTCTTAATGAACCTTAACTTCTGAATGGTTTTCCTTCTTCAAGAAGATTCCGCTTTATTTTTACCATTAAGGAATTAAGGGAGTGAAGGTCTTCTTTAATGAACCTTAACTTCTGAATGGTTTTTCCTTCCTTCAAAAAGATTCCGCTTTATTTTCACCATTAAGGAATTAAGGGAATGAAGGGTTTTCTTAATGAACCTTAACTTCTGAATGGTTTTTCTTCTTCAAGAAGATTCCGCTTAATTTTCACCATTAAGGAATTAATGGAATGAAGGTCTTCTTTAATGAACCTTAACTTCTGAATGGTTTTCCTTCTTCAAAAAGATTCCGCTTTATTTTTACCATTAAGGAATTAAGGGAATGAAGGGTTTTCTTAATGAAGCTTAACTTTTGAATGGTTTTTTCCTTCTTCAAGAAGATTCCGCTTAATTTTCACCATTAAGGAATTAAGGGAATGAAGGTCTTCTTTAATGAACATTAACTTCTGAATGGTTTTCCTTCTTCAAGAAGATTCCGCTTTATTTTTACCATTAAGGAATTAAGGGAATGAAGGGTTTTCTTACTGAACATTAACTTCTGAATGGTTTTTTCCTTCTTCAAGAAGATTCCGCTTTATTTTTACCATTAAGGAATTAAGGGAATGAAGGTTTTTCTTACTGAACCTTAACTTCTGAATGGTTTTCCTTCTTCAAGAAGATTCTGCTTTATTTTCACCATTAAGGAATTAAGGGAATGAAGGTTTTTCTTACTGAACCTTAACTTTTGAATGGTTTTCCTTCTTCAAGAAGATTCCGCTTTATTTTTACCATTAAGGGATTAAGGGAATGAAGGGTTTTCTTACTGAACCTTAACTTCTGAATGGTTTTCCTTCTTCAAGAAGATTCTGCTTTATTTTCACCATTAAGGAATTAATGGAATGAAGGTTTTTCTTAATGAACCTTAACTTCTGAATGGTTTTTCTTCTTCAAGAAGATTCCACTTTATTTTTACCATTAAGGAATTAAGGGAATGAAGGTCTTCTTTAATGAACCTTAACTTCTGAATGGTTTTTCCTTCCTTCAAGAAGATTCCGCTTTATTTTCACCATTAAGGAATTAAGAGAATGAAGGGTTTTCTTACTGAACCTTAACTTCTGAATGGTTTTCCTTCTTCAAGAAGATTCCGCTTTATTTTTACCATTATGGGATTAAGGGAATGAAGGTTTTTCTTAATGAACCTTAACTTTTGAATGGTTTTCCTTCTTCAAAAAGATTTCGCTTTATTTTTACCATTAAGGAATTAAGGGAATGAAGGGTTTTCTTACTGAACCTTAACTTCTGAATGGTTTTTCCTTCCTTCAAGAAGATTCCACTTTATTTTTACCATTAAGGAATTAAGGGAATGAAGGTCTTCTTTAATGAACCTTAACTTTTGAATGGTTTTCCTTTCTTCAAAAAAAACCTGAGATAAACGTTTAAATTAAAAAGCCCTTTCCAATGATGAAAAGGGCCTTAGCTTACACTCGTTGGATATCTGCTCCAAGTGCATTGAGACGTTGGTCAATATATTGGTAGCCTCGGTCGATTTGTTCGATATTGTCGATGATGGATGTGCCTTCAGCAGACATGGCTGCAATTAATAGAGACACCCCAGCTCTGATATCAGGTGAAGTCATACGAATACCTCTTAGCGGATACTTTCTATCCAATCCGATAACGGTGGCGCGATGTGGGTCACAGAGGATGATTTGAGCTCCCATATCAATCAACTTATCGACAAAGAAGAGACGGCTTTCAAACATTTTCTGATGCACTAAAACTGTTCCTTTAGCTTGTGTGGCAGTCACCAACACAATACTCAAAAGGTCAGGCGTAAAACCAGGCCAAATGGCATCAGCCACTGTCAAAATAGAGCCATCGATAAATGTCTCAATTTCGTAGTGTTTCTGAGCTGGGATAAAAATGTCATCACCTCTAAATTCCATTTTGATGCCCATACGTTTGAAGGTGTCGGGAATAATACCTAATCGATGTATATGCGCATCTTTGATCGTGATTTCAGACTGGGTCATAGCAGCCATACCTATGAATGATCCAATTTCGATCATATCTGGCAACATGGTATGTTCTGTACCTTTCAATTGCTTGACACCTTCAATGTATAGCAAGTTTGAACCGATGCCAGTAATTTTAGCCCCCATTCGGTTGAGCATATCACACAATTGCTGCAAATAGGGTTCACAAGCGGCATTGTAGATGGTTGTTTTACCCTCTGCCATGACAGCGGCCATTACAATATTCGCTGTACCTGTGACGGATGCCTCATCAAGCAACATATATGCACCCTTCAGATTTTTCCCGTCGATGTAATAAATCTCTTTTTTGCTGTCGTAATGGAATTCAGCACCGAGCTTTTGGAAGCCATAAAAATGGGTGTCCATTCTCCTTCTTCCGATTTTGTCACCACCTGGTTTGGAAAGTCTTCCATGACCAAATCTTGCCAATAAAGGACCTAGGATCATCACGGAACCTCTTAATGCAGATGCTTTAGTTAAAAATTCATCGGTATCCAGATAGCTAGTATTGACATTGTCCGCCTGAAAGGAATAAGATTCTGGACCCAGTTGCTCCACCTTTACACCCATGTCACCCAAGAGTTCAATCAATTTGTTGACATCGCGGATATTGGGGATTTTATGTATGGTAACTTTTTCTGGGGTGAGTAGTACTGCACATAAAATTTGGAGCGCCTCATTTTTGGCTCCTTGAGGGACTATTTCCCCTTTGAGGCGTACACCGCCTTTCACTTTGAATGATGACATTTACCTGCGTTTTTTTGCGTGACCGCCGTTTCTCCTTCTATCTTTCCCAAAATTCTTTCTACGATCTCCATTGGATTTCTCTTTCTCCATGTCGGAAGGTAGTTTGAAATCTCTTCGTGTGTTGGTTTCGAAAAGTCCCATTTCTTTGACTTTTTCTAAATCGATATGAAGTTTTCCTTTGGACAAGGTTTTAATATCATCTAAAATGATGCCATCGTCAAAATTATCACGATTCCATGTAGAATGGAATGAGCGCATCAATTGACCGATGTAAATGATGGCAGTTTCCTGTTCCTCATTATCTTCTATCTCTATGGCTTTTTCGATGAGTTTTTCGATGTTTCTGCCATAGTGTTTGAATTTCACCTCTCCTTTGGGATACCCCACGGACTGTGGTTTGCGGGTGAGTAAATCTTCCTCTGGGGATGGGAATGGGCCATCTACATCTAAGGTAAATCCAGACATAATGTGGATGTCATCCCAAATTTTTTGATCGGACTCGCTGCGCATGTGAGGATTGAGTTGCTTGACGATTTCCACCAAGGTATAGATACTTGCCGTTCGTTTTTCTCTATTCTCAATACCGGCTATATGAATAGCCAGTCGCTGGATGTTTTTGCCGTATTCCTTCAAGGTCACGGCGTGTTTATTGCTTTCTATATTTTCCATGTTTGCCCTAGGCTAGGATTGGTGAGGGGTAAAAAACTTACCAATCGGATGTCGTTATACAATTCGGAGCTTTGCAAAGCTAAGTAATAATACCTTTTCTCCAAAATTATCAAATACAATCGTCGCTTTCTTATTGATTCCTTCTGTTTCAATCTTTTGAACAAGTCCAAAGCCAAACTTTGGATGCTCTACGTTCATGCCTTCTTGAAGGTTGTTGGTGTTGGATGGCTTGAAGTCAGGGCTAGGGGTATGGACCTTAGCGGTAGTCAGTGGCCTCACAGAAGGATTTTTTTTGATACCTACAAACCCAGAACGTGGCTCAACCGATTCTGTTCGAAGTGCACCGGCAGGGGAGGCTGTAAATCGTTTGTTGACACGGATGCAATTGGGGTCAACTTCCTCTAGGAATCTACTGGGTTCACAATTGAGTAGTCTGCCAAATCGGTAGCGAGTCAGCGCATACGTGAGGTACAATCGATCCATGGCACGTGTGGTTGCCACATAAAACAGTCGACGTTCTTCTTCTAGGTCTTCCCTGCTTTGCATCATCATTTGAGAAGGGAAAAGGTCCTCTTCCATGCCTACCACAAAAACCTGCTTGAACTCCAGACCTTTGGAGGAGTGGATGGTCATGAGGGTAACAGCATCTGTTTCGTCTTTGTCCCGATCATTATCTGTCAGTAAGGCAATTTCTTGCAGAAAGGCACCCAAACTTTTCTCTTCATTTTCTGGGTTGTCCACATACTCTTTGATGGCATTCAGCAATTCTTGTACGTTCTCATAACGGTTGAGTCCTTCAATGGTTTTATCCTCATACAAGTCTCTCAACAAGCCTGACTGTTTGGCTACACTGGAGGCAACTTCGAAGGCGTCTTTACGCTCCATTTCTATGCGGAAACTTTTGACCATCGTAGCGAAGTCATCTACTAAATTGGCTGCACGGCCGCTGAGGAAGGCATTGGCATTGGTCAATACTTCCCACAAAGGAATATCATGTTCGTATGCTGCGACGAGAATTCTCTCTACTGTTGTGTCACCAATCCCTCTCTTGGGATAGTTGATAACTCGCTTAAAAGCCTCTTCATCGTCATGATTGACCACAAACCGAAGGTAGGCCATCAGGTCTTTGATTTCTTTTCGCTGATAGAAGGAAAGCCCACCCACGATTTTATAGGTGATGTTCATTTTGCGCAGCGCTTCTTCTATAGACCGTGACTGGGAGTTGGTACGGTAAAGAACAGCAAAGTCGCTGTTGTGGAGTTTTTTATTGTTTTTTTCTTCAAAAATGGTGGTCGCCACCATACGACCTTCTTCGTTGTCCGAACTAGCTTTCATCAATTCGATTTGGTCGCCTTCCTGGTTTTGGGTCCAAACTGTCTTTTTGAGTTGGGCTTTGTTTTTAGCAATGATGCTGTTGGCAGCATGCACGATGTTTTTGGTAGAGCGGTAGTTTTGCTCCAGCTTCACTACGAACAAATCAGGATAGTCGCGTTCAAAATTGAGAATATTTTGGATGTCAGCACCTCGGAAAGCATAAATACTTTGGGCATCATCGCCCACCACACATATGTTTTGATGCACGGCAGCCAATTTTTTAGTGATCAGGTATTGGGATACGTTAGTATCCTGAAACTCGTCTACCATCACATATTTGAAGCGCTGTTGGTATTTGTTGAGTACATCTGCATGGTCTCTGAAGAGTACATTGGTATTGAAAAGCAGGTCATCAAAATCCATGGCTCCAGCTTTAAATAACCTTTTTTGATAGGTTCGATAGATTTCACCCATTCGAGGTTTCATGGCTGCATCGTCGTCTGCCTTGATATAGGGGTCATTGAGATACGTTTCCCATGAAATCAATCGGTTTTTAGCACCAGAGATCCGTGACAATACGGTATTTGGTTTGTATACTTTATCATCCAATTTCATCTCCTTGACGATGGTGCGAATCAGGGATTTGCTATCGTCCGTGTCATAGATGGTGAAATTACTAGGGTAACCAATTTTGTCTGCTTCTACCCGGAGAATTTTAGCAAAAATAGAGTGAAACGTACCCATCCAGGTATTTCGGGCTTCCAGACCGATGAGTTTTTCGATGCGGTGTTTCATTTCCGCTGCAGCTTTGTTGGTAAAGGTTAGCGAGAGGATGTTGAAGGCATCGATGCCTTTGGAATGAATCAAATGTGCAATTCTAAACGTCAGTACACGTGTTTTTCCCGAGCCAGCTCCGGCTATAATCATGACGGGGCCTTCGGTGTGTTCTACTGCTTCTCGTTGTGGGGGATTAAGTCCTTTTAAATAGTCCATGCTTCTTTTTTTCCAACAGGCTTCAAATTTAGGGAATTTGAAATGGAAGATGGGCTTAGCGGATAGATTTTATATTGCTATTTCATTCCCCCTTTTTCCATTTCCAACGATTATGGCTCCAAAGGTAGATTTCAGGGTGTTCGCGGATATTTGCTTCCAACAGTTCAATGAATCGATCGGTAATGCTATGTTCTTGCTTTTCTGTATAGGGAGGGCTATCCATTAATTCGTAGCGGAAGATGTAATGCCCTCTTTTAGGTTTGGATACATGGGCGTACAGGACTGGATGATTGAAGCGTTTGGTGAGTTTTTCCCCTCCTTCAAAAAAGGCTGTTTCTCTTCCCATAAAATCCCTCCAATAGCGAATGTCCCGATTTCCTGGCCGTTGGTCGGCAGCTAATACGATCATGCGAGGTTGGTCACGCTTTCGTAGGTAGTCTCGCTGGAAGCTGTCTTTTTCCACCATCTGCCCTCCAAAACGTGTACGGATGGTCATCATCAGCTTTTCAAAAAAAGGATTACTTACTTTCGTGTAGACTACATCTACCTGATTATTGATGTTGGCCATCATTTGGAGTAAGTGCCATTCCCAATTAAAAAAGTGACCAGTCATTCCAATGAGTACTTCTCCTTTTGCAATATGTTCATTGACAATATTCGAATGGATGATTTGGACTCTTTTATTAAATTCTTCCTTGCTCATGCTGTATGCCTTGATGATTTCAGCAAAGGAATCGGTTAGGTTTCTAAAGAAAGCTTTGGCTATTCGCTGATGTTCATACGCTGACTTTTCAGGGAAAGCATATTGAATATTTGAAAGGATGACTTTTTGTCGGTATTTCAAAACATGGTATCCTAATAGATATACTGCATCACTGAGGATGTAGAGCAGTGACAAAGGCAACAAGGACAATAATTTGAAAATAATCATGTCTTTTTGACAAGTTTAGGAGATACAATATTCAAAATAAGCCAAAAGCCTCGACTTTATTCCAAAATTAGTAGCTATAAATTCCCCCAATGATTACTTTTGAACTTTATGTCTGAAGTACAGAGAAAAAAATATTCCGATCAGGAGAAAAATCACATCTTCGACCAAGAATTTATGCCCCACATAGATTCCATGTACAACTTTGCTTTTCGTCTAACCTTTGATGAAGACGATGCCAAAGACTTGGTACAGGATACCTATTTGAAGGCTTATCGCTTTATCAATTCCTTCGAGCAGGGAACCAACGCCAAGGCGTGGTTATTCCGAATTTTGAAAAATTCATTTATCAATGATTACAGGAAGAAAAGCAAGCAGCCTGCCAAAGTAGATTATCAGGAAGTCGAAACCTATTATAACTCCGATGATGTGGATTACACCCATACCACAGATTTGAGGGCGGACATGGTAAAAGACATGTTGGGTGATGAAATCTCTAATGCCCTTAATAGTTTGGCAGTAGATTTCCGTACAGTCATTATTTTATGTGACTTGGAAGGATTCACGTATGAGGAAATGGCCAAGATATTGGACATCCCGATTGGGACTGTTCGATCAAGATTGCATAGAGCGAGGAACTTATTGAAGGAAAAATTACGTTCCTATGCACAGACCATGGGTTACAATACGGATGAGGAGGAATAAGTACTCCTAATGAATGAGCAAATTTCAGTTGGATATAGCGTATTAGAATATAAAGATTACAATGGAGTCAAATTTATCATCGGCAGGAGACAAGAAAGTTAGCTGTGCTGAGCAGAGCAAGTGTTTTCAGTTGCTGGAAAGCATTTTGGATGGAGAAAATATTCCTGAGGGCGATAAAATCCTCAAGGAAAAGTTAGAGAAGTGTGAGCCCTGTTACAAGCATTTTCACTTGGAAAGAGCAATTAAAGAGCTTTTACAAACCAAGTGCTGCCATCAGATTACGCCTACGGACCTATTTGAAAACATCCGAAAAAACATTCAGGAAATAAAATAAATCGTTATGGGTTCAGGCAAAGCCATCATTTTTTCAGCTCCGTCCGGTTCGGGCAAAACAACCATTGTCAGACATTTACTGGAACACTTTCCCAACCTTGGTTTTTCTATATCTGCTTCTACAAGAGACAGACGTGGGAGAACAGAAGAGCATGGAAAGGACTACTATTTTTTGACACCAGAAGAGTTTAAGCAAAAAATCGATGAAGATGCTTTTATTGAATGGGAAGAAGTATATGAAGGTAATTTTTATGGGACTTTAAAAGAAGAAATTCAGCGGCTTTGGGACAGTGGACAACACGTGATATTCGATGTAGATGTCAAAGGTGGTCTCAACCTCAAAAAATATTTCGGTGAACAAGCATTGGCAATTTTCGTAAAAGTACCTTCGCTAGAGATCTTGGAAGAGCGCCTCAAAGACAGAGGCACTGAATCAGAAGAGAGTTTATCTAGAAGACTTTTCAAAGCTAAATTTGAAACGTCTTTTGAAAACAAGTTTGATGTGATTATTGTCAATGACAACAAAGAACAATCATTTCTAGAAGCTGAAAAGCTCGTAGGAGATTTTCTAAAAAATTAATAATCAACGCTTTGAAAATCGGATTGTTTTTCGGATCTTTTAATCCTGTTCATGTAGGGCATCTAATTATTGCAGATGCCATGAAAAACAGGACAGATTTAGATGAGGTGTGGTTTGTAGTCAGTCCACAAAATCCTTTTAAAAAGCAAAAAACATTACTTCATGAACATGATCGGCTAAAGATGGTAGAGCTCGCCATCGCCGATCATTTCTTTTTTAAGGCAAGTGATGTGGAGTTTCGGATGCCCAAGCCTAGCTATACGATTGATACGCTTACCTATCTCTCTGATAAGTATCCCCAACATGAGTTTCGCTTGATTGTGGGGGGGGATAATCTGACGCACTTTCATAAGTGGAAAAACTATGAGCAGATTTTGGAGCATTATGGGCTGTATGTGTATCCAAGGCCAGGAGAAACCAAGCAATGGAATCACCCGAATATCCAATTAGTAGACGCTCCTCTAATGGATATATCCGCTACCTTCATCCGGGATTCCATCAAAAAAGGACTTTCGGTAAAATACTTGCTTCCAACCGATGTGGAGGCGTATATTTTGGATAGGAAATTGTTTTTGTAATCCTTAGTTTATTCCTTCAAATACCGTATCCAACTCCAAGGTAAATCCGTCAACAGCTTTTGATCTAACGGCTTCCCCAAAGGTCAGCAATTTGGAACTTTGATAACAGCCATTCACTAATGTATACACGAGTAATGTACATTCATTGGGGTGGACTAGCCAGTATTCTTTTACACCAGCCGCTTCATAGACTTCGTATTTGTAAGTAATTTCCTTTTTGTTGTTGCCTGGGGAAAGAATCTCAATAATCAAATCCGGAGGACCTACACACCCAAACTCGTCGATTTTTTCAGGATCACATATCACACAGATATCAGGTTGCACAACCGTGTCTACATCTTCGTGTTTCTTGGATTTTACAGGTAGGCGCACGTCAAAAGGAGCAACAAACACCTCGCATGGCTTTCCTTGTAAGAACAAATAAAGTTTGTTGAATATATTACCAACTACGCGTTGATGATTGACCCTAGGAGCAACAGTTTGCTTGAATATTCTTCCCTTAATCAGTTCAATCATGCCTTCAAACTCCCATGTCAGATAGTCCGCATAAGAATAGCTACCGTAATCCGCTACAGGTTCTTCTACTTTTATGTGGGTCTCATCCTTTTTCATACCTTAAAAATAATAAAAACGCAAAACAAAATGTATTGGTTTTCATGGGTTTGGGTGAAATAGGATATTCTTTTTGAAGATATTGAATTTGGCTGATTTATGCTTATTGGTATTTGTCTGGCCCTACTTGAATATCAAAAAGGAAAGCCCCTGTTTTGTCATGATAACGATAAGCCATGGTCACTTCTTTATCACGAAATACTTGTAGCTGTTCATTTTTCACCACTTGACGGGTGATTTGAGGCTCCAAAATCTCCTTAATCCCCTCTATGTTGACCCCCTCAGCTACCATATTTATCAGGGTGTAATTATATTGAAAAACATTCCCAGGCAATGCTTCGGCACCATCTAAACGAGTCTCCTGATCTACCATCATAGGACAGGATTTGTTCACCTCTGTTGCTGCTTGTTGAAGATAGTTATCGCCACTGGATTCTTGAAAAAAGAAATATTGAACCAAGAAAAAGGAGATTGCAAATGCTACTGCATATGCTGCAATTGTTATAACGCGTGGTTTGGGAGATTTTTCCATTAAGGTATAAAGCTACTCCTTCAAATGTAGGAAAATATTTGAAGGAGTCCATTTTTATAGAATAAAACTAACGAAGAAATATGCTTGATAAGGAGTTTAGCTAAATTTTAGATATGACCCTCTTTACCAGAAGCAATTTCATACAAGAGTTCTCTTGATCGGTGGAGTTGAGCTTTTACCGTACCCAATGGTTTTTCTAGTTCAACCGCAATTTCCTCATAGGAGAGTTCATCAAAATAGCGAAGCTGAACGAGCTTTCTGTATTTAGCTGGTAATTTATCCACAAAAATGCGTACCATTTCTATGCGTTGAGACTTGATATACTCATCCTGAGGATTGTTATCATCGTCTTCTACATCAATAGTCACTGCGTTGCCACCGTCATCACTCAGCGTCGTGTTGAGGCTCATGGTTTTTAGCTTTTTCTTTCGAATAAAGTCAATGGTGTTATTCGTAGCGATTCGAAATAGCCAAGTAGAGAATGTATAGTCTTTTTTAAACTTATGAAGATTTCTAAAGGCCTTTGCAAATGCTTCCATGGTCAGATCCTCCGCATCATCTGCATCGCGGATCATTTTTAGAATCATGAAATACACAGCCTTTTTGTAGCGCTTCATCAAGGTGGCGAATGCTTGCTGATCCTTACCGACTACTGCCCTGTCAATCAGTTCAAAATCCTCCAGTGCCTTGCTTGAAAATCCTCTTTCGTTTATTTCCATCTAACTTTTCTTGATTGATAACCAATTGTTCCTACTATCCAGAAATACCCGATGTAGAGCAGGTCAAAAGCTCCTGTCCAAAACAGTTTGGTTTTACCGGTCATTTTTTTTCTGGCCGATGTGAATACTGAAGTCAGCAAAATAGATCGGACAGTAATTATACCTAAAATAACGGCAAAATGTTCCCAATTTTGTTCAATACCTGAATAAAACATGAAACCTATGCCTAAAATCCAAAAAATCAAATGAGTAAGTGCGTAGATTCCAATTTTTTGCTTGTCTTTGGCCTTGTAATATTTTCCAGCATGTAGGTGTCTTTTCTTTTGGGTATAATAGTCGCTCCAAGTTTGCTTGGGTTCTGATAAGGTGATGCTACGGGGATCTATCACAACTCCGGTATTTTTACTTGTAGCATAGCGGTTTACTAATAGGTCATCATCGCCACCCTCAACTTCCCATAATCCTTTGAACGCTTTTTGTTCCATGAAAAAGCTTCTTCTGTAACACAAATTCCTGCCTACACCCATAAATGGGGCTTTCCAAAGCGTAAATGATGCATAAAGAAGAGCTGTCCAGCAAGTTTCAAATTGTATCCATTGATTAAGGAATCCTCCTTTGGTTGCGTAAGGTGAGAAGCCGAGTGCAAACGTTCTGCCTTCATTTCTGACGGGGGCAGTCATCAAAGTAATCCAATCTTCAGATTGAGGGATGCAGTCTGCATCGGTTAAGAGTAATACATCATTTTTAACTACTTTAATTCCCAATGTCAACGCGTATTTCTTAGCTGTTACATGTTCAGGAGTGTATTGGATGGTTACCGTTCTTAGCTTTGGATACTTTGACATCAATTGCTCCAACAAAGCTTTGGTTCCGTCGTTGGAGCGGTCATTGACAACCATTATATCAAAATTCGGATAATTTTGATTACAAATTATTGGAATCAGTTTAGACAGGTTTTCTTTTTCATTTCGTGCTGCGATAACGACGGTCACTCCTTCAAGTTTTTCTGTCGTAGATTTGGATGCTTTGGCCCTATAAAAAAGAGTCGCTCTGCCAAAAATTACTAGAATATAAAAGAATTGTACAGTGGCAGCAACCAAAAAAAGAATCAACAAAATCTCTGTAAGCATTTTCATAGCGTATATGGGGCAAATATAAAATACATTTAAGCATTCAATTAAGAATTAAGCTTATATTTTTGTGGGATTAAATTTTGCCAACTTGATTTAATATTGATTAGCAAGTTGGTAACTGACGTTATACATGAAATTTAAGCTAGAACATCAAGACACCAAGAGTAAAGCACGTGCAGGGACGGTTTCAACGGATCACGGTGAAATTCAAACCCCTATTTTCATGCCTGTGGGTACCGCAGGTTCGGTAAAAGCTGTGCATCAACGAGAACTGACCTACGACGTCAAAGCTCAGATAATCCTAGGAAACACCTATCATTTGTATCTTCGTCCGGGTTTAGATGTTCTTGAAAAAGCAGGAGGCTTACATAAATTCAATGGTTGGAATAAACCTATCCTAACTGACTCTGGAGGGTATCAGGTTTTTTCATTGGCCAATAATCGAAAACTAACCGAAGAAGGGGCCGTATTTAAATCTCATATTGATGGTTCCAAGCATTTGTTTAGCCCGGAGCGGGTAATGGATATCCAACGCATCATTGGAGCGGATATCATTATGGCATTTGACGAGTGTCCTCCCTATCCTTGTGACTATAGCTATGCTCGAAAGTCGATGGATCTGACACACCGCTGGTTGAAGCGCTGCATTGAGCGATTTGATAGTACAGAAGGGAACTATGGCTACAGCCAAACCTTATTTCCGATTGTACAAGGGAGTGTCTTTCCTGATTTGCGCAAACAGTCAGCTGAATTCATTGCTTCCTGTGAGCGAGAGGGAAATGCCATTGGTGGGCTTTCTGTGGGTGAACCTGTAGAGGAAATGTATGCGATGACTGATATGGTAACGGATATTTTACCGGCAGACAAGCCAAGATACCTGATGGGTGTGGGTACTCCTGCTAATATTTTGGAAGGAATTGCCTTAGGAGTGGATATGTTTGACTGTGTAATGCCTACGAGGAATGCACGAAATGGCATGCTTTTTACTTCTGAAGGAATCATCAATATCCGCAATGAAAAATGGAAAGAGGACTTTAGTCCGATCGATCCACATATTAATTCCTATGTTAGTTCGTTTTACTCCAAGGCCTATTTGAGACATTTGGTGATAGCAAAGGAAATATTGGCTGCCCAGATTGCGAGCATCCATAACCTCAGTTTCTATTTATGGTTAGTAGGGCAGGCGCGTGAACATATCATTGCCGGTGATTTTGCCACTTGGAAAAATCAGATGGTAGAAAAAGTAAGCAGACGATTGTAATGAAGCTATTGGATAAACTCATCATCAAGGATTTTCTCAAGACCTATTTCTTTGTGGTCATGATGTTAATTTTGGTTGTCTTGGTACTGGATTTCACCGAGAAGAATGATAAGTTTATTCGTAATCAGGTGCCCGCTTCTGAGATTTTGATTTATTTAGGAAACTATGGGCTGTATTTGAATAACCTTCTGACTCCAATTACAGTATTCATTGCAGTGATTTTTATTACTTCCAAAATGGCAGGACGGACAGAGATTGTTGCCATTTTGAGTAGTGGGACTAGTTTTATTCGGATGTTAGTTCCTTATTTCATCGCAGCATCGTTGATTGGTGCAGCTAGCTTCCTGCTCAATGGGTGGGTATTGCCGGGTGCTACGGCTGGTGTGACCGAGTTTAAGTCCAGGTGGTTGGATGAGGATAAATTTTTTACCCAAAGCAATATCCATATCAAAGTAGCTCCTGATGCATATGCTTATATTTCAAGGTATTATACCTCAGGTAATTCTGGGTACAACTTTACTTTGGAGCAAATACGCGATGGACAGCTGATTGCCAAACTATCTGGTGACCGCATCGTCTGGGATACTGCCATCAATTCATGGTCTGTGAAAAATTGGAAATTGCGGGTGCTGAGAGAAGATGGTGAGGATTACACCAAAGGGGAGTCTTTGGATACCTTGCTTTCTATTACCCCAAATGATTTTGATTTACCCACCAATCACCATGAGACGCTGAAACTCCCGGACTTGACTCGTCAGATTCAGATTTTGGAAGATAGGGGGGCGGATAACGTAAATTATTACATTATCGAGCGCTATGTGCGGTACATGTCTCCCTTTGCAGCAATTATTTTGACCTTTATTGGTGTGATTGTTTCCTCAAGGAAAACGCGTGGAGGTTCGGGCTTTCAGATAGCCTTGGGCTTCTTATTAGCTTTTATCTACATCATCTTATTTCTCTTGTCCAGAACCTTTGCAGAAGCAGGTACTTCCCAGCCATTGCTAGCTATCTGGATTCCCAATATCATTTTTGCGCTTACAGGTTTAGCCTTATACAAAACAGTTCCTCGCTAATGTCCACTGCCAATCCGGTCAAAGATTATGCAATGCTCCATTTCATTGTGATGATATGGGGTTTTACGGCCATTCTTGGTTTATTGATTAGCCTCCCTTCATTGGAGGTGGTGTTTTATCGTACCTTGATTGCCTCAGCACTGATAGGACTAGGGTTTGCTTGGAAAAAGTCGTCTTTGCGGGTTAACCGAACTGAGTTGTGGAAAATCATGGGAACGGGTGTGATAGTAGCCTTGCATTGGGTGTTATTCTTTGGGGCTGCACGGGTTTCCACGGCTTCAGTATGCTTGGCGGGTATGGCCACGACTTCCCTTTGGACAGCATTGATAGAGCCTTTGGCCAATCGCAAACCGGTTAAGCTATTTGAGATTTTCTTGGGTTTGATGGTTTTGTCAGGCCTGTATGTGATTTTTAGATTTGAATTGGATTATTGGCTGGGATTGCTGATGGCTGTTATTTCTGCCTTGCTAGGTGCTGTCTTTTCCGTGATCAATAGCAAACTTACTCAGCGTCATGAGCCTTTTGTGTTGACCTTCTATGAAATGTTAGCTGCTTGCCTGTTTGCAGGGCTTCTCTTGCCTCTATACACGCTTGTTTTTCCTAAGGAATCTTTGCAACTGATTCCTCAAGGAATGGATTGGTTATGGTTGGGTTTATTGAGTGGTGTTTGTACGGTCTATGCTTTCTCTGTATCGGTGGAACTGATGCGTCGAATCTCCGCCTTCGCCGTCAACCTGACGATTAATTTGGAGCCGGTGTACGGGATTATTTTAGCCGTAATCATCTTTGGAGAAAAGGAGCAGATGACCGGAGGGTTTTACCTAGGAACACTGATCATTTTGGTGTCGGTGTTGATTTATCCAGTGTATAATTTGTATTTGAGGAGGAAGGCGAGGGTGAGTTCTTCATTGGAGCCTTGAGTAGCTTAAAGGTGCATGGTTGAAGTGAGTTTATTTGAGGTAACATCCCGTTGTCACAACCCCAACTCAAACACCACTATCCCCGGATCTTCGTCGGCTGTTATCCCAAAAATCTTTCTTTTTTGCTCATTCATCGTAAAAGCGTACAGTGGATAATCCAGTCTGAAGTTATTCAGTAAGTTGCCTTTGTAATCAAATTCGAAGATTCGGTTGAGATTGCTGGATTCACTGATTTGCCGAAAGCTTTTTCCGGAATACAATACAAAAAAAGACGCTTCTCCTGCATAGACATCTAGGTATTTGTTGGTCAGCGTGCGAATATCAAAGGATGCCATATCATAGCCCATACTTTCCGAAATAGAGAACTTTGGACTTTCATTTACCGGACCTATTAGTGTTAGTATTTGTTGGTTTTCCCAATCTATAATGTTAATAAAATCTGTATGGATGCCCGCTTTGACAAACTTGGTTTTGGAAGTATTTCCTTTCATTTCGCCCGAAAATATAGATGCAGCAACATTTGGGGCAATATCCTCTTCTTTGATGCCATCAGGAAGTTCTATAAGCGAGAACATCTCTCTCCAATCTCCCAAACTTTTCAACGTATCTTTTTCAATACTTACCTCATAATACTTCTTCCACCCGTCAACCATCTCCACGAGAAAAGAGTTTTTGCTAAGCCAAGCTGCTTTTGTTGCATAAAAGGGTACGTCAAGGGCTTTGATTTGCTCCACTGCCAGTTGAGAACTGTCCTGCAAAGCAAATTTTGAAAAATTGAATTGCTGCGTATCATATACCCAAAAGAAGCCTTTTTCTAATCCATCCATAAGAGGGTATCCAATTCCAAGTTCTCCCGGTCCGAAACCTATTTTTCCTTTATGGGATACAAATTCTAAGGTATTGGAATCAATAATAGTTATGGCGGATTCGGTTTTTGAACTTACTGATTCCGCTATAATCAAAAAACCTTCTTTAAATAAGATTTTCCGTGGGTTGAGGATTTCTTCTAGCAAAAACTTTTCACCTGAAAGCAATTGTTCTTCTGGTAGATCCTTTTCAGAAAATAGTTTAGATTGCTTAATTGGGACATTTTCGCATGAAAAAAGGAGCACTGAACAAAATATGAGTAAGATATTACCTAATTTCATACTGATTTTATTTGTGAAGGAGTCTTTGCTATTTCGAGAAATAATGCTTCAATCAGGCAATTGATAAATCACTACATTAGGTTCGGCATCTCGTGTAAGTCCATAAAGTTTGTTTTCAGATTCGTCTATTGTGAAGGATATAATTTTGTAGTCCAATTCAAAATTCGATACTATTTCTCCAGAAAGATTGAAAGTAAAAACTCTTGAAGTAGTTGCGTCTTTGTTTGCCTCACTGCTGAGGCCGGAGTATAAAGCATATATTATACTTTCACCGATATACATACTGTAATATTGTATAATGGTTTCTTTCATGACAGGATATGGATGACCCGACATATTGATGAGTTCATAAGCAGGGATCTCATTGACAGGTCCTCTTAAGAAAAGCGATTTCCCAGTATTTCTATCTATAACTTCTATATAATCGATTAGTATGCCACATGCTCCAATGTATCTTTTATTTTTAGAACTCACTAAACTTCCTTGATACAAGGAGTAAAGTACAAAATTGGTTAATTCTTGGTCCGTTCGGTGCTCATCCCAATCTCCATAGGAGACTAATTTGGAACCTTGATGGGTAAATTCCTGATACTTAGTAGATGCATGTATTTCTCTGCCAATGAATGAACTATCCGAAATAGGTATGAAATCCAATACGGCGGCTAACATTCCGCTTTGTTGAATTTGAATATCTGCCAATCCGTCTTTATTTTCATTGATTATAAATTTGTTGAAGGTTTGATTTTTGCTATCATAAACCCAAAAATCGTTATCTTCTAATCCCTGATGAATAAAATCTGCTGTAAGTATTTCGTTAGGACCTATGCCGTTTATCCCCATACTTTTGACAAAGCTTTTGTCTTTTTTAGAGTAAACATAAAAGATATCATTGTTAGCATTTTCCGCTACTACAATGTAATCCCTTGTTACTTGAATGTGCCTTGGTAGAAGAAATTCCTGGAAATCCATTTTTTCACCCTTCAGTAGTAAGGCTTTAGGAAGATCAGCTTCTGAAAATGTTTTAATATTATCCGTAATATTAATAGGCCCTTGGTTTGAGCAGCTCAGACAAATAAATATTAAGAAAATTGTAAATAGTTTTTTCATGATGTTTTTGGTAAAGGTAAGAGTCTGTCTCATAAATTGCTCTTCAGATTTATTAACCAAACAAAATTCTGTTTAAGAATCAATCCCTTTGTGACTTAGTGGCTTTGTGGCTAGAAATGCCACGAAGGCTCTAAGGCACAAAGTTTCACTGATTACAAACCAAATAAAATTTTGGCATTATTTTAAAGCATTAACTTATGAGACAGCCTCTTTTTTAAGAACATGTTTTTGCTCCAAGCTTCCAATACGAATCAGCGAAATTGATAAAATAAACTGGATGGAAACAAGATAAATCTTGTTCTTGGCAACATACCCCACTCGGACCTGTCTCTGGATCTGGGACTGATTCTTGCCCACTTGCAGTACTTAAGCCAAATCCAAATGAAATGGCCAAAATGGAGGAAAATAATAATTTACGTATAATTGTTAATGGTTTAATGAAATAATTAAGTCCGATAACGGACTAGCTTTTACCCAAAAGCTGTTACAATATTATTATTATTATTATTATTATGCGCAAATAGTTTTTAATATTTTTTTTTGAAATTACTGTTATAAATAATTTTAGTATATGTTTGAATAATCATGTAAATAAATTTTAGGAGACTTTTAATGAAATAATCATGGGTTACCCAACATCGTGATTTTTATGGCTTTTTTACGATCTAATCCTGCAAAGTCATAACTTTACGGGAATGAGATCCTTTAAAGTTATGACTTTAAGGGAATGTAATCCTCCAAAGTTATGATTTTGAGGGAATAAGTCTTAAATTTGTGTTTGAATTAGATTTTAAAAAAATTGATAGAATGAAGTTTGAACGAACCATCCAAGAGTTAATTCAGACAAAGTTTTTCTTAGGGAAGGCTATTGTATTATTGGGGCCGAGGCAGGTGGGGAAAACGACCTTGATTGAAACCATCCTGAGAGGTAGAGAGGAGAAGTTTTTATACTTAGATGGGGATGATTCTACCGTAAGGGAAATTCTTGAGCAAGCTAATACGGAGACTTTGCGCGCCATCATTGCGGACCATAAAATAGTGTATATTGATGAAGCTCAGCGTATCAATGCAATCGGGTTGCAGTCAAAAATTATCGTGGATCAGTTCAAGCATATCCAATTGGTCCTGAGCGGATCTTCAGCATTTGAACTCAATGAAAAAATTCAAGAGCCGCTTACGGGAAGAAAGTGGACCTTTCACTTGTGGCCCATCGCTTGGCAGGAATATGAAAAAGAAGTGGGCTATTTGAAAGCGGAACAAAGTTTGGAAAACAGACTGGTTTATGGGTTTTATCCGGATGTCATTACTGATGCAACTCATGAAAAAGAGGTGCTTTTAGAGTTGACCGAAAGCTACCTATATAAAGATGTCTTGATTTACGGAAACTTAAAAAAGCCCAAATTGGTCCGAAACATCCTAGAGGCCCTGGCTTACCAAGTGGGTAATGAAGTGAAATATAAGGAACTGGGAGAAACCGTCGGTGCAGATCCAAAAACTGTCGCTTCTTACATTGATGTCTTGGAGAAAGCATTTGTAGTCTTCAGTTTATCCTCTTACAGTCGGAATCTCCGTACTGAAATTAAGACAGCTAAAAAGCTATATTTCTATGATAACGGTATAAGAAATGCTGTGATCAGGGATTTCACCCCAATGGCAGTAAGGCAAGATGTGGGAGCTTTGTGGGAAAACTTTCTAATCAGTGAGCGATTAAAAGCTAATTCGTACACTAGGAGCTTGGCGAGAACCTATTTTTGGAGAACTAAGCAGCAACAAGAGATTGATTATGTAGAGGAGCTTACAGGAAAATTTCATGCTTATGAATTTAAATGGAATCCTAAGCGAAAAGTGAATTTTCCAAAGACGTTTACAGAGGCTTATCAAAGCCAGAATCTATTAGTGAATAGAGGGAATTTTAGGGAATTTCTCAATGAATATGAAGTAATCGGATAGTCTTATTTATCTGTATTTCGAAATTTACTTTCAATTTTTTCCTTAATAATCCTTTTGTATTCTACGGAGAGGTGTGAGTCTTGGCATTCAACCCCAAATAAATCTTTTCCAAGCTCAACAGAGGATTGAAAAGCGTCATAGTTTTCTAAATACTTTTGCAAAGCATCTTGAATGATTTGTGATTTGGAAATGCCTTTTATCTCACTTATGAGATTCAGTTTTGTCTCTATTTCCTTATTTAGCCTGAGATGAAGCATGTTTTCTGTGGTTTTGGGTTAGTGTAGCGTAGTAATATCCTGCAAAGTCTCCAATGCCTGCATAACTTCCTCTTCGGAGATCTCTCCAATCTTTTCTACCAACCGCTCCTTGGATATAGAGCGGATATGGAAAACCATCATTTCGGAAGTGGCTTTTAGGTTGTTTGTGTTGTTGGGCTGTAGGATTGGGTTGCCTTGGTAATGTTTGATTTTTGTAGTCAATGGCACGGTAATTACTACATTCAGGTATTTGTTCAGCATATTGCCACTGATGATGACTACAGGTCTAAATCCAGCTTGCTCAGAACCTTTCACAGGATTCAAGTCTGCATACCAAATCTCACCTTGTCTCATCTTCCAATTGCTTCAAATATTCTCCCATACCTTCTTCTGCTAAGGACAACATATCTTGATCCTTTCCGGCAGCTTGATAGGATTTTACATAAGCAACCCTTTTGAGATGATCAAGATAGAGACTCAGCGCTTTTTCTATCAGTTTGTTTTTGGGCAAGCCCAGGGTTTTTGCATACTCAGCTAGTCTTTGCACGAGCTCATCGGGGAGTGAAGTAGTGATAGTGGTCATAATTTATGTATTTTTTGTAAATATAAAATTTACATATAAATTACACAACACACTCAAAAACAATATATTCTGAAGGCCACTTGGTGGGCTCTGGTTTCTCCGAAAATAATCCAAACATCGTAGAACCTGAACCAGACATAGCAGCATAGTAGGCGCCCATCTCGTAGAGCTGCGTTTTGATTTGGGGAAGCGTTGGATGATTGGGAAAGATACTTTTTTCAAAATCATTGACCAAGTGTTCTTTCCAGGTGTGCTTATCTTTCAAAATCTCTTGAAGATCAACTGTTGGCGCTTGAGGCTTGACACCTGCGTACGCTTCTTTGGTGCCGATATGGATCGGAGGTTTGACCAAAACCAGGTAATCTCCTTGGATATTGACATCGGTTGAAGCTAAGATTTCGCCTCTTCCGGTGGCAATTTTTGGCTTATTTTCTATAAATAAAGCGCAATCACTTCCCAATTGAGCGGCGTATTCTTCTAAAAATAGGTCTTCCAAATACAACTCAAAAAGTTGGTTCATTAAAGTCAACGCAAAGGCTGCATCAGCAGACCCTCCCCCTAAGCCGGCACCCATTGGAATATTTTTATGCAAGTGGATGTGGACTTCCGGAATGTCGGGAAAATCCTTTTTCAGCAATTTATAAGCTTTTACTATCAGGTTATCTTTGGCTTCTCCCGGGATGGGTAGTCCTGTACTTTCAAAAATTGTCTTTTTGGCAGGGATCATTTCCAAGGCATCCAACCAAGGTATAGGTACCATGCAGGTTTCCAATTCATGATAGCCATCTTTTCTTTTGGCAGTAATATGAAGGCCAAGGTTGATTTTGGCATTGGGGAAGCAAATCATAGGAGTTTAATTTTTCTATGTGTAAAGATGCTATTTTATTCCTTTTCACACATATTTCCCTTTCCTGAATCATGAATCATCGCAACTTATTACCATAAAACCACTGAGATACAACGCAAAATGTATTTACGTTGAAATTGTTGATTATTGTATAAAATTCATCAATTCAATCAAAACATTAACAAAAAATCAAAAAAAGTTTTCAAAGCTTAAAAAAAATGAAAATAAAATTTTGTTTGGAATTACTGCGTGTTCTTGAAGTCAATTTTATATAATATTCCTAAAAACTGACATAAGCAAAATAAAATAACGTGTAAAAATATTTGAGGGGTAATAAGTATTATTCAATGGTCTCAAAAAAGAAATAAAATATTGTAAGTCTCAGAAATGTACCCTAATATTGTGTCATCAAAAAGATGAACCATACCACATGTTTGAACTAGTCACTCCTCTAAGCTTTATTCTTATTCTCATTTGTGATAAATGAAGAGGCGCTAGACTATTTGACATCAACCATAGATTCGAAAGTGCCTCATAACATGAGGCACTTTTTTTATAAACCTATTTTAACCGATTGAAATAAATCATGAGTTTGAAGAAACATAGTTGGGAAATCAGCCAAAATGAAGAGCATCCGGCGGGTAAAGCCATGTTATATGCTACGGGCATGTCGGATAAACAAATGAACCAACCCTTTTTGGGAATAGCGAGTTGCGGCTATGAGAGTAATCCCTGCAACATGCACCTCAACGATTTTGCCGGTCTAATCAAAAGTGCCTCTAAGGCCGATGATTTGACCGGTTTGGTTTTTAATACCATGGGGATATCGGACGGGATATCCATGGGGACTTCTGGGATGCGTTATTCCTTGGTTTCCAGAGAAATCATTGCTGATTCCATTGAGTCTTTTATCTTGGGACACTCCTTTGATGCCTGTATTGCAGTAGCTGGTTGCGATAAAAACATGCCCGGTGCTGTCATGGGGATGCTGCGGATCAACCGACCTTCCATCATGGTCTATGGCGGTACCATCCGATCCGGTAATTATAAAGGTGAAAAATTAAATATTGTATCGGCATTTGAAGCTTATGGCAAGCGGATTAAAGGAGAATTGTCTGACCTAGATTATCAAGGAGTCATCCAAAACGCTTGTCCTGGTGCTGGTGCCTGTGGGGGTATGTATACAGCCAATACCATGTCTTCCGCTATCGAAGCCATGGGTATGTCCTTGCCTTACTCTGCTTCTACTCCCGCGACGGCGCCAGAAAAACTTGAAGAATGCCAAAAGGTAAGTTCCTACATCAAAGTATTGTTAGAAAAAAATATCAAGCCAAAAGATATTGTTACCTATAAAAGTTTGGAAAATGCCGTACGTGTAGCGGTTGCCTTAGGCGGCAGTACCAATGCAGTGTTGCATATTTTGGCTATCGCCAAGACCGCAGGCATCACGTTTACGCTAGATGATTTTAAGCGTGTCAATTCCGAAACGCCTTTATTGGGAGATTTCAAGCCATCGGGAAAATTTTTGATGGAAGACTTGTATCAGCAAGGGGGGCTGCCTGCCTTTATGCGCTACCTCTTGGATAATGGAATGCTGCATGGAGATTGCATGACTGTGACAGGCAAAACTGTTGCGGAGAATCTGGCAGCTATTGCCCCTGTGGTTCCCTCGGTGGTGAATGTTATCCACCCTATTGAGCAACCTTTGAAAGAGACCGGTCACTTATGTGTTTTGAGGGGGAATTTGGCGCCTGAAGGATCTGTCGCTAAAATTTCAGGAAAAGAAGGGAAGTCTTTTTCTGGTCCAGCCAAAGTATTTGATTCTGAATTGGATGCCAATGAAGGCATCAAAAAAGGTCTAGTCAACAAAGGTGAAGTAATTGTCATCCGATACATAGGCCCGAAAGGTGGTCCTGGGATGCCTGAAATGTTAAAACCTACCTCCATGATTATTGGTGCAGGATTGGGCGCAGATGTGGCCCTGATTACAGATGGTCGGTTTTCTGGTGGAACCCACGGTTTTGTAGTCGGTCACGTAACTCCTGAGGCGTATAGTGGAGGTCCGATTGCATTGGTGCAGGATGGGGATACCATCACGATCGATGCTGATTCATTGACCTTGCATCTGCATGTCAGTGATGAAGAGCTTACCAAGCGAAAAGAATCGTGGGTCAATAAAGACTTAAGTGATTTGCAAGGAACACTCAAAAAATACAATAAACTGGTAGCATCCGCTTCCGAGGGTTGTGTGACTGACCTATAAAAGGATTGTTGCGAAGCCCAATACCAAAACCATCTCATCAAACTCCAAAAAACCATGATCAGAGGAGCCGATATCGTAGTAAAATCCCTCATTGAGGAACATGCCGAATTTATTTTTGGTTATCCGGGAGGGGCCATCATGCCGGTGTATGATGCTTTGTATGATTACAGCGACCGCATCAAACATGTGCTTACCAGGCACGAGCAAGGTGCTATTCACGCAGCCCAAGGCTATGCACGAGTCTCTGGGAAAGTCGGTGTGGTGCTGGCTACCTCAGGACCCGGAGCAACTAACCTGATTACAGGATTGGCAGATGCGCAGATTGACAGTACGCCTTTGGTCTGTATCACTGGGCAGGTGGCGGCGCATTTACTAGGTACGGATGCTTTTCAGGAAACAGATGTAGTGGGACTCTCTATGCCGGGGACCAAGTGGAATATTCAAGTGAGAAGAGTGGAGGACATTGCACCTGCCATCGCCAAAGCTTTTTTGATAGCCCGTTCGGGTAGGCCTGGACCAGTTTTGGTAGATATCACCAAAAATGCACAAGTGGAGTTTGGGGAGTATAATTATGTGCCTTGCTTAGGGGTTCGTTCGTATCGACCCTATGTGAAGATTGATCAAGATGCCGTCAAGCAGGCTGCCGCTTTGATTGATTCAGCCAAGCAGCCCTATCTTTTATTTGGTCAAGGGGTGGTTTTAGCCCATGCCGAAGCGGAATTGAAAGCTTTTTTAGATAAAACGGGTATTCCTGCGGCTTGCACATTGTTGGGTTCAGGAGCGCTTTCCGAAGAACACCCAACCTATGTAGGCAAGCTAGGGATGCATGGGAATTACGCCCCTAATTTACTGACCAATCAATGCGATGTTTTGATTGCCGTAGGGATGCGTTTTGATGACCGGGTGACGGGAGATTTGAAGCGTTATGCCAAGCAAGCACAAGTGATTCATTTGGAATTGGATCCTAGTGAAATCAATAAAAATGTAACCTGCGCTGTAGCCATTCAGGGTGACTGTAAAGATAGTCTTGCTGATCTAACAGCAGCAGTAAAAGTAAGCAGTCATGATGAGTGGATGGCCAGATTCCGGGAATTGGAGCAGCAAGAGAAGGAAGCGGTCGTCATCAATGATTTACATGGCACTCATGGTGGCTTGCATATGGGAGAGGTGATTCATTTGATCAATCAATACAAAGAAGATGATGCCATTTTAGTGACCGATGTAGGACAGCATCAGATGATCGCATGGAGGTATTTTGATTACAAACAGTCCAGAACCCAAGTGACCTCAGGTGGACTCGGCACCATGGGCTTTGCACTTCCCGCTGCCCTTGGGGCACAATTACACGATTATTCTAAACAGGTAATATGTGTAGTGGGTGACGGAGGTATTCAGATGACTATCCAAGAACTAGGCACCATCATGCAGACGAAGGCGCCAGTAAAAGTGGTGCTTCTGAACAATAACTATCTCGGAATGGTCCGTCAGTGGCAGCAGCTCTTTTTTGATAAGCGCTATTCATTCACGGAATTGGAAAATCCTGACTTTATCAAAATCGCTGAAGCTTACAAAATCAAAGCGAGCAAAGTAACCGAAAGGGAAGATTTACAGGCAGCGGTCGCTGAAATGCTTTTGCACGATGGCCCGTATTTTCTGGAAGTAGTCGTAGAAAAAGAGGATAATGTATTTCCTATGATTGCCACTGGCTGTTCTGTGGAAGAAGTAAGATTAAGCTAAGCCCCAATCACAACACTATGAACCGCTATACCATACTCATTTACACAGAGAATTTTATTGGAATCCTCAACCGGATTACCATTATTTTCACACGAAGAGGGATCAATATCGATGCTCTGACAGCCTCCGAAAGCAGGCTCGAAGGCATTCATAAAATAACCATGGAAGTTTCGGTCACGGAACAGCAAATGGTACACCTTGCGGGCCAAATCGAAAAGATTGTGGACGTCATCAAAGCCTATTATTTCCGAGATGATGAAGTGGTCTATCAAGAAATTGCCTTGTACAAGGTTCCCACAGAGAGTTTAGACCCAGGGCTTGAAAAGGTCATCCGTCAATTCAATGCGCATATCATTGCAGCGGAAAAAGAATTTGTAGTAGTCGAATTCACTGGGCATAAGCAAGATACGCAGGCCTTATTGGAGATTCTCAAACCCTTCAATTTATTGGAATTCAGTAGGTCGGGCCGTGTGGCCATTGCCAAGCCGAAGTTTTCTGTTCAAGAATATTTAAATAATCAAACCTATAATCATTAACACTTACACTATGAAACTGAAATTCGGATCAGTAGAAGAAAATGTTGTCACAAGGGAAGAATTTCCTTTAGAAAAGGCCAGAGAAGTATTGAAAGACGAGGTAATTGCAGTCATTGGCTATGGTGTTCAAGGGCCAGGCCAAGCGTTAAATCTCAAAGATAACGGCTTTCATGTCATTGTAGGTCAGCGAAAAAACTCCAAAACTTGGGACAAAGCAGTAGCTGATGGTTGGGTTCCTGGCGAGACCTTATTTGAAATCGAGGAAGCTTGCGAAAAAGGAACCATCATTCAGTTCTTATTGTCGGATGCTGGTCAGATTACCCTTTGGCCTACGGTGAAGAAATACCTTACCCCTGGTAAAGCCTTGTATTTCTCTCATGGATTTGGGATTACCTACAAGGAAAAAACAGGCATCATCCCGCCTGCAGATGTAGATGTGATTTTGGTCGCACCTAAAGGTTCAGGGACGTCTTTGAGAAGAATGTTTGTCGAAGGCAGAGGTTTGAACTCCTCATATGCCATCTTCCAGGATGGAACAGGCAAGGCCAAAGATAGGGTCGTAGCACTTGGGATAGGTGTAGGTTCGGGCTATTTGTTTGAAACGGATTTCTATCGAGAGGTAACTTCTGACCTGACAGGTGAAAGAGGTACCTTGATGGGAGCTATTCAAGGAATTTTTGCGGCACAGTACGAAGTATTGAGAGCCAATGGTCATACCCCTTCCGAAGCATTCAATGAAACGGTAGAGGAATTGACCCAAAGTTTGATGCCATTGGTAGCAGAAAATGGAATGGATTGGATGTATGCCAACTGTTCGACAACAGCGCAAAGAGGGGCTTTGGATTGGTGGAAGCCTTTCAGAGATGCCACCAAGCCGGTATTTGAAGAATTGTACAACAGTGTAAAAACAGGTCAGGAAGCTCAAAAATCCATTGATTCCAATTCCAAGGCTGATTATCGCGAAAAGTTGGAAGAGGAATTGAAAGAATTGAGAGAGTCTGAAATGTGGCAGGCAGGTGCCGTCGTCAGACAATTAAGACCAGAAAATAATTAAATATCATGAGTGAAAAGCTATGGATATTTGATACCACCCTCCGAGATGGAGAGCAGGTACCTGGTTGTCAGCTAAACACCCAGGAAAAGATAGTGGTAGCACAAGCTTTGGAAGCATTGGGGGTTGATATCATCGAGGCAGGATTTCCCATATCCAGCCCAGGCGATTTCAATTCAGTAGTGGAGATTTCAAAGGCAGTTTCTAATCCTATCATCTGTGCGCTCTCCCGTGCGGTGGAGAAGGATATCGAAGTAGCTGCTGCGGCATTAAAATATGCCAAAAGGGGGAGAATACACACGGGCATTGGTGTGTCTCCCTATCACATCCAATACAAGTTGCGCTCCACTCCCGAAGATATCATTGAGCGGGGAGTAAAAGCGGTAAAATTCGCCAAGCGTTTTGTAGAGGATGTTGAGTTTTATGCCGAAGATGCTGGTAGGGCAGAATTGCCTTTTCTTGCACAAATTATCGAACAAGCCATCAAGGCAGGTGCTACAGTCGTGAATATTCCTGACACCACGGGATATTGCTTACCTGAGCAGTACGGTGCTATCATCCGCTACCTCAAAGAACATGTCTCCAACATTGACAAAGCCATCATTTCTACTCATTGTCACAATGACTTAGGGATGGCCACTGCCAATACCATTGCAGGTGTACAGCACGGTGCAAGGCAGGCAGAGTTAACCATCAATGGTATCGGAGAGCGGGCTGGAAATACTTCTTTGGAAGAAGTAGTGATGGCTATCAAATGTCATCAAAGCATCCCTGTGCATACAGATATCCAAACTGAACGGATTTACGGCACTAGTAGACTGATTTCTAAGTTGATGAATATGCCTGTACAGCCCAACAAAGCCATTGTGGGAAGAAATGCCTTTGCACACTCCTCTGGAATTCATCAGGATGGCGTATTGAAGCATCGGGAGAATTATGAAATCATGGATCCTAAGGAAGTAGGCGTGCATGAGTCCTCCATTGTTCTTACTGCCCGCTCGGGAAGGGCGGCTTTGAAGCATCACCTAGATTCATTGGGGGTTGTTTTAGAAGGAGAAGCATTGAGAGAAGTATATGAGGATTTCTTGTTGCTTGCTGATAAAAAGCGCGATATAGGCCCAAAAGACTTACTGGCCTTGGTAGGAAAATACTTGGATGAATCTTCTTTTGTAGAATTGGAGGAGGTGAATTACCAATCGAATGGTAATATTCAAGCAACAGTCCAATTGAAAGTAGGTGAGCAATCACACAGTGCATCCTCTTCCGGCAATGGTCCTGTAGATGCAGTCTTAAAAGCCATAGAAAAGATCGTTCGACCTACCTATGTTTTGGAAGAATTTCTCATCCAGGCTATGACAGCCGGAAGTGATGATGTGGCAAAAGTGCATATGCGCCTGATGCAAGGAGAAAAGCCTTATCATGGCTTTGCTTCCAATCATGACATTGTCTTGGCTTCCGCTCAGGCATTTGTGGATGCACTCAATAAAATACCCGTCAAAGAAAAAGTGACCCAATAAATACCATGGAAAAGAAAACACTATTTGATAAAATTTGGGATGCACACGTCGTTCGTTCCGTTCCTAATGGACCGGATGTTTTTTTCATCGATAAGCATTTCATACATGAAGTGACCAGTCCTGTTGCTTTTTTGAACTTGGAAAAAAGAGGGATTGGTGTCATGTATCCAGATCGGACTATTGCTACTCCTGATCACAATGTACCTACAGTGGATCAGGACAAAACGATCAAAGATAAATTATCCCGCATGCAGGTGGAAAAACTGCGCGAAAATTGTAAAAATCACGGAATAGAGCTCCATGACCTTGGGTCTGCACATCATGGTATTGTACACGTGATCGGTCCTGAATTGGGCGTGACCCAACCTGGAATGACTATCGTCTGTGGGGATTCCCATACCTCTACCCATGGTGCTTTTGGAGCCATAGCTTTTGGTATTGGGACTTCAGAAGTCGAGATGGTGTTGGCCACTCAATGCATCATGCAGGTAAAGCCTAAAAAGATGCGCATTACGGTGGATGGGGAATTAGGGAAAGGGGTGACCTCCAAGGATATCATCCTTTATATCATTTCTAAAATTTCAGCTTCTGGAGCTACTGGATATTTTGTGGAATACGCAGGTTCGGCAATTACCGCTCTCAGCATGGAAGCCCGCATGACTATCTGCAATATGAGTATTGAGATGGGAGCTAGAGGGGGCTTGATTGCGCCAGATGAGACAACATATGCCTATCTTAAAGGCAAGCGCTATGCTCCGAAAGGTGAAGCGTGGGATCAAACTGTGGCGTATTGGGAATCGCTAAAAACGGACGAGGGTGCTGCATTTGATGTGGAATATCACTACGATGCTGCCGATATCGAGCCGATGATCACTTATGGAACCAACCCCGGGATGGGCATCAAAGTCAAAGACCGCATCCCCAATGCAGATTTACTGGAAGGAAGTAATAAAACAAGTTTTTTAAAATCCTTAGAATATATGGGCTTTGCTCCTGATGAACCCATCAAAGGCAAAAAAGTGGATTATGTATTCGTAGGAAGTTGTACTAATGGCCGGATTGAAGATATCCGTGCAGTGGCAGGATTTGTCAAAGGGAAGAAAAAGGCAGACAACATCACTGCTTGGATTGTGCCAGGTTCTCGAGAAGTAGAGAAGATGGCACACGAAGAAGGACTTGTAAAAATTTTGGAAGACGCAGGTTTTGAATTGAGACAACCGGGTTGCTCTGCTTGCTTGGCCATGAATGATGACAAAATCCCTTCAGGTAAATATGCAGTCTCTACTTCCAATCGAAATTTTGAGGGAAGACAAGGTCCCGGTGCACGAACCTTACTGGCTAGTCCATTGACCGTAGCAGCCGTGGCAGTGACAGGTGTAATCTCGGATCCTCGAGATGTATTTTAATCTAACAATCAACAATTATGGCATACGATAAATTTAATGTATTGACCAGTCGGGTAGTTCCTTTGTCGGCTGAAAATGTAGATACGGATCAAATTATTCCCGCCCGCTTCTTGAAAGCAACTGAGCGGGAAGGGTTTGGAGATAATCTCTTCCGCGATTGGAGATACGATGTGGAGGGAAATCCTAAGCCGGACTTTGTTCTCAATGATCCTACCTTTTCAGGAAAAATCCTCTTGGCAGGTAGAAACTTCGGTTCAGGCTCCAGCCGGGAACATGCGGTATGGGCTCTCTATGATTACGGATTTCGATGTGTAGTTTCCTCTTTCTTTGCTGATATTTTCAAAAACAACTGTCTCAACATCGGTGTACTTCCTGTCACGGTCAGCCCTGCTTTTGCTCAAAGCTTGTTTGATGCAGTGGAAACAGACCCTTCTGTAGAAGTCACAGTGGATATAGACCAACAAACTATTACACTGACTTCGACCGGAGCATCAGAGTCTTTTGATATCAATGTCTACAAAAAGGAAAACATGAAAAATGGCTTTGATGACATTGACTACCTCTTGAATATGCAGGAAGAAATCAGGGAGTTTGAGTTGAAAGGATGATACTTAGAAGCGATAGACTAGAGGCGAGAGGCGAGAAGCGAGAGGCGAGAAGCAAGAGCCAAGAAGCAAGAGCCAAGACTCAAGATACAAGACTCAAGTCTTGTGTGTATAGGGCCTGTATTTAACTTGTCCATTAATCACTACTCACACTACTCACCGCTCACCTTATCAACTAATCAACTATTCACTAATCACCTAATTAACTACTCACTACTCACTAATTCAAAATTCATCATTTTACATTCCTAATTTATTTACTGCTCACTGTTCACTGTTAACTACCAATGGGAAATCAACGAAAAATAGAAATCATGGACACCACCCTTCGGGATGGGGAACAGACCTCGGGGGTTTCCTTTTTACCCTCGGAAAAGCTCCAGATTGCCAAGCTACTGCTTGAGGAGCTCAATGTGGATCGTATTGAGGTGGCTTCGGCCAAAGTATCCGACGGAGAGATGGAAGGGGTCAAAAAAATCACCCAGTGGGCCAAGGATAAAGGGTTTTTAGACCGTGTGGAGGTATTGGGATTTGTAGATACACCAGCTTCCGTGGATTGGATCGTAGCAGCAGGTGGCCGAGTGATGAATTTGCTTACCAAAGGTTCTATGAACCATCTGGTACATCAACTGCGGAAAACTCCCGAGCAGCATTTTGAAGATATTCATCGAAGTGTACTATATGCTCGAAGCAAAGGAATTACCGTGAATGTTTACCTGGAAGACTGGTCCAATGGCATGCGGAATTCTATGGAATATACCATGGACTTAATCGGTATGTTGGCCAAACTGAATGTACGAAGAGTCATGTTGCCAGATACTTTGGGTTTGCTTTCTCCTAAAGAAGTGTCTCACTTTATCAAGCTAATCACTTCAGAGTTTCAGGATACGCATTTTGATTTTCATGCGCACAACGATTATGATTTATCGGTTTCTAATGTATTAGAAGCTATTTTTAGCGGGATCAGTGGTATTCACACCACCGTCAATGGGCTAGGTGAACGAGCAGGTAATGCACCATTGGAATCGGTGATAGCCGTCATTAAGGACTTTACGGACTTTAAATCCAATGTACGTGAACACAAGATTTTCAGAGTAAGTAAGTTGGTCGAACAGTTTTCTGGGCAGCATATTCCAGCCAATAAACCTGTGGTAGGGGAGAATGTATTTACCCAAACAGCCGGTATTCATGCAGATGGGGATAATAAAAAAAATCTTTATTTCAACGATTTGATGCCAGAGCGCTTTGGAAGGCAACGGAAGTACGCCTTAGGTAAGACCTCAGGCAAGGCTAATATCCTCAAAAATCTGCAAGAGCTTGGAATTTCTTTGGAACAGGAAGATTTGGCAAAAGTGACCCAGCGGATCATTGAATTGGGGGATAAAAAAGAGCGAGTGACTACAGAGGATTTACCCTATATCATCTCAGATGTGTTGCAGCACACCTCTATTACCCAGCATATTCACATAGCAAGTTATAATCTGAGCCATTCCAAAGGGCTAAGACCTTCTGCACAAGTCAAATTGCAGGTGTATGGAGAATCATACGAGGAGTCAGCTTCGGGTGATGGACAATTTGATGCTTTTATGAAAGCCATCAAGAAAATCTATAAATCCCTGAATAAGGAATTACCCAAATTAGTCAACTATCAGGTAAGTATTCCTCCGGGCGGTAAAACAGATGCATTTGTGGAGACCATCATTACTTGGGAGATGGGTAGAATTTTTAAAACCAAAGGATTGGATCCTGATCAGACGGTAGCTGCTTTGAAAGCTACTGAGAAAATGCTCAATATTATCGAGCAGTTGGCGGATTCCAAGCCTTCATTTAAAGCAACAGCACATAAAAATTTAGAAAAGATAAGCGACTATGGAAATGAAAATCGCATTACTGCCGGGTGACGGCATCGGTCCTGAAGTTATTGCTCAGGCAGTAAAAGTAGTGGAGGCAGTAGCCAAGAAATTTGGTCATCAAGTAAGTTTTGAAGAAGCGCCTGTTGGTGCCGCTGCCATTGATTTGGTGGGGGATCCCTATCCAGATGCTACCCATGAAGTATGTCTTCGAGCAGATGCAGTATTGTTTGGAGCTATAGGAGACCCTAAATATGACAATGATCCGAAGGCTAAAGTGAGACCGGAGCAAGGCTTGCTTCGCATGCGTCAGAAACTGGGTTTATTTGCCAATGTACGACCCACATTCACGTTCCCTTCCCTCATTCATAAATCACCTTTGAAGCTTGAGCGGGTAGAGGGGGTGGACTTTGTCTTTTTTAGAGAGTTGACTGGAGGGATTTATTTTGGTGAGCCAAGGGGAAGAAATGAACAAGGAACTAAGGCTTTTGATACCAATGTCTATTCTAAAGAAGAAATTGCCCGATTGGCCCGTATGGGTTTTCAGGCAGCTCAGAAGCGTAGAAAGCATCTAACGTGTGTGGATAAGGCGAATGTATTGGCGACATCCCGCTTGTGGAGGGAAACTGTACAGGAGATAGCTCCAGAATATCCAGATGTAAAGGTTGAATATGAGTTTGTGGATGCAGTAGCCATGCGCTTAATTCAGTGGCCAAAGGCATACGATGTATTGATTACAGAAAATCTCTTTGGAGACATATTGACAGATGAAGCTTCTGTGATTTCTGGTTCCATGGGTTTGATGCCATCAGCATCTGTGGGGACGGAGAATAAGTTGTTTGAACCTATCCATGGTTCTTATCCTCAAGCAGCAGGAAAAGATATTGCCAATCCATTGGCTACGGTGCTTTCAGCGGCGATGATGTTTGAATATGCATTTGGATTGAAGGCAGAAGCGGATGCAATAGCTGCCGTGGTGAATGCTTCACTAGAGGCCGGTGTAGTGACAGAAGATATTGCTGACGGCGGCAATGTCTACAAGACCTCTGAGGTAGGGGATTGGTTGGCGGCTAATTTATAGTACACTAAGAATGAAACTTTTCCAAAGCTTCAAACTTTGGAAAAGTTTTTATTTGTTCACTTTTGCGCAATGGGATTTCTCATGATTTGATAAATTTCGAATAGACTGTCTTCGTAGAGCAGTGTAAGATTTTTAGGTACCTGATTCATTTCCAATCGCTTGTATGCAGTAGCTACTATGTCATCAAGGTACAGTGGATGTGTACTTTTGGTCATTACTACGTAGTCGGCATACAGTTCTGGTTGCTGTAGTGCATGCTGGTATGTAGAGCTAAAGTGCCCTTCCCAAGTAAATTTTCTAGGTAACTCAAGTAATTCTGGATAAAAAATAGCATCATCTATCAGGATTCTTCCAGCGGTAAGACCTCGAAATGATTCTTTAAAATTTGCTTTGCTTGCTAAGCGTGTACTGTTTTGAGTCTCAGTAAATGAACTAAAGAACAGAGATTCGCTTTTTTGTATGCTGTTGCTGAAGTAAATCCATTCTAAGAATAATCCGACTATCATCGCAATAGCTAAAAGAATTCTTCGAAATTTGGATTTATCTGTAGGTTTTGCGAAAGAAAAGAAAGCCGCTACAATTCCAGCTCCCGTTAGCATGCTTAGGTGTTGAACGGTTAATTTTTCAAGCTTATGTTCCTGCACCTCAGATAGTAGAAAAAGGATCGCTAAGATCAAAAGTATGCTTTTGGTTTTAACTCCTCCATAGCTGAACACCTGAAAGAGCGCAAGAAGCGACAGTAGTAAGAAAGGAAGTAGGAAGTAGGAAGTATTTGCTGATATAAACTTGCTATAATATTCGATGTCATAAATAAATGGAAATGTGGTTGCATAGGTGTTCCACTCATTTCCATAACTTTCTAAAAAGTAATACCAGTTTCCAGCAAATACTTTATTGATAATTAGAAAAGTTAGAAAAGCCATTAATGGGATAAATGCAGCAACAAATATGGAAGAGAAAAAGCTTGAGAAGAATTTTCTCCGCTGAGAATCATTACTAAGGATAAGTGAAGCTCTGTTATAAAAAGTGCCATTAATTCCTTTGGCTTTATAAAAACTACTGAAAAAGAAAATCGGGATTAATAAAAGTAAGAGCTTTAAAAATTCAATATCCAAAAAGATGAATATTCCGATTAAAATGCTAATTAAGGTGAGGTGAAAGACCGAAAATGATTCGGTATACTTCATGATAAAGCTAAAAAAGAGATAATAAAATACAAGATAGAGGGCAAGACTTCCTCCTGAGATGCCAGCATAAATCACTACAGGGCTACAAAGTAAATAAATAACCAAAAACATAGGAATGGATGGATTGGAAAAAGCTTTGAATAACAAATGGTTAGTGAGCCCCCCCATCAGCAGAGCCGAAAAAATATAAGTGCTATTCATAAGCGTTGGAAAGCCTAAAAAGAATGATCCTAAGTAGAGTAAAAAGGGTTTGGTGAAATAGAACGTTCTTAACAAGCTTTCGTCATAGGACCAGAGAATTAGCTTTTTGTACTCTATAAAATATGATTCTAGGTTATAAAATCCTCGTGTCTGCAACCAATAGCTGAGGAGGATGTAAAGTGAGCTAATAAGTAGCCAACAAAAGGTATACAATAACTTTTTATGTTTCATTGGACAGGACCTTTAGTAGCTTTGGTAAGACCGTGATTGGTTTTTTCCCAGTAAAATGGCTTGGTAATTAATTGAATGAGCCCTTTATAGGCTGAAATAGAATGCATCAGCCAATAGAAAGGATTGATGAGAGCGAAAAGCATCAAGGAATAGGCTTTTCTTCTAAAAACTGCAATCATATTGACATAGATCATCATGAGGTTTCCAACAGCAAAATTAAAAACAGAGATAACTACGAGCCAATCTGGAAAAAATAATTGAATATATTCTAACATCGGTTCACTGATTGGTTGGTCACTCCAAAACACCATCGTATCCAATAATCCTGAGTATAGGAACAGGATAAATAGCAGGAAAAGTAATAGAATAGGATATACTAAAAATGTAAAAAATGTTCCGCCAATGAAGAATTGAAACCCTAAGAATCCTTTTAATCCTACTTTTCTAAGCAATTGTAAAGGATTGCGCATATGGACCAAATAGGTCTGCATATAGCCCTTGATCCATCGGGAACGTTGCCGAATCCAGTTAAAGAAGTCATTGTTTGCCTCTTCGAGGGTCGTCGAATCCAATACAGTAACTTTGTAGGATTTGGCATAGGCACGAAGTCCTAAATCCGCATCTTCTGTCACATTAAAGCCATCCCAGCCCCCAAGTTCCATTAACTTATCAAAACGAAAATGATTGGAGGTTCCGCCAAGAGGAATAGGCACATCTAGGTTATCCAATCCTGGTAGCATATAATCAAACCAGTAGGAATATTCTAGTGTAAATAATCGTGTAAGGACATTCTCTTTTTTATTGAAATAGTTGAGGGCACATTGTACAACTACATATTCAGGGCTTAGCTTTTTGAAAAGTGCGTAAACAAGCTTCAACTGATTATTGTCGGGAATATCTTCCGCATCGTAAATGGTTAAGTATTTACCTTTGCTAAAGTATAAGCCATAATTACACGCTTTGGGTTTGGTTTTGGGTTGTGCATAGGGAATAATTACTGGCTCAAAAACACAGGGGAAATTCATGTTTTTCACCGCATTGTAAGTCATCTCATCATCTGATTCGATCAATAACTTGATGTCTAGTTTTTCTAGAGGATAATCTAAATTTTTGAGATTGTACACCAATTTATGGATGACTTCTGATTCCTTAAATACAGGAAGAAGGATGGTATAGAAAGGCAGTTCCTCGTCAGTGATTCCATCTAATTCTTCTGGTTTGATCTTCCGGGCAACTTCAAACTTTGACCCATACAATGTCAATAGAAACTTGAACGAAATCGATATCAGCAATAAGAGATTTAAAATGAGATTAATGATAATGGCTGTTCCAATGGGAAAGAAAAAAAATAATGCTAATCCAGTCAAAAATATTCCACCTAAAAAAAATAGCTGTCTTTTTGTAAATGTTTCGATAGCACAACTTTCTCGATCGCTGTCATAGATTCCAAAAACTGCTTTATCCAGAAATTCTTCTCCATAGGTCACATGGAGTGCCTTTAAAATATCCAAGTCTTCGGCAATTTCAAAACTATCGATTTTTTGTCCCAATAAGATCTCTATCCGATTGATGTTGATTCCATCAGATGGATCTGATAAAACAACATGAAGCTTGTTTTCCTCCTGATCTATAGGGAAAATCAATGCGTCTAAAAACTGATGTAAATGTTTTGTAACAATATCTTTTTTAGGAATAGCAGATAGATTTTTATAATCAAATTGATACAAGTCTACCCCATACTTCACCAAGGATTGTTTCCAGTTTCGCCTACTGAGGTATCCGAAATTCAGCGCGATTTTCAAAAAGCTTTGGTTCAACTTTTTTTCTAATTGCTCAATTTCAGCAATTTGAATAGAGTTGAGTTGAGCTCCCTCTTGAAATAAGGATTTCCTGTAATATTCCTTTTTTATCATGGTTTTGACTTCAAACGAACAATAGAGAAAATTTGGAACCCGCTTCCTATTCCAGAATTTCTATTTAAAATATCATGAAATACACCTGCATACAGGGCAAATTCCGGAGTAAACTCGTATCCGAGGTTTAAAGAAGCTTTTACCATGGTGAAATCGGAGACTAATTGGAGATTGTTTTCGAAAAACTCGCTTTCATCACTGAAAGAAAATAAACCATCAATTTCACCTAGGAGCACAATTTTAGGTCTGATTCGATAACCTTCGGAGGCAAATACTCGAATTTGTGTAGGTCCATTTGGGATAAATTGACGTAAAGCTGCTTCTATTTTGTGAAAATTATTACTTTCTCCAAGCCAAGGAGAATTACCCGCTACTATGATTCTTCCTTCTAGCCCAAACCTTCCAAACCCTGCATAAGGGAGTCGATTGTTTTGATAGGCTGGTATAAAAGCAGTAAAGGCCCCCATGAGGAAGTGATTCTTCATTTGCTTTACATGAAATCGAGCGCCCAACTCGATATCCCCCAAGTCTACATTTCGCTGATTCTGCTGTGTGTCTTCAAATTGATTTACGAAAAGTGGGAGAGAACCAAATAGATTAAGTTTATAGCCATTTAGTGGTAAAGAAAAGTAAAGTCTTGGATTGTAGTTTTGAAAAAGACCGTTGTCATTGAAGGGGATTTGCTCACCATTCCTGGTACGAAAAGAACTCGCTCTGTAATGGCTCACAAATGGAGAAAGTAAAAACTCGCCTTTATCTTGTTGCCATGGATTTTGGGCATAACTGTCCTGAAGCGGGAATAGCAGGACTAGTAGGAATGCTCCTATTATTTTATTTGCGTGCATCTTCTATGGATTTTTGAGCGATTCGAGATTTTTTGTAAATATACATGAGGAGTATGATGCTCAACCCAATCAATAAACTGATGATTAGAATGCGATAGGTATTCCAATAAGACTCAAACCTGACTCTGTTTTCAGCTTGTTGTTTTTTGAGTTCTGTCTGATTTAAGTCAAAAAAGAAGTATTGATCCGTATTGGCGGTCATAACATTTCCAGTATTGGTAAGAAACTGATCCCTAAAGCCATCTAAAAGTCGATCAAATGAATCATCTTGATTATTCTGTAAATTAAACTGTAAGAATTTGGAGCCTCCATTATTGTAGAGCTGAACATAATCTAATGCACTTCCTTGGTAAAATTCAAAAAACCTGTCAAGTTGTTCCGATCTATACACGAGTTGTTGATCAGAAAACAAAACATGTGGATACGTTCCACTAATTTCATTCCAGTTATTAGGTGAATTGGATAAAAAGATATAGTTGGAGTTGTTTGATGTTTGAAGTGTTGCCTTGTCCAAAGGAATAATTGATGGTAGGTAGTGTCCTAGCAAGTTAACATCACGAACATTTAGTAAGCCTATAATTTTTGAAATTTTTGGAATGTCCGAAAGTGAGGCCTCCATATCATAGACTAGGTGAACAGATTTATTATGAAAATTAGCTGGGAATGCATGAAGTGTTTCAGCGATTTTTCGATGATAATTTAGCTGTATATCGGTATCATACGGAAGTATATGCGCATAAAAATCAGGGCTTTCTGGATCGCACATACCTTCACTAGGTATGTAGATAAACTCAAATCCAAGATAATTGCCAGTACCAAATTGAGCTTTAATTGGATTTATTTTTCTTTCTAGCCTTCCTGTTTCGTTAAGTTTATAGGTTTGAATGAGCTTGTTATTGAGAAAAATATTTAAATAAGCTTGTTCTCCCTTTTCAATAGGTTTATGTACTACTGAAATATTCATTCCCAGTTTGTTGAGGGATGGTTTAGAGATAAATTCGGGTAATGTGAGATTTTTTCGAATTCTACCTTTGCCACTGATTACCTGCTCATCTAAGCCTAGCTCACCTAATGTATAGCTACTTTTGGTCAAAAATTGATAAGGTTCCTTCATGATGTTCTCTTCAATAAGTTGAAAGGAGTCAGAAAGAAGGAAGCTTTCGCCTGCATCATTAAATAATGAGTATATCAATGACTCTAGCTCTTCTGGATTGTTCCCCGAAAAAATCAAGGAATTTAAAAATACCTGCTCTTTCCTTATGGAGTCAAGATACTCAAAGGTATGGATGCTAAGGCCTGAAGATTGGAGAGGTTTGACTGTTTGTAAGACCTCTGGTATTTCATCTTGGATCGCAGCTAAGGACCCTACAATTACTGCATGGTAGTAATCTAAAGGACTGGAATCTTCCAAGTATTGAAGTTGAAGGTTTTTTCCGTAGGTGGTTTGATAATAATAATGGATTTTACTGATTGCGGATAGGTTTTCTTGAAAGCTTTTTTTGGAAACCAGCAGTTTTTGGACACTTGGCATAAAAGACCCCAAGGTCCATTTTGTCTGTGTGGTTGGCGGAGGCAATGTGTGATCTTCTAAGAAGGAATTTTCAGTAACCTTCATCCAAACTGTTTTTTGATCAATATCCATACAATCTAAGATTGGATACCAGAGATTGGGTTCTATACTTAATTTGATAAAACCAAATTGTGCTGCATTTTGCTTAAATGGAACAAAAACATGAATAGTATCTCCATAATTTTCCAGCGCAAGAGACATTACGGGGGAGTCTGCAAGTTTTAGTAAGATCGTACTCTTACTTTTATCAATTAATGGAGAAACCATTAATTCCAAATGAATGCCACTTTTGGAATAATCCCTCAATGGATCTTCTTTTATAAAAAATATTGCTCCATTTTTTTGACCATAAACGATTGTTTGTCTAGGATAGCCAAACTCACTCAGGGGCCTTTTGATTGCTTCCGATACGCCAATATGAGGGATGATTGTCAGGAAAACTAAGAGTAAGAAGATGGATGGAATTACTTTCATAACTCTTGGATTTGTGTGGATTTAAATTCTAATTTGAAAGTAACTCCACCCTTCAAATCCTTTTGATACTTGAAGTAGCCCCCGATTTTTTCAGTCATACTTTTCGCAATTTGTAAACCGAGTCCTTTTGGTGCATCAAAACTCGATTTGAATTCAAAGTTTTCTATAGGTTTAAAGAGATTATTCAATTCTTCCACGGTGATGGAAGTGGATGGTGCATGGACCTCAATCCGTATATGGTCCAATGGTTTCATAATTTCAATTTCAATCCGCTGCCCGGGGTCAGACCATCTAATTAAGTAGTTAAAAATGTTTTCCAATACATTATTCATGACTAAAAAGTCAGCTAAAATGTAGGTGTTGATTTCTTTTTCAGGTAAAACTAAATCAACTCCTTTGGTTTCTAATTTAGCTTGAATTTCGTTTTTGGTCTTTTTCAATAAGGCAAAGACATTGACCGGCTCAAGCATTATTTTTAAAGGAAGGTCTAATTTATTTTCATTATTATTATACAGGTTATCTGCATATTTTAAAAGATCGGTACTTACATCCTTCAATAATTGAATGTACATTTGATCTTCTTCTTGCATCTCAGAGCCATCAATTAGCTGAGATAATCCTATAATGTTATTAATTTTGTTTTTTAGGTCATGTCTAAGGATCTTTTCTTTTTCATTGTCGATTTTTTGACTTTGTTGAAGCTCTTCCATCTGTAGTTGTAAACTATTGACTTCAATACTTAATTTGTCAACAACGGTTTGCTTTTTAAGCTCACGTTCTAAATTTAGGAGGTAATTTCTTTTCCTTGCATCTGGAATAAAGGAGGTAATTAAAATGAAGGAAAAAAATGTGTAGCCACCTAGCTGCATGTATTCCCCAAAATGTTCGAAGCCATCTAAATACTGGAATAAGAGAAAGACAAGTACTGTAAATGAAATTTCCATGAGTGAAAAAGTCGAATTCCAAAGCATTAAATAATTTGCTACACTCAAGACTAAGGCCAAAAGACAAAAATAAAATGTCACACTAAAGTTGGATACTTGATGGATAATAGTAAAACAATATACTGTAAATAGCATTAAGAATATCAACACCAGAGCGTTGGGTGTTTTGCTCACTTTCCGGATGCTGAAATATGAAATAAAGCTAAAGGCAACTAAAATTACTTTGATATAAAGGGTGGTTGTCCAGATGGATTTCAGCAAGAAAAACTCTAAGATGAATAAGCCTAGAAGAATACTCAAAGTGCCCCAGTATACATAATTCGCGGCATCCCAAGCTTTTTTTTGGAACCGGTCTTGTAAATCTTGAGGGATTTGTGGATTTATTTTGGTGGTGAAGTGCATAAAGAGTAAATTTCAAAAATCCTACCCAAAACTAGCAGAATATTTGGTCTTATCTAATTATCTGAAATGATTTATAAACTAAGTACTAAAATTTTTACCTTGTCGCGACTCTTATTTTGTTGGGTTTGTTTGATTGGAAACTACCCTTTGCAGGCCCAAGAAAACAAACCTCTCCCTAAGATAGAAGGGATGAATCTTACAGGCCTAGAGCGTGTATGGGATCGGCCTGTCTTTCGATTCAAAAATGTAAAAAAGCAATTGGTATCAGTACAGAAACAGGGAATTTCAGCAGTAAGGATGCCATTAGCTTTCGAGTATTGGTTTGCTTGTGATCCTAGTTTTGAGAAAAAACTGAAGAAAGTGATTGATTTCAGTGTAAAAAATGACCTCGTACTAGTATTATCTTTTTTTGATCATGGGTTAGCTGAGCATTCTTTCAAAGAAGATTCCAAGCGACTCCTATATTTTTGGAAAAAGGTGTTGCAGGTAATTGGATCAAATTCACAGGGGATCTATTTAGAAATAGTCAACGAACCGAACCTGTCACCAACGTCTTGGGAGCAGGTAGCCATTGAGCTTATCTCAGGAATCAGAGCTGAAAATTCCCAAATTCCCATCATCGTAGGAGCGACAAATTCCAATAGTATGTTTGAGTTGAGTAGGATGGAGCCATTTCCTTTTGAGGGATTGATTTATACATTTCATTATTATGAGCCATACATATTTACTCATCAAGGTACGGAGTGGACAGGTAATCAGCATGCTACTATGGGGATTCCCTACCCATTTCAAAAAGGGAGAATGCCTGATCTGGACAAAAAAGCCATGCATACAGCAGCTGAAGTCAATTTTAGGGATTATGAGCGTACGGGTAACTTGCTAGCTGTGGAAGATAAAATTTCACAAATAGCTGACTGGGCTCGTCGGCACAGAGTACAGCTATGGTGTACGGAGTATGGGGTGACTATTAATGCTGATGAACGTTCAAGAATAAATTATCTTGAAGATGTGCATAAAACCTTAGAAAAATATCAAATCCCTGCATTTGTGTGGGAATGGGAGGGGAATTTCGGAGTTAAAGAATTGTTAGAAACAAAGAATTGAAATTTATAGATGCAAAATAAACCATTCATTTACCGCTTTCCCATTCAATACCTAGGACTCCGATATGCAGGTTGGGCCAAGCAAAACAATGCGAAAACAGTGCAGGGTACCTTGGAACGGTGTATTCGATATGTATTGGGGCATGAACAATTCCGGACCTTGGGAGCGAGCAGGACAGATGCTGGGGTTTCGGCTAATCAAGCTTTTTTCTGTTTGTATGTAGCCTCAGAAATTGAAAATATTGGGAGTTTTCACGAAGCGATTAATCGTAATCTACCTCCTGATATTCGAGTAGGGGAAGGCAGGGTAGTGGATGCTTCCTTCAATATCATTCAGGATGTAGCTAGTAAAGAATACCACTATCACGTGGCTTATGGGGAAAAATTTCATCCATTTCATGCGGGTACGCTTAGTTTCTTTCCAGAAGATTTAGCAGTAGAGGAAATGAAAGAAGCTATTAAAATCTTTATTGGGAAGCACGATTTTAGACGATTTTGTTCAGCAGATAAGGTTAGCGATAGCTATGAGCGTGAGATTTTACATGCAGAAGTCCTCCATCATCCCTTGGCGGGAATTGATGATTTTCCAAAAAAATCCCTATTAATCAAACTTAGGGGTGCTGGTTTTTTGCGTTATCAAATCCGGATTATGGTACAGGCTTTGGTAGATTTAGGAGCTGGGAAAGTAAGTAAAGAAGGTCTCAAGGATGCCTTGAAAAGTTTAGAGAAATCCCCAATTACTCAAGCTGCACCGGCGAATGGATTGGTACTATTTAAAGTAGAGTTTAAGACTTAGTAAATAGGTTATTTTTTATTACTCTTGACAATCAGAATGATAATTTGCTAATTTTCAAATTTAAAAAAATAAACTAGTTTGTCCGTTTATTAGAACTCTTCGAATTTTTAGAGGTCCAAATGCAGGATAAATCTGTGGGGTTTCTTTTAGCTTTGAAATAGTTGAGTCTAATTTTTCAAGAAAATTCAGAATTTGTTTGTCATACCATTTGATACTTAGGTAATCGATGACTTCTGAAAGGCTAATTTCAGATTCTCTCGTCCAAATTACCTCAAAACTCATTTTTTATATTTTTGATAAAGATCTTCCATAACCTCATTATGAGGTCTAACTTTCCCATCTTGATAATCTTTTATACCCCTTTGGATAGATTCTTTCGTTTCCTCATCTAATGAATTCCAAAAATCCATTTCATCTTCAAAAAGAAGATTTCTGATTTGATTCAAGATATTTTCATTATCAGTGGCCATGATTTTTCAATCAAGGTGTATTTTAATAACTTATCCATGATGAAATTCACAAAATTTTTTTAAAAAACCCTCAAACTATCATTTGGCTCGACCTTTGAAAAGCGTTTTCTAAAAAAAAGCTACTCTTTTGAGTAGCTTTTTTTAAAGTCTTACAGGCTTACGGGCATCCGAACTTTTATGGTGTCCCAAGAGAGGGCAATCTCAACTTCTGAGTCACCTGCCATTAAAATTTCATAGGTTAAGCGTTGCACAGGATTGTCAAGTGTTTCCGGTGTTACCTTTACCCTTACCACATCTTCTGCCTCATCATACTCATCGGCCAAATGCTGGTCATAGACCTTGTTCAAAATCAATGTCCACTCTTCTCTCCCTGGAATGGTGAAAAATCCATACATGCCAGCCGGTACCGTTACGCCATTAATGGCTACATCTTTGGAGAAGGTTACTGCCGTAGCCCAATGTGAACCGGACACCCATACTTGGTCATAAGAAACTAAGCCATTCCAGATGACACGACCGCGCATACCTGGGGAACCGTAATTGATGGTAATATCTGTTCCTCCCATGCTTGCTGAAGCCTCTCTACGAGCACTACCTTTGAAGGTGTCTTCGATTAGCCCCGCATTCACACTGTCTGCATAGGCCACACGTTCCAGCAAGTGTTCTTTTTCAAGGTTGCTTAACTCTTCTTCAACAACTTCTACTTCATTGCTTGTTTCCTGACTAGTACAAGCAAACAGGCCCGCAAAAGCAAGAGCTAACGCTCCAAGAACTACTTTTTTCATCTTATAAATCTTTAAATTGATCCATCAATTCTTCTGAAATCCCCGTAGTGGAGTATCCTCCATCGTGGAAAAGATTCTGCATAGTTACGTATCTGGTCAAGTCTGAGAACATGGTGATGATGTAATCTGCACAAGCTTCTGCAGATGCATTGCCCAATGGAGACATTTTATCTGCAAAGTTGTAGAAGGTATCGAAACCTCCAATTCCTGTTCCAGCAGTAGTTTTGGTAGGGGATTGAGAGATGGTATTTACTCGGACTTTTTTCAACTTACCGTATCTGTAGCCGTATCCTCTAGCGATGCTTTCTAACATGGCTTTGGCATCTGCCATATCGGTGTAAAAAGGATAGACTCTCTGAGCTGCGATATAAGATAGACCCATGATAGAACCCCATTCATTCATGACATCCATTTTCTCAGACACTTGCATCATCTTATGAAAAGAGATGGCCGATACATCATAAGATTTGACTGCCCAATCATAGTTGAGATCACCATAAGACCTTCCTTTACGTATATTTGGGGACATCCCAATGGAGTGGAGTATAAAGTCAAAGTTGCCTCCTAAAAATTCTTTAGCCTCAGAGTAAAGTTTCTCGATATCTTCCAATGAAGTAGCATCTGCGGGAATCACGATTGTGTTGCACTGCTCAGCCAATTCCTTGATAGCTCCCATTCTCATGGCTATAGGCGCATTGGTCAATACAAATTTCGCTCCTTGTTCGTGGGCCTTGATAGCAGTTTTCCAGGCGATGGAATTTTCGTCCAAGGCACCTGTAATGATGCCTACTTTCCCTTTTAGTAAATTTTCAGCCATTGTATATTTTTTTGGTTGGTTACTAAGATTAATCGGTAAAAATAGTCAAAAAATCTGGAAGCTAATTCATGGATGGATAAGGCATTGTATGAAAAGAGTCACCCAGCGAACCTGATCTATCAGTTTTTAAGCAGTTCACGTGCACTTTCAAAGGCTGCTTCAGATGGACTGGCACCCGCAATCATCTGGGCAATTGCTTCGACACGCGCATCTTTTTCAAGTAATTTCATCCTGCTGATAGTTTTTTCAGCAGAGTGATCTTTGTAGACAAAGTAATGATGGTCTCCCTTGGCGGCAACTTGAGGCAGGTGCGAAATACATATAACTTGATGTTTATCTGCGATGTTTTGCATCATTTTGACCATTTTGAGTGCAACTTCCCCTGATACACCTGTGTCAATTTCATCAAAAATCAGAGTTGGTAAGGCCATTTTATCGGCCATGATGTATTTGATGGCGAAAATCAATCTAGAAAATTCCCCACCAGACGCTACTTGCTTCAAGGCTTGTGGCTTTACACCCTTATTGGCAGAAAATAGAATATCCAGCTGATCTAATCCAAGTTTGGTTGGGGCAATCGATGTCTGCTCTAATTGAATGTCTGCATTTTCCATCCCCAATTGCTGCAACAACTTCGTTAACTCCTGCGCAAAAGGGAGGAAGCTTTCAGTGCGTTTTTTTGTTAGTTTTTTCCCTGCTTCCAACATGTTTTTCTCCTGCAATTGAAGTTCTTTTTCAAGCTTTTCAAGATCCTCGTCAAGGTTTTCTGCTTTCAATACTTTTTCTGCCAAGGATTCTTCCAATAATATCAAAGCTTCCACCGAATCAAGCCCGTGCTTCTTTTGCAGTTGGTAAATTTTGCTTAATCGTTCGCGGACTTCCTCAAGCCTTTCAAAATCTACTTCGATCTTTTGGTCTTCTTCTTCTAAACTTGCGGCAATATCTTGCAACTCAATCCAAGCAGATTGGGTGCGTTCCTGTAAGGAGTCAAATTTATGGGTGAGCTTGCTCAGGTGTTGGACGCCATGACTCGTTTGAGAGAGCATGCGTAAAATGCCAAATTGCTCGTCTTCTAACTGATTGAGAACCTCTTGGATTTTGCTCTTGATCTCCTCTGCATTTTCAAGGATTTCCTGCTCTTCCTCGAGCATTGCTTGTTCCCCTGCTTCTAACCGCAGAGTAGCCAATTCATCTAATTGAAATTTGTTGAAGTCTGCTTCTTTTTGAAGATCAGCTGCTTCTTTTTGAAGGGTACGCAATCTTTTTTTGCTTTGCTCAAACGAGGCGAATGTTTCTTGATAGTATTCGAGCTCTTTTTGGGTAGATGCGTAGGCATCGATCAACGAAAGTTGATAGCTACCATCCCCGAGCATCAGTGTGTCATGTTGGGAGTGTACATCCATCAAAGACTTTCCAAGGTCTTTGAGAATATCAAGTACTACGGGGGTATCATTGACAAAAGCTCTTGATTTTCCTGCGGGGCTTATTTCTCTCCGGATAATGCATTCAGGCTCATAATCAAGATCATGCTGTTCAAAAAAGTGCTGCAGCTGATAAGTACTGAGCTCAAAAACACCTTCTACCACACATTTGTTTTCTGGATCATGCAAGGTTTTGCTATCTGCTCTATTGCCTAATAATAAACCCACTGCTCCAAGCATAATCGACTTACCTGCCCCAGTTTCGCCTGTAATCATGTTGAGTGACTTGCTTGGATTCATCTCCAGGCTTTGGATTAAGGCATAATTTTGTATACGGAGTGATTTGAGCATGTCAGGAACGAAGCGTTTGGAAAAACAAATCTAGTAAAATAGTCCCTAGCCTTTCAATATATCATTGTATCTTTTGGCATTCGTGGGGTCAATTTTTAACAATAAGGCTACAGCTTCTGTTCGGATTTCCATGGGTGCCCTTTTTAAAATATTGCTGACTTCCTCACTTTTAGCATCCATAAATGCAATGGTGAGTATACTATTGGGTTGTATTTGATTAGCTTCTGCCACTAATTTGAGCGCAGCCACTATATTTGCGTAAGCTTCTTCAGGATTAGTAATCAAAAGATCTAGCCCTTTTCTATGGTATAAATAAATGGATTCCCTGATAGGGGCCATGACTGAAGAAGTATATACATCTGTAATTAATGCATTTCTGTTTCTTCGATCACTGTTGCTAGGAGTCCATCCGATCCGTGTAGAGGATTGGGCATTATTGACGATAGTGTTGGCGATTTCAAAATAAGGATCTCCGCCTTTCAAAGAAAAGCTATCGTAATCAAAGCCCAGTGAAATGTAGGCATAGAACGAAAGCAAGGAACTGATGTTGTTCAAAAAAGAAAATCTGTTAAACTCTATTGGTTGAGAGGCGATGTAATCAAAAGACCAGTTTCTATCAATAAAGTTGAGGACCATAGTTTCATAATTGGTGCCAAAAACGGGTCGGATAGATTGAATTTGAACTGTTGCATTATAGCTTCCAGCTTGGGTCATATCTCCAATGGTTAGAAGCATGTTCCCTTTGATGCGTTCATTAGCACTGAATTGATCGTTGGTCCATGATCTCCCATTCAGAAACTGTTCAAAATTGGATTTCATGTCTTGGAAGACATTCGTCTCCATTGTACGCGCTCGATCACTGTTGATGATGACAGTAAAGTTGAGTTCTTGCGCGGATAGATGTGTGCAGACAAGAAGTAGGATCGCTAAGATTCGTAGAAAGTTCATGCTTTTCATTGGACTCATGAATTTAACGAATTATTCTGAATCAAATTTCAATTGGTAAGTCTTTCACGCAGTCAACTATCAGTTTAGCTACTTCATCTTTATGTAAGGTGTCTGTCGTGAGGCTTTTTCCATTTTTGAAAAAGATGCTGACTTTATTCGTGTCATATTGAAATCCAGCACCTTGATCTCTCATGGAGTTGAGAACAATTAGATCAAAATTTTTCTTTTCTAATTTTGATTTTGCATGAAACACTTCATTTTCTGTTTCCAAAGCAAAGCCTACGTGAATTTGTCCTTGCTTTTTCTTCTTTCCCAGAGCGAAGGCAATATCCACATTTTTCACTAGCGTGATTTGCATCTGATCATCTGACTTTTTGATTTTTTCAGTTGCAATATCTTTAGGAGTGTAGTCTGCAACTGCCGCCGCAAACACACAGATGTCTGCTTGGTGATGGTGAATTTGGGTCACCTCATACATTTCTTGAGCACTTCTGACAGTATGTATTTTAATACCTGTATGATGTGGCTTTTTGGCGCCCTGCCCAAGGATTACGGTTACATCTGCACCCTTACTAGCGAAAGCTTCTGCAATAGCGGCCCCCATTTTACCGGAAGAGTGATTGGAGATAAACCGTACGGGATCGATCGCCTCTTGCGTGGGACCTGAAGTGATCAAGATTTTTTTACCTCGAAAAGTCTGACTCTCTTGAAAAAATTGAGTAACATGTTCAAGGATATGTTCAGGCTCCATCAAGCGTCCCTGACCATTCAGTCCAGAAGCTAATTCACCTGATTCAGCTTCTAAAATAATATTTCCAAAGTCAGCTAGTCTTTGAAGGTTTTCTTTGACAGCAGGATGAAGATACATATCCAAATCCATTGCTGGGGCTACCATAACAGGGCATTTTGCCGATAAATAGGTTGCTGTTAATAAATTATCACAGATTCCTTGAGCAAATTTAGCAAGGGTATTGGCAGAAATCGGAGCCACTAAAAATAAATCCGCCCACATCCCTAATTCCACATGGTTGGTCCAAACACCGGTTGCGGAATCCGCAAACTGATGATGTACCGGGCCTTTGGAGAGAGTGGCCAGAGTTAAAGGTGTTATAAAATCAAGAGCAGAAGTGCTCATAATGATTTGCACTTCTGCTCCTTCTTTTACAAGAAGTCTTGTTAAGTGTGCGGCTTTGTAAGCAGCAATACTTCCAGTGACTCCCAATAAAATTTTTTTACCGTCTAAATGCATTAACCTTCGCTGGATTCTTCTGGCATACGGTAATGAACTTTTCCCTCTAAGAATTCTTCCATAGCAAGCGTACTTGGCTTTGGCATTCTTTCATAGAAGCGAGAGATTTCAATTTGCTCTTTATTTTCAAAAACCTCTTCAAGGTTATCAACAGTGGAAGCAAATTCAGATAATTTATTATTCAATTCCTCTTTCATTGTGGAAGAAATCTGCTTCGCACGCTGTCCAATAGTGTGAATTGATTCATAAATGTTGCCAGTGTTAGTTGCTAACTTATCCAGATCTCTGGTAATGATGGATGGATTGACTGCCATAATATTCGTTGTTAAGTTTTTCTAGTTATTGTTCGTTGCTGGTCCAGAAGTAGCGGTCTCTGGTACTGTGGCTGCGGCGGCTGCTTCTTCCGCTTTCGCTCTTCTTTCTTCAAATTCTTTTTTCACTTTTGCATGTGCAATAAGTTCAGCTTCAGATTTTTTGAAGTAATTCTCAACGGATGAGGTGTATTTACTATCAGGATATCGTCTTTTGAATTGATCTGTAAATTTGGCTACATCTTTCAAACGATCCTCCTTTTTATCAAAAGCTGAATTGGCACCATATTTAAGTGATACCTCTACTAATTTGTATGCTAACTCTTCGTTATACTTACTGTCAGGATAGTTTTTAGCAAAATTCTGGAAACTAATAATACATGCTCTGTAAAAATCACCTGGGAAAAGGCCTTCTGTCATTCGTAAGTAAAGCATTGCTTCTTGATAAGCCTTTTCTTCAAACCTTACTTGCAGGTCATTTATCATCGTCATGGCTCGCTCGTAAGAGTCAGATTGTGGAAAACGATTGATAAAAAGCTGAATGGCATTTACAGCATCTTTGCTGCTTTTTTGATCCAAATTATAGTCCGGGGAGTCCTGATAAAGGGAATAAGCATTCATAAACAATGCTTCCTCTGCCAATGGGCTTCGATTGTAAGTTTGGTAGAATGTATTAAAATATCCAGCAGATTCTATGTAGCGTTTGGTTCGAAAGTGGCTGTATGCATAGTTGAAGTCTGCTAGTTCAGCCTTTTCACTTCCACGGATTACAGGCAAGACCTTATCGTATAAGATAATGGCCTTGTTGTACTCTCCCTCGTTGTAATATTTGTTAGCAGCTTCATACAACACTTCCCAGTCAGTGCTTTTCTCAAGTTTATAAAACTTGCCACAAGAACTGAATGAAAGAGAACTGATAAAAAGGATGCTATGGATGAGGTACTTATTCATAAATTTTTGGAGGCGCAAATATAAGGTATAATTATTTGGTATCAAACTGAAACTCTTTGGAGGAATAGATCACTTCTTAACAACGAGTTTTTTTGTTACTATATTTTTGTTGTCCACAAAAAGGGTATAAAAATAGATACCTGGATTGAGGTTAGCCACGTTGATAGCCAAGGATTTCTGTAGTGGGTCTAATTGATATTCTGCAATTGGGTTGCCAATAAAGCTATTTACCACAATTTTTGCTGTGGCATTTGGGTTTTTGTATTCATAATCGATTTGAGCAATCCGGTTACTTGGATTGGGGTAAATTTCACCTAAGGATATATCCTTATGCATAGTGTCTGATGCATTTGGAGCATATACGTCATATACAGCTTCGATTGTAAACATATCTCTACTATTAGTTCCTTGAATGAATTGAAGATCAAAACTTCCTCTTACCTCGGATATTCCCAAATCTAACTCTAAGTAAAGATCTGTGTATATTTCTCCAGGGCCTAAGGTGAATTTGATTTTGCCCAATTCTCTTTTAGGATCGAAACATTTATCACCTAAACAAACTTTCAGGTTTTGCGAACTTCCTACATTCCCTTTTAATGATCTTAAGGCATATTCCTTAGCCTGAGAGGATTCATTTTGAATGATTAATGACTTGCGTTGGGTGGTTCCGATTTTACCTGTAAAATTGGTATTTTCTGACAACACACGAACCTGACCCCAAGAATACCATGGCAGCATGATCAAACAAGCTAATATCAAAAGGATTTGTCTCATGTAAAGTTTTTCAATAAGCGTCAGAAATTAAGTACTTTACTAGTTTAACGTTAAATTTAACAATAAGATTTATACAAATAATAATATACGGGTTAATTTTTGTTAACCTCTGCAAAATAATTTTTATTAATTATCGTTTCCAGAATTCATCTCAAAAATCGAAGGGTTGATCCTGTTGTTTTGCAAGTTTAATTTTTCTTTTCGTCCAACGCTTTTTGTATTTCGTCATCCGAAGGGAGTGGTATGATTACTTCAGGTTTATCAAAGAGACTATTGCCTTTATTTTCCTTTCTTTTGGGTGTTCTCCAAATGAAAAACTCTTCTAAGGATGGCTTTTCTTCCTCTCTCCAAACGAAGCCTTCTAATAGTCTATCTTCCTCCTTGAGCATATGAGGTGGAAGAAATGAACCTTCAGGTTTTACTAACCAATTGATTTTTTGAATATTGCCATCTTCAAAAAACATCATTATACTGGAGCAAAGGATTTTGTTCATCCCTCTTAAGGTGGAATCTCCAATCAAATCAAAATATAAAGACTCTCCATTTCCCTCAATGTGGAAACGGTTAATTTTACCTTCTAAGAAATAGCCCGTCATCTTTCTTCCTTTGATTTGATTGAAATTACCAATGGTGTCTTTGGTGATGTTGAAGGCGTTTTTGCGCAAAAAGACCCGATCAATATCTTCGTTGGCAATTAAAAAATGAATACTATCTGCTGTGATTTGTGATTTCTCATTCCATAGTATGGGGTCGCGGTAGAGGTGTACGGTTGAATCTGCAAAGTTGTAAGACAAGGAATCTGACTTCCCCTTAAAATCCTCTTTAATCATCTGAACATTTCGGAATGCATTCATAAACCGTTCTTCGGCTAACTCACTATCCTGGGAAATTAGAGTATCTGCAATTACGTATAGCGTGTCTCGCTCAAAGTAGCGCTGTACCATCGCATTTCCTGTCACGATGCTATATTTCCTATCTTCCCAATATTTCCCCTCATCTCCAAAGACTTCTACATTTCGCTCTTTATTTAGGACAGCGACATTATTCCGTCCTTCATAATATTGAAGTTTTTCATCATAATAGAGAATGTCACCATACACTCTGCTTCGTTCATTCTCTACGTCTCCCTCAAAAAAGCGGAAGATTTTATTTTCGGTATCGTAAAAGCTTCCTTTTTGGGCGTTTAGAAGATCACCTTCTTTGGAAACAATATTCGTCAACCCTACCGTCTCGGCTGTTTTCGGAACCGTCCGATAAATCATAAAGTTAGTTTTGAGCGTATAATCAGGATTGACAAGTACTACATCCTCGGTAAAAGTGATTTTTTCAATGCTTGTTTCATAGGTCCCCAGTCTACTTGTAAGCACATTGGTACTATCGACCACTTTTCCATTGTTGAAGTAATTGGCAATCCCAGTGGTCCGATCGTAATCCAAAAACTCTGTATATAAAGTGGTGCCATCATTTTTCAGGATTACATTGTTTCGGAGTTTGGCCATGCGCGTGTTGCCATCGTATTCTGCATAGCGGCTGGTAGTTACTATTGGATCTTTAGTGTCTACAATGCGGACGTTTCCAAATAGTTTTGCCATATTTTCTTCTCTGTAAAAATGTGCCGAATCACAGTAGATGAGCGAGTTTTGGTGTTTCATGCGGACATTTAGCAACAATCGTTCAAATCCACTAGCACCTTGAAGCAGTTCTGCTTGTTGGATTTCCAATAAATTATCCCCTTGGCCAAAAGCTAGCGGATAGCTTGTGAGGCAAAAATAGAAAGCAAATAGAAGGATAAGTTGTCGCATTTGAGAATGAATAGGTGGCAAAATTAACTAAAATTGGTATTTTTGATCTATGCTCGGAGACTTTATCAGCTATATACGTTCAAAAAACCTTTTGGATCCTCAAAAAAAATACCTTCTAGCGATTAGCGGTGGAGTTGACTCTGTTGCTTTGGGTCATTTGTTACATTTATCAGGGATTACTTTTGATGTTGCAACAGTCAATTTCAATCTTCGGGGAACAGATAGTGAAGAAGATTTTACGTTTGTACAGGGATTGGCCACTCGCTGGGGTGTAGGGTTTCATGGTCAAGTAGTCCCCTTGGAGGTTTGGGATAAGCTTTCCAACGAAAGCATACAAATGAAGGCGCGTACTTTACGCTACGAATGGCTAGAAGATCTAGTTATTCATCATGCGTATGAGGCGGTGTTGGTTGCACATCATTTTGAAGATCAATTAGAAACAATTTGGTTGCATCTTTTGAGAGGATGTGGAATTGATGGGATTTATGGAATGGCTGAGAGGCGAGGTCATATTATTAGACCTCTTTTAAATTTCCGAAAGGAATCCTTGGTGACTTTTATGGAAAGTAATGGCTTTACATGGAGAGAAGATCGAAGCAATCAAAAGGATATATATCAACGGAATTTTATCCGCAACCAAGTATTGGCCCAGGTCGAACAGGGGTTCCCAAAAGGCTTAAAGCAGATGGCAGAGAGCTTTGGAAGAATAAAAGATACTGGGAAAGCATTTCATCATTTGTATGAGCGTTGGAAAAATGAAGAAGTTGTCAGGGAAGGTGAATACGAATATTTAAAAATTTCCTCTTTTAAAACAATACCAGGAAGGCACAGCATGCTTTTTTATTGGTTGAGAGATACAGGTTTTTCTTCCGCACAGGTAGAAGATATTTTACAGGCTGTTGATGACAATCAGGTTGGTAAACTCTTTCACTCCTTTGCTCATACGCTCAATGTAGATAGAGAAAACCTCTTATTAGGTAATCGAAAAAATGAGTTTTTGCCTTTTGAAATTGAGCATACAGATGTTGCATGTTCGATTCATGGTCAAGGATATGATATTTTGCGCATTCAGAAAAACAGTTTCGTCGATCATTCTTCTGAAAATGCCATGATGGATGTTTCAAGCCTGATTTTCCCTTTGAAGGTCAGAAATTGGGAGCTTGGTGATCGGTTTTTGCCATTGGGAATGAATAAGGAAAAAAAGATCAGTGATTTTTTGGTAGATTTGAAAGTGTCAATGATTCAAAAAAGAGATGTGAAGGTTATGCTTAGTGGAGAAAAAATTGTTTGGGTTATTGGCCTTCGAATCAGTGAACTCGTAAAACTAAAGGGAAGTACCCAAGAGGTTATATATTTCAAGAAAAAAGCACACCCATGATCAATCCATTTTCACGTACGTTTTCAGTTTCTGAATTAGAAATCTTTGAGTTTTTCATGCAAGTGGGTTTTTTTGAAAAGCTCAAGCATGTGGAAATGGCTAAATTTCTACCAGCCTTGCATTACCGTACGTACTATAAAGACGAGGTAGTGTTTTTCAGTGGAGATCCTAGTCAGGCATTCTATATGGTCCGATCGGGACTGATCAATTTATCGATTGATATCAAAGATAATTTTGAAAAAATCCACGAGGTCCGGAAAAATGAAGCTTTTGGTGAAAATTCTTTACTTGAAAATCAAAAAAGAATCTACACCGCGATTGTTGCATCTGATCAAGCGGATTTATTGGTGATTCCACATTTTGCCTTACAGGAAATTTTTGATAACAATACCAAAATCAAAGCTAAGATGATGACCGCATTAGCAGAGTTTTATAACAAAAACAATCACAGGCTTTTCAAGTCTTATAAAAGTTCATTTGGCTTTTTCAATTTATCAGAAATGTTTGGTTCGAATGAAAATCTATAGTATTTAGCAAATCCTTTTTTTTCTGAATCAAGTTAAAGTACCAAAAGCTTCCTAAAGTCTCCACTCTTTGATACCTTTGGGATACGTAAAAAAATCAAATATTAACTAAAAATAAATCCATATATCATGACAAAAGTAACTGTAGTTGGAGCAGGTAACGTAGGTGCTACCTGTGCGGATGTTTTGGCTTACAGAGAAATAGCTGAAGAAATTGTTTTATTGGACATCAAAGAAGGTATGGCTGAGGGTAAAGCTCTAGATATCTGGCAAAAAGCTCCAATTAATCAATATGATAGCAGAACTGTTGGTAGTACAAATGACTACTCAAAAACAGCAGATTCAGACGTTGTCGTAATTACTTCAGGTCTTCCGAGAAAGCCAGGAATGACCCGCGATGATTTGATCGAAACCAATGCGGGTATTGTTAAAACTGTTACAGAGAATGTAGTAAAATATTCTCCAAACGCTATTATTATTGTGGTTTCCAATCCATTGGACGTCATGACGTATCAGGCACATATCACGTCCAAACTTCCAAGAACAAAAGTTTTGGGAATGGCTGGAATTTTGGATACTGCCCGTTACAGAGCATTCTTGGCCGAAGAGTTAAATATCTCTGGTAAAGAAATCCAAGCTATTTTGATGGGTGGTCACGGTGACACCATGGTCCCTCTTCCGAGATATACCACAGTTGCTGGTATTCCCGTGACGGAGTTGATTGCTGCAGATAAGCTAGATGCAATTATTGAGCGCACCAAATTTGGTGGTGGCGAGTTGGTAAAATTGATGGGTACTTCTGCATGGTATGCGCCAGGATCTGCTGCTGCTCAAATGGTAGAATCTATCTTGAAAAACCAGCGCAGGGTATTCCCTGTATGTATCAAGCTTGATGGCGAATACGGTATCGATGATTGCTACTTGGGTGTACCTGTAATCCTTGGTAAAAATGGAGTTGAAAAAGTCATTGAACTAGATCTAAATGCTGACGAAAAAGCTCTTTTGGAAGTGTCTAGAGGTCATGTAAAAGAAGTAATGAACGTATTGGATAAGTTATCTTCCAAATAATTCATTTCTAATACGAAGAATTCAAGAATCCCGATAGATTGTCGGGATTTTTGTTTTATTACTATTTTTGGGTTGAGTTCATCCTATTGATTAATATTTAGCGTTAACTGTTCTGTGAGAATAATAAAATTCATTTCATTAAGTTTGTTTTTTGCAGGTCTTCTTTATGGAGGCTTTTATGTATACCAAGAGCTCGTTGGTAAAAAGGATGCAGATGGGCTACAATTGATCTCGGCAGATGCAATCTTTGTACTGGAAACACAAAAAGGGGATGAGTTTTGGCAAAATCTGACCTCACAGCCCTTTTGGTTTAACTTACAAGAAATCCCATCTATCAGCGCTGCGGACGCTCAAGTATCAGCCTTTTCTTCCCTTTTGGAAGGGTTTCAATCATTTCCAGATCTTTTGCGAGGGAAAAAAATGACAGTTTCTTTACATCCTGTAGGAAAGGATGATTTTGATTTATTGTTTACACTCCATTTAAAAAAAGCAAACGAAAAAGATTTCTTAAACTACCTGGAGGCCAATCTTCCAGAGCTCAGTCAGATTAATGAACGGATGTATTCTGGAGTTACCATTAAGGAGTTTCAATCGCTTAATTTGGATAGGAATTTTTCATTTACTTGGGTAGGAGACGTGTTAGTAGGTAGTTTCACTTCTTTTTTGGTAGAGGAAGCTATCCGACATTCCCAAAACAACTCCTTATCAAGCTTTAAAATGGTTTACAAGCCTCTTTTTCAAACCAAAGTTGACCATGACGGATTGGGGATTTTGAGAATTTCTTCCCATGGTTTTGCAAGATTAATTGAAGGATTGTCTAAAAATCAAAGTCAACCGCTAGATCAGCTTTTCTCTAAAAATATATTAATGGGGAATTATGCGATTGATTTTGAAGAAGGGGAAATAGTGTTGATTGGAAAAACACTTTTTCCTGATACTTCTGTGATTCCTGAAGTAAGCTCAGAAAAATTTGAAGTAGATCAATTTGTTTCCAATCGAGTAGCTTCTTGGGTCAGCTTTAATTTAAATACAGTTACAAACCTTAATTTTTTTGAAAATCAAGGCTTTGTGGAGAAAAATACTGTGAAGGGGGATATAGAAAAAAAGTTGTTTGAAAATGGCTTTATGGATCAATTAGAGGGTCAGCTACTATTACTTAATTTCGAAAAAGTAGGTAACAATCCATTAGATAAAGTGCTTTTGGTCAAAACTAAAGAACAGGCCAAACAAATAGATCTTCTGAAGTCTTTTAATCCTGCTTTGGGTCAATCCAATCCATCATTAGGATCAGTAGACTTTTTTGAGGGGAAAGAAATCTTTGTTTTGGCTGTAGAGGAGTTTCCAGGTCATTTGTTTGGAGGAAAATATCTAGGCTTTCCTGATACCTATGTGACATCTTTAGATGGGTTCTTGGTATTTGCCAACTCTTCCAAGGCGCTGAAGTTGTTTTTAAATGATTTTTCCTCTACCAATGTAAGTAGACAGGTATATTACAGGAACCCTGAACAAGTTATTCAGTATTATTTAGACATTCCCCTATCATGGAGTACATTAATTGATATAAGTGCGCCTTCTTGGACTCCATTTTTTCAAAAGTACACGAAAAACCTTCAGTCTTTTCAAAGTTTGAATATCAGTTTTCAGGATTTTTCATCCAACCAATTCAATACTACTATTCGGTTGGGGCATCAAGCAGCTGTGGCTAAATCAGAAGTAAGGCAAGATGTGTTTCTTACGGAAACGAAGTCATTGACTTTGCCAGCAACCTTGATTTATGGTCCTAAGCGAATCTTAAACTTCAACGATAAAAGTCCAGAATTTGTAATTCAAGACGAAAACTACACCATGTATCTTGTCACCAAAGATATGGAACAGGTTTTCTCCAAAAACTTAGAAGGGCCGATAGTTTCTGAGATTTATCAAGTAGATTATTTGAAAAACGGCAAACTTCAAATGATTTTTGCTACCAACAATCAGATTCATATAGTAGATCGATTGGGCAATTACCTTGCAGGATTCCCTGTACGCCCGGTCCAGGAACCAATTACACATTTGAATTTGGTAGACTATAATAATGACAGAGATTACCGATATTTTATAGGGACTTCAGAAGGTAATTTGTGGCTACTTGATCGGGTTGGAAAGCCATTGGATGGCTGGAACCCAAAAGAAATCAGTGCTGAGCCAGTTGTACCGCCTGCTCATCGAAGAATAGCTGGTGTTGGTGATCGCATGATAGCCCTTTCCAAGCGAGGGGAGTTGTACTTTTTCAATAGAAGGGGAGAGCCAGAGGTTGGTAGCCCATTCCGATTGGGAGATGCACTTCATGCAGATTATGCTATCATTGAGCGAGGGAATGCTAAAGATACCCGTTTGGTTACAGTTACATCAGGAGGAGAAGTAGTTCAGGTTAATTTTAATGGAGAGCTCACCTATCGCAATCAGTTGGAAAAGGAAGATCGAGACACTCGTTTTATGTTAGTCAAGGATCAAAAAGAAGATCGCTATTTGATTGCGACGCACAGTTATAATAGAGTTACTTTTTACGACGAATCTTATCAGCTTCTTTTCTACAAAGAAGTTGTATCGGAACAGATCGAACTTCAGTTGTTTATCTTTGGGGGAGATAAGAGTTTGATAGGCTTACTGGACAAAGAGCAGGAATTTCTATACCTCTATAACTTGCAAGGAGACTTACTGAATGCGATGCCGATTTCTGCAGCAGAAAAGATGGAACTAGTGTATGCGGGAAGTCAAAATGAATACTTGATTTATACAATTTCTGGGAATAAGCTGGCAGAGTATAGGTTACCTTTTTGAGAAGTATTTTTCATAAATGGCTCGAAAAGTATAAATTTCTTACTTTTGCAATTAAATTATATTTTAGTTGAATGAAAAGATTTAGTTGGATTTGGGTGATTATTTGTTTAAGCTGGAATGTAGTCTCTGCTCAGGTGATGATCGATGGGAGTCCTGTTCCGATAGATCCAGAAGATTATCATAATCTTCAATCCCCGTACACCGCATCGTTGACTTTTTTCTTAAATCTACGAGAAGACAACTTCGATCCAGAAGCAGCAGCTATGGCATTGATGACTGAGGAATTAGCTGGAGATGTAGATTTCAGTGAATTGGCATTCAAGTTAAAGCAGATTTTTGATGGGAATGGGGTGGTTGTAAAATTCTCAGAAATACCGAGTGAAGCCTCCTACATAGACACGGTATTTACAAATCAAGCAAAGTATTTTTTTGATAGTAAAGTATTACCATTGGTATATCTGCAGCGGTATGAAAACGAGTGGAAATTCAGTGCTTTTACAGTCAGTCAAATTGATGAGTTGCACCAAGCTACTTTTCCTTTTGGAACAGACAAACTCATGAACCAACTGCCCAAGATTGGGACTAACACTTATTTTGGATTTCAAACTTGGCAATTGGTTGGGCTTTTCGGATTTATTTTACTCCTGTTTTTGGCTCATAAACTCTTCACATTCATTTTTGACCGCGTCATTCTCTACACGCTTAATCGAATGGGCTACGGGAATTTGGGTGAACGGTATATTTTACCTGTAGCAAAAGTGCTTAGTATTTATTTGATTTTATTGGTTTCTGCGTTGGTGATCCGATTGCTTCAATTGCCAGTAGAAGTAGTTTCGTTTGTGCTTAAAATACTTCATGCAGCCAAGCCATTTGTTTTAACTATTGTTTTTTACAAAATAGTAGACATCATTGCCTTGTACTTTGCTAAGCTTGCAGAGAAAACAGAGTCCACGCTAGATGACCAATTGGTGCCATTGATTCGAAAGACTTTAAAGTCTTTTGTGGTGGTCGTAGGTACTTTATTTATTTTGAAAGAAGGCTTGGATGTTGATATTGTACCTTTTCTAACGGGTCTATCTATTGGTGGTTTGGCATTTGCTTTGGCGGCTCAAGACACCATCAAAAACTTTTTTGGTTCGGTAATGATTTTTATTGATAAGCCCTTTCAAGTAGGAGATTGGATCACTTCAGGTGACGTAGATGGAACCGTAGAGGAAGTGGGTTTTAGATCTACGCGTATACGGACCTTTCGCAATTCTGTAACCTACATCCCCAATGGTAAAATTGCGGATGCTACGATTGATAATCATGGATTGCGAAAGTATCGGAGGTTTTATACTACGCTTACCATTACCTATGATACTCCTCATGAGTTGGTTGAAACCTTTGTGGAAGGTCTAAGAGAAATCGTTTTGAATCATCCCGATACACGAAAGGATGCCTTTAATATCTACTTCAATAATCTTTCTTCATACAGTAAGGATATTATGTTTTATATATTTTTTGAAGTTCCAACATGGCCCGAGGAGCTGCGTTGTAGGCATGAGATCTTAATTCAAATCGTCCAATTATCAGAGGTACTGGGTGTTCGATTTGCATTTCCAACACAGACCCTCCATATGGAGAGTTTTCCTGAGAAAAAGGATTTGGTCCCTGTTTATCCTACAGACAGTATGGTTTACAAACAAAAACTGTCTCAGTTTTTCAATCAGGAACTTGGTAAGAAAGAATAAGCGGGGAAGTTTATGATAAAAAGCACAGTAATCAGGAACTTATAGCGTATTTTTGCAATTATTAGCAAAAAATACGCTGATGAAAAAAAATTGGTGGAAATTCCTTACGATTGCATTGCTCCTGTATACGATAACCGTTGGGTTGTTGCAGGACGTACCACGTCTTCCTATATTAAATGAAACAATAAGAGCCCTTTACTTCCATGTGACCATGTGGTTTGGGATGATCATTTTGTTGGTAGTCGCAGTGGTTCAAAGTGTAAAATACCTTCGTACCAACGACCTCAAACATGATGATATGGCTGTTGAATTTACAAATGCAGCGATCTTGTTTGGTATTCTTGGCATTGTAACAGGGATGTTATGGGCCAAATTTACTTGGGGAGATTATTGGAGTGGGGACCCCAAACAAAATGCCTCAGCCATCGGGCTATTGATGTATTTTGCGTATTCCATTTTAAGAAATTCACTGACAGACGTGCATCAGCGCGCAAGGATTGGTGCTGTTTATAATATTTTTGCATTTGCAGCCTTTATTCCGTTAATTTTTGTTTTACCAAGATTAACAGATAGTCTTCATCCCGGTAACGGTGGAAATCCTGGCTTTAATGCCTATGATCTCGATAGTAAATTACGTATGGTCTTTTATCCTGCAATCATTGGATGGACACTTTTGGGAACTTGGTTGAGCGTAGTACGTGTAAGGCTTAGAAGAGTAGAAAGAAAACTAGAAGATAAACTGATCAATCAAGTGTCATGAGAAAATATTTAATCATCCTTTTTATGGCGTTGAGTATGCAAGTGTATGCTCAGGAGAAAATTGAGATAAACGAGGCGGATTATCAAAATACCCGTGTAGAGATGGCTGATGTGATGCGCTCAGAGGGCAAAATTTATGTCTTGGTGGGGATTATAGTAATTGTCTTTGTAGGCATAGTTGGTTATGTCGTAAATACGGACAGAAAAGTCGCCCGGATGGAGGAGCTTTTGAAAAACTAAAAATATTAAAATTACGAATATGAAAAAGGGACATTTGTTGGGTTTGGGGGTAATTGCAATAGCGATTATCATCATCATTTCAATGATTGGTGATGCGAGTACGTACGAAAGTTTTGCAACAGCCAAAAACATGATGATGAAAGGGGATGAAAAGCCTATTCATGTGGTTGGTGAGTTGAAAAAAGGTGAAAATGGAACCGTGGAGGGAATAGAAGTGAACCCAAATAAAACTTCATTTTATTTTAAGATGGTTGATAATGATGGGACTGAACAAAAAGTTTTTTATAATGAGCCTGTTCCACCTGATTTTGCGAGAGCAGAACAGGTTGTTGTAATTGGCTCCTATAAAAATGAGGAATTGTTTGTCGCTGACAAAATCCTCATGAAGTGCCCATCTAAGTATCAGGAGACAGATATCGCTCAAGCGGGTATGTAACTCCTAACTAACTACAAAACATATGATAAATACCCTGATCGGTAATATCGGTCACTTTGCTGTTATTTTAGCATTTGTGACCTCTTTGATTACAGCTTATGGCTACTACCAATATACCAATGCCCCCGAATTAGAGAAAGCTAATTGGGGTCGTTTTAGCCGTATTTTCTTTTACATTCACTCTGTTGCGAGTTTCGCCATCGTATTTGCGTTGTTTGAGATCATCTACAATCACCGCTTTGAATATTTCTATGCCTATTCGCATTCTTCCATGGCTTTACCTGTGCATTACATGGTTTCCAGCTTCTGGGAAGGTCAGGAAGGCTCTTTTATCCTCTGGATATTTTGGAATGTAATCTTAGGACTAGTCCTGATACGGACCAATAAGAAATGGGAAGGGCCAGTAATGGTAGTGTTTATGATGGTGCAGGCTTTCTTGGTCTCCATGATCCTAGGTGTGGTGATAGGCGATTTGAAAATCGGTAGTTCTCCATTTATTTTACTTAGAGATGCATTGAATGCTCCTATTTTCCAGCTAAACCCTGAGTTTGTTCCGGAAGATGGCACTGGACTTAATCCACTGTTACAAAATATTTGGATGGTAATTCACCCTCCTACACTTTTTTTGGGATATGCGTCTACCTTGGTGCCTTTTGCATTCCTCATCGGAGGCTTAGCAACCAGAAAATACACTGAATGGGTAAGACCCGCTCTTCCTTGGGCTCAATTCTCGGCCATGATATTGGGTATGGGAATTATTATGGGAGCTTATTGGGCTTATGTGACTTTAAATTTTGGAGGTTATTGGAACTGGGATCCCGTTGAAAATGCCGTGTATGTACCCTGGTTGATTTTAGTGGCTGGTATTCACACTATGATTACCTTTAAGAAAAGCAGCACTGCTCTCAAGTCGTCCATTGTCTTGATCATCACTTCTTTCATTTTGGTATTGTATGCTACTTTTTTGGTACGTTCTGGAGTATTGGGAGATTCGTCCGTTCACTCCTTTACGGATTTGGGATTATCTGGTCAATTGTTGATATACATGCTCTTCTTTTTGGCGGTGGCTATCTACTTTGCGGCCAAACATTGGAAACATATTCCTACATCTGAAAAAGAAGCCGACGTTTATTCCCGTGAATTTTGGATTTTCATTGGCGCCACTACTTTGGCTTTGATGGCATTCCAAGTAATCCTTCCTACATCGATCCCAGTTTGGAATGCTATCATAGAGAGTTTTGGAGGGATATCCAATATCGCTCCTCCTGTAGATCAGGTTGGCTTTTATACTAAATTCCAATTATGGTTTGCTGTAGCTGTTGCCTTGCTTACAGCAGTAGGACAGTATTTTTGGTGGAATAAAATGGATGCGAAAGCTTTGCGTGAAGCTTTGGTAGTTCCTTACATCATTTCTGTAATAATTTCTGCTGTCATTATTGTAGCGGGTAAAGTTTTTGATATTACCTATATCATTGTTGTGTTGGCTTCGGTATTTACTATTGTTGCAAATGCCACTATTTTAACGCGTCTGTTAAAAAAATCAACATTCAAATTGGCGGGTGGCTCGCTTGCACATATTGGATTGGGTTTAATTTTAATTGGTACGATGTTCTCTTCGGGTTATTCCGAAGTGATTTCTCAGAATATGTCTGGATTGGTATATAGTAATTCATGGGAGGACGAACTCAATAAAGAGCACGTGCTGTTGTGGATCAATAAACCTACTCAGATAAAGGAGTACACAGCTGTCTACAGGGGCCGGCAGAAAAAAGTAAGTGGTGTGCCAGAATTGGTTCCGGTAAAATACCTACAGGAAACAGATCGTACCAACGAAGCAATTGCTAAAGCCGATATTGTAATTAGAGGAAAAACCTATTTTGAAAAAGGCGATGTTGTTCCCATTGTATTAGAGGAGAATGATTATTTCAGAATTGACTATTACAAAGAGGATGAATTTCAATTTTCTCTAAATCCAATGTCTCAATTCAACACCTCCATGGGATTGATTTCATCCCCGGATTCTAGAAGATTTGTTAATAGAGATTTATACACCTTTGTTTCTGCCATCAATGACTTTGAGGACCCTGAATGGAGAGATGATGAGACGTATGAAGTAGCTCCTGGTGATACCTTCTTCATTGCTGATTTCGTAACCAATTTTGAAGGTGGGGAAGTTTTAACAGAAGTAGATGGAGTTCCGCTTTTTGACGGGGATGTTGCCGTAAAAGCTAAGCTGACTGTACAGGATTATGATGTTGAGAAGAAAATCGAACCTATATTTATCATTCGAGGTGCTCAAATTGGTCGAATTCCAGTGATTGATAGTGAATTGGGTGTTAAGGTAGAGCTGACAAATATTATTCCTGAAGAAAATAAGTTTGTATTTACAGTAAATCGTTATCAAAAAGACTATGTTGTCTTGAAGGCGATAATTAAGCCACAAATCAATATACTTTGGGTAGGTACGATTATAATGTTAATAGGATTCTGTGTCGCTATTTATCGACGATATGTTGAATTTAAAAGTATGAGGGATAAAGGATTGGAATACTAAGATGGCCTTTTCTATTGCGATCATAGGTACAGGTAATATTGCTTGGCATCTTTCAAGTGCATTGGAAGATGCCGGGCACAATGTTACAGAAGTATATGGTCGGGATATTCAAAAAGCAATTAAAATAACGTCCAAGCTTTATACTACAGAAGCGATTGATTCCCTCGATTTTTCTGAATCAGAAGCGGAGATTTTTATTTTGGCAGTATCTGATGATGCGGTTGCCTCCGTGGCAGACTCAATCATTCTTCCGGAAAACAGTATACTGGTTCATACCTCAGGTACCTTGCCCATAGATGTATTGGGATATAGCTCGGCAAGTTACACTGGTATATTTTATCCATTACAAACCTTTACTAAGGGAAGAGGATTGGATTTTAGTGAGGTTCCATTTTTAGTGGAGGCTGATGATGCGGAGGTTTTAAGGAAATTAAAAAATCTTGCAAAAAGTCTTTCTGACCTAGTATATGTAGTCCGCTCTAAAGATCGAAAAGCCCTTCATGTAGCAGCAGTGTTTGCCAGTAACTTTTCGAATCATATGATCCGATTGTCAGAGGAGATTATGGCAAGGCAGGGTTTGGACTTTGAAATGTTGAAGCCCCTCATCATCGAGAGCATCAGCAAAAGTTTAGAACTAGGTGCAAAAAAAGCTCAAACTGGTCCAGCTAGACGGGAGGACTTTGATACGATGGAAGAACATTATCGTTTTTTAAACTATAACGAACAAGTTGCGGAAATATATCGCTTGATTTCCCAGGATATTATAGATTCGCACTAGCAATATGAAAAAGCACTAGAGGAAATTATTGCTTGTTTTTTTACATCAGTTTTTTCTTAGCTCATAAACCTTTCACTCGAGTGTCTCTCACCTATACACTAATTTTATTTGGGTGTTTATTTAGTTAATTTCAACTAAGTTTGTCTTGTATTATTATTATTATTGCATATTCCTTGTTTGTCTAGAAGAAATGAATGAACCATGAAATTTTGGAAATTAGCTTTTTTGTTCACTGTCGTTGCTTTTGCTTGTTCCCAAAAAAAGCAAACTGAGAAGAAGCTTGAAGCTTCGGGAGTTGTGATATCTTTAGATATTGATGATAGGACTCCTAATGTAAGTCTAGGTTTTTCAGCTTTTGATGGATTAGTATTCAATATTGTTTGGCAGCAAAATGAAATCCAAGTCTACGATATAGCTAATGGGGATTTAGTGAAACGCTTGAATTTTGAAATCGAAGGAGATCAAGGAGTGGGAAATTTGTTTGGATTTCATGTCCATACCTTGGACAGTATATTTCTTTTTGGTCAAAGTGCTCCTATGATTTATTTGACAGATACAAGTGGTGTACTCAAGCAGCGACTGAAATATGATGTGCCCGATGGTTATTCCTCAGCTTTTGTTCATCCTTCCTATTTTCTGTCTCCTCCCATAGTTTTGGAGGGCGAATTACTCATAAAAACTCATGTGAATGGAAATTACCGCGAATTTACTAATGAGCTTTTGAGTTCAAGTCATATGGTTTATGCAATTAATCTAACTAGTGGCGATGTGAGGTTTGCAAATCATCTCTATCCCAATGACTATTTAGCAGATGGGTTGAAACATTTTGAAGCAAGTATGGCTCGGGGGAAAGACAGAATTGTTTATTCCTTATTTGGTGATCATCGGCTTTTCTATGCTTCTTCATTTGAAGAAGAGTTGAAGTCAAAAGATGCAGCTAGTCAATATTTAGATGCGCAATTAAAACTATTTCCTTCAGGAGGTGAGCGATTGGAAACCATGCAGTATATGAATACCAGTTCTAGGTATGATAACCTGATTTACGATGCCTACAGAAATCTGTACTATAGATTTGCTTACCCAACACTTGACCTTACTGACCTGAATGAAATCCAACGATTGAGAACCTCTCCAGGCCCTTTCGTTATCATGGTTTTAGATGATGAGTTGAATGTTCTTGGGGAATCTTATTTTGAAGCTGGTAGATATTTGCCAACCAATTTTTTCATCCATCAAGATGGATTATATATCTCCATCAATCATCCTGATAATCCTGCAAACGAAGAAGATATGTTTAAGTTTGAGTTGCTTAAAGTAACGGAAAAGTGATTGTCATTACTCTAGAAGTTAAAAACACCCCGAAACATTCTAAAGAAGCTTGTTTCGGGGTGTTAGGTTTGAAGAACAAATGTTTTATTTGATTACCAGTTATCACTCCATTAGCTAATCCGGTGAATCTATTCATTATGTTTTCAAGCATCTGCTGACTGTGGTACCTTGGCTGTGGACGAGATCATCTGCAATAGTCTTTTTAGTATTGTAGATCTAGTGAAATTGCGGATGATCAAATCCTTTTTTAATGCTCCCATGAGCCAAATTTTCCTAATTGATAGTCTCTGTAAGCTTCCATGATTTCTTGTTGGGTATTCATCACAAATGGGCCTTGCGCTACCATAGGCTCATTGAAAGGAACTGCATGGCCTAGGATAACTACTGCATCTTCTGAAGCTTCAAATTTCAGAAGGTCTCCATTATTATTGAATTCTACGAGGTTTCTGAATGGAATTTGCTCTCCCAAAATATTCACTTTGCCTCTGACGATGTAGAAGAAGATATTTTCATTGCTAGGGATGGTTTTTTCAATGATTGCTCCTTTTGAAAGATGGATAGTACTCAAAAAGATTGGTGTCAACGTTTCAAAGGAACCTTGTAGTCCATTCCATTCTCCTGCGATCAATTGAACTTTCGCTTTTCCTTCATTCAGTTCAAAATGTGTGATTTCATCTTTTTGAAGCCCTATGTACCGAGGTTCAGTCATTTTATACTTTGCAGGAAGATTCAGCCACAGTTGGAGAATTTCTAAGTCCCCACCATTTTTTTTGAATTCACTGGAAGAAACTTCTGCATGAATCAAACCTCTTCCAGCCGTCATCCATTGAATGCCTCCAGCCTGAATCACTGATTCATGACCACCGGAATCTTTGTGCATGATATCACCTTCCAAAATGAATGTGACAGTTTCCATGCCTCTATGAGGATGCGGTCCAAAGGGTAACCCATTGTTGTTTTTTGGGTATTTCTGTAAACCATGATGGTTAAGGAAAATAAAAGGATCAATTTGTCTGAGCCTTGGAGAAGGTAATGGGTTGTATGTGGTAAGGTCCGCTATGGGATGATAATCAGCTTGGTGTATGTTTTTAATCGTTCTCATAAGAAAATAGATGTATATACATGTAATAAGCGTAAATCGGTAAGATTTGTTCCATGGAAAATAAAAAAGCCTGGATTAACCAGGCTTTTATCAGTTATTTTAACCAAGCGAGGGTGATTTCCTCTGGTGCTTTCATTCGGTCTGCTACTCTCATATACCGGTCACTTAGGTTTGCGAGGTAGTCTTGGGCTTTTGCTGCCATTCCGTTGAGTCCGGTTAGTTTTTCAATATCCCAAAGTTTGACCAAGTGATCGATAATTCTTGCATAATCCCATCCAGTATAAACACCGATTTTTTGAGTAATCGCAGAGAATTGATCAAATAAGCTAGGATTGCTTCCTCCTGTTCCCATTAAAATGGCAGGCATGACAATTTGTTTCCTCATCATTTTTTCAAATGCTAGGATAGCACCATTAGGATCGATTTCAAATATTTGTGACATAAAGCTCTTATAAGCTTTTTCGTGTCTAGCTTCGTCACCAGCAATTGTTTTGCAGATTCTTGACAATACATCATCTCCTGCCTTATCGGCAAGCTTTCCTGTATTCACATGAGATATTTTTGTGGCTCTTTCCTGAAAAGAAGTATAGATAATCGCCTGATAAGGATCTCCTTCAGAGCGGGGATCAAAACCATTGTATATCAATCGATGAATCGTTTGCTCCACTTTTTTCATATCGCATCTGCCAGATAAGTATAAGTACTTATTGAGCAAATCTCCATGTCTGTTTTCCTCAGCAGTCCAAGCTTTGGACCATCTTACCCAACCCGAATTGCTCAATAAAGAGCCTTCTACATTGATACCTTCAAGTAGGTTGAAGTAGGTTTGATAACTTGGTAAAGCCTCCTCGGTTATCATGTTACCTACAAGTGAGGTAATGATTGTATCTGGAATATTTGCGGATCGTTCTTGGAGTTTTTTTAACTCATCAAAAGCATCCGCTTTGGACATATCCGGTAGAAAATCGGTTGGTTGCCAGCATTCATCTGGATCCACCAAGATGTTTTCCACAGCGTGAGTCACATAGCCATCGAGCTGGGATATAACTTCCAAGTTTTTTTCCAACTCATAATTAATTTTTTCTACTTTACTCATATTCTTTTTTTCGGCGTAATACTTGTATTAGTATGACACAAGCAAACAGAACCGATTTACAATTACTTTATAAAATTAAGAACAATACTTGACAATGTGTACTAAAAAACCCGATTTGTATTTTGGGTTTCCATAAGTGCTTATTTTTGTCTTTGGTCGGTCCTTTCAGATTGCTATTTACCCATCATTGTTGCCGTCTGTACAGAATGATAACGTAAAAATTCAAAATTTTATACTTTAGAATAATTATAATGCAGCTTTTTTGAAACTTTATTTTTAAAAAAGTGCGTCATATAGATTTTCAAATGTGTAGACAATTAAAACCAAATCAATTTACTATGAAAAAGTATTTATTATCCTTTGTGGGATCCGCCATCTTTTGGGCTTGTGGACCCGTAGCAGAGACCGAGATTGATTATACTTCTCTTAGCGATGAAGAGCGACTTGAAGCAGCCAAAACACTCGCACTAGAGACCATCATCGTTGATGGACATATGGATTTACCATTCCGTATGTACAACTTAGGGAATCATATGAATGGTTCGGTATATAACTTTATAGAGAGACAGGAGGAAGGGAATATTGACTATGTTCGGGCAAAAGAGGGAGGAATGGATGCGCCTTTCATGGCGATTTATATTCCTGCTGCTTTTCAGACCATGGGTGGTGCCAAAGATTTGGCAGATACGCTGATCATGATGGTGGAACGTATGGTCAATACTTGGCCTGATAAGTTGGCCTTAGCCAAAAGTCCTCGAGAGGTTCGTGATAATTTCAATAAAGGCTTGATGTCTCTTCCCATGGGAATAGAAAATGCAGCTGCTATTGAGGATGATCTATCAAATGTTGCTTATTTTTTCGATAAAGGGATCCGATATATGACGCTGACGCATGGAAGAGACAATTTGGTTGGAGATTCATCGTATGATACCGCCGAAACTCATGGGGGTTTAAGTGAATTTGGAAAAGAAGTGGTATTGGAAATGAATCGTTTGGGAATGATCATCGATGTTTCTCATATCACCGATAAAACCTTCTTTGATGTAGCGGCTCTTAGTAAAGCTCCTATTGTTGCTACCCACAGTTCTGCTCGACACTTTACTCCGGGATTTGAGCGGAATGTTTCGGATGAAATCATCCAAAAGATTGCTGAAAAAAATGGTCTTGTTATGATCACCTTTGGAGGAAGTTTTATCGATCAGGAGTTTTCAGAAAAAAACAGTGCAAACCGTGCCCATGTTCAAAACTGGCTTGCTGAAAAGAACCTCAATAGAAGAGATGAGGAAGCAGTAGCTTACATTACCGAATACATGGAAGCCAACAAGCCTGTTGTCCATGTGTCAAAGGTTGTGGATCATATTGATCATGTGGTGAACCTAGTGGGGATTGATTATGTGGGATTAGGATCTGACTTTGATGGAGTGGGAGATACCTTGCCCGAAGGGTTGAAAGATGCATCTATGTATCCAAATATTATTGCAGAATTAATGAAACGAGGTTATAGCAAAGAAGACATTATTAAAATTTGTCATGGGAATTTCTTCCGTGTATGGGAAGATGTGTTAGCGATGGCTAAATGATTTTGATTAGCCGCTTTCAATTGATTTGAGTTAACTCTTTATCGATATTGTTAAGAATAAAGCTTATTTCATCATTGAGAGCGGCTGTCTTGTTAGTTGCTTGCGTCCCTAGCTCAGAGACTTTTTCAACTTGACTAGCCAATTCGGTGAGGCTGGGGAGATCTAAATTCAATCCTAATCCTTTCAGTGCATGGCCTGTTTGCTTTAAAAGCTTTAGGTCTCCATTTTCTAAATGCATCGTTAGGTCAGTCCGTAGTTTAGTAAGATTGCCATAGCTAATTTCTAATAACTCTTTGAAGAATTCAGGGTCTGCTTCTCTAAACTCTTCATATCTGGAAAGTACAGGCTTCTGTTCTGTAGAAGTTTTATCTAATACATCAAGGTATTTTTCAATGACAGCTTCTATATCAGATACTAATACAGGTTTACTTAAATAAGCATCCATTCCTATGGATAGGCATTTGTCATATTCTCCCTTGACAGTGCCTGCGGTCAAAGCGATGATAGGAACCCTGTCTCCACTGTTTTTTTCGTGTTCTCTGATGATTTTGGTGGCCTCATATCCACTCATTTCTGGCATTTGAATATCCATAAAAATCAGGGAAGGTTTGTTAGCTTTAAATTGTTCAACGGCTTCAATTCCATTTTTTGCTTCAAGGATATGAGTTTTTGGAACCAAGTTTTTGACAATCGTTTTAGCCAAAAGCATATTGACGGGATTATCATCTACCAGTAAAATCTTTAATTCATCTTTTGGTGTAGTGGGGTTTGGCGCTTCACTTTTTTTCTGTCTTTTTGGAATAACCTTTTTCTCAACTGCTGCCTCAGGCTCTTGACAGTTTTCTAATTCGAGTTCAAAGGCAAAAATGCTACCTTTATTTACCTCGCTTTGTACCGTTAAGCCACTATTCATCAACTCCAATAACTTATTACAGATGCTAAGACCCAACCCTGTTCCTCCATATTTTCTTGTAGTGGAATTATCTTCTTGGGCAAAAGCTTCAAAAATGATTAGTTTTTTCTCATCTGAGATACCAATTCCTGTATCTCGTACGGAGAACTCAATCTTACTGGTGTTTTCTGCTTTATTTGACGCTTTCAATGTCACCTTGAGTTCGATTTCACCTTCTGTCGTAAATTTTGCCGCATTGCTCAATAAGTTGATCAAAATCTGCTTCACCCGCATCATATCTGCAATCACATAATGAGGGACTTGAGGGTCTATAGAGAGCACTAATTGAAGATTTTTTTCATCCGCGGTAGGTAGAATAAGTTTCAAGCTTTCCTTAGCAATTTCATTGACATTGCATGGTGTCAAGCTTAACTCTAGTTTCCCGGCTTCAATTTTCGAGAAATCAAGGATATCATTGATAAGGTTCAAGAGCAATTTTCCTGATTGCATAATCGAACCGATGTATTCTCTTTGCTCTTTTTTGAGGTCTGTTTTGATCAATAAATCGGCAAAACCAATCACACCATTTAATGGTGTACGGATTTCGTGACTCATATTTGCCAGAAATTCAGATTTTGCAGTTGATGCTTCTTTTGCTTGCTCCATTGAAAAGCGGAGACTTTCTTCCAACTTCTTACGTTCTACAGCATTGGAGATAGAGTCGGCAAAGCTGATCAATAAAGCTGTTTCTGCTTCACTCCATTCTTTTTCTTCTGTACAGTCATCAAATCCTACTAAGCCCCAAAATTCTTTTTCTACGAAAACTGGAATTAGTAAAATGGTTTTAATGCCCTGAAATTGAAGGAATTCACGAATACTGTCTTCTTGTATTTTCTCTACAATGGAATAGAAATATTGATTTTTCAGAAATTTTGAAAAGGCAGTTTCTCCAAATATACCCAATGGTATATTCTGTAAATTTGGATTATCGATTTCAGGGGGTACACCATGAGCACTCCATTCAAATCGTTGGGAAATGAAATAGTCTCCATCCTCATCTTTGCTAGACTCAAATAAATAGGCACGATCCACTCCAGCCCCATCTCCTAATAAGGTAATAGCTTTTTGAGTAGCTAACGTAAAATCGGGGTTAGACAAAAGTTCTTTGGTAGCAAAAGCAATCGACGTGAGCATTTTCTCACTTCTCAAGAGTGTTAAATTGAAGTTCTTTAGTTTTTCTTCATTGTTTTTGATTCTCGTTTCAGCAAATTTTTGCTCAGTTATATTTCTGATAGTCAAGAAAAAATAGTTATTGGATTGTTGATTGTTGTCAAATACTTGTGATGATAATTCAAAAAACTGACTGTTGTCTTTATTGCCTAAAACTATTGATGTTTGCTTACCGTCTATGATCTCTGACAGCTCGTTTATTTCAGCGCATAAACTCGTTAGTAGTTGGTAATTTTTCACCATCAGTGTTCTTAAAAAAGTTTCTGCTGATAAATTTAAAGCAACCATTCGCTTGGTTTGATCATAAATAATTACACCCTCAGTAATATTGTTGAAGATGGTTTTAAATGCGATGGGGGCAGCTTTGAAGAAACCATACCTGTAAAGTGCCCAGAAAATTATCAACGCACTGAATGCAAGTGCAAACGGTATCAGATCCAGATTGTAGGGGGAATTCCCTGTTACTGCGACCCAATGAGCTATCCAAGGAACCAAAGTACCTATCAACATGACCCAAATTTGGTTTCTGTAGATGCTAGGTGTTGAGGAAAGCATTCTGATCAAAATGACATTTGAAATTAAAACAAGGATAGAGTTGTAGATAGCATATATCCAATGTAATGGCCCATATTCTAGTTTAATAGCAAAGAAAAGTTCATTTTGTGCTCCAGAGATTTCACGATAGAATAAATGATGAATCTCATTCGTCCATATCATAATTAAGAAAAATATAGATATTCCTAAAAGAATGGAAGTATTGATAGGTGTGATGTATTTTGATTTATCGGAATACTTTAAAATAAATAACAGTAAAAAAGGTGCAATGAACACACCTGCCATAAACTCTAACTTGAAAAATAAAACTAATGTCTCAACTGTGACGGCAGATAATTCTAAGCCATATAAAAGACCGTAGAAGAAACAAGTGATCATAAGAAATGAAAAATTTCTTTCTCCTTGTTTATTATCAGACCTTGCAGAAAGGAAATAAAGTACTAGGAATAAAACTCCAGTGGCAAATACAGGTACTGATAGGGGATTAAACGCAAGGGTTGGATTCATGGTTTGCTAAAACAAGCTATCAAAGCGTAAATTATTAAATTCTTTAGTACATTCTAGCAAAAAATTGTAATTTTAATGTAGAAAGTGTTTTTTTTTGATAACTAAGAGACCTTTCGCCGAAAAAAATCACTTAAATTGCCAAGATAGCAAAATTAAACTATTGTTAAGATGAAAATTGGAATCGCATTTTATTTTGTATTAATCCTGTTTTTTAGTTCAGGGGTTAATGTTTTTGCTCAAGAAGTAAGCAAGGAAGAGATTGCCGAGCAAAAGCGCCTGGAAAAAGAAGAAAAACAGCAATTAGCCAAACTTAAAGCCGAAGAGAAAAAGATTCAAGCGGCCCTTAAACAAGAGCAGGCACTTGAAAAAGCTGAGCAAAAGAGACTTGGTAACTTAGAGAAAGCAAGGAAAAATTATGATAAAGCCTTGACTCAAAGGGGAAAGGCTGAATTGAAACTTTCAAAACAGGTATTAGCACTAGAGAAGGCCCGTCAAAAGGGGAAAAAGACAGATGCTGATTTTGCAAAGATGGAGTTAGCGATTAAAAAGACTGAAATTGCAGTACAGGAGGCAGAGATGAACATTCAGCGATACCAACGCGATATAGATCGGTATATGACCGATGAAGAAAAACAACGAACTAAAGTAGTCGAAGACTCAAATTAAGTGTTTGTCTCCATGAAGGAGTGGTATTTTCCACTACTTTCCATGACTAAATGGCATGTTTTAAAACAGAAAATCTTTAAAATAAGACATTTTTTCAGTTTTTTTGATTTTTTATCCCTTGGATTATTTTTTGATTGCTAGCTGTCAACAGGTTAGTAAATTCGATCAATATGGATTTCAAGGAATATACAATCAAATCTCAGGAAGCTATTCAAAAGGCAGCAGAGTTGGCTATGACTGCACAGCAGCAAGCCATTGAGCCTGCGCATATCCTTAAAGGGATTTTGGCAGATGATGAGCATGTGGTGGATTTTCTGTTTAAAAAATCTACAATCAACAAAAGCATTCTGATAGAAAAGTTGGATTCAGTTCTTGCTTCTTTACCCAAGGTGAGCGGTCAACAGCCCTATCTTTCTCAGGCTTCTCAACAAGCCCTAGCAAAGTCCAAAGAGCAATTGAAACGATTTGGTGATGATTTCGTGGCGATTGAACATCTCTTATTAGGAATCTTGGCTGGCTCGGATAAAACAGCCCAATTATTAAAGGATCAAGGTCTTGAAGAAAAAGCCCTAATCGAAGCAATCAAGCAATTAAGACAAGGAAATAAAGTGACAGATCAAAATGCAGAAGCCAAGTACAGAGCTTTGGAAAAATATTCCAAAAATCTGAACGAATTAGCCAAGAAGGGTAAAATAGACCCTGTCATCGGTCGAGACGAGGAGATCCGGAGAGTTTTGCAAATTTTGGCCAGAAGGACCAAAAATAATCCCATACTGTTGGGTGAGCCGGGAGTGGGTAAAACTGCCATCGTAGAAGGCCTTGCTCAGCGGATTGTAAGTGGGGATGTTCCCGAAAACCTCAAAACCAAAACTTTAATATCGTTGGATATGGGGTTATTGGTAGCAGGTGCCAAGTATAAAGGAGAATTTGAAGAACGTTTGAAAGCGGTTATCAAAGAAGTGACAGACTCCGATGGGGAAATTATCTTATTTATCGATGAGATTCATACCTTGATTGGCGCAGGAGGTGGAGGGGAAGGAGCCATGGATGCTGCCAACTTACTGAAACCGGCGTTGGCGAGAGGTGAATTGCATGCTATCGGCGCAACAACCCTCAAAGAGTACCAAAAATACATAGAAAAGGATAAAGCTCTGGAACGTAGATTCCAAGCAGTAATGGTGGACGAACCGGATGCAGCAGATGCGATTTCCATTTTACGAGGGATCAAGGATAAATATGAGTTGCACCATGGAGTCCGCATCAAGGATGATGCAGTAATAGCAGCCGTAGAATTGTCCCAACGATATATTTCAGATCGATTCTTACCTGACAAAGCCATTGATTTGATGGATGAGGCTGCCGCTAAGCTTCGGATGGAAATCGATTCCTTACCACAAGAATTGGATGAGCTCAATCGTCGCATAATGCAATTAGAAATTGAGCGAGAGGCGATCAGAAGAGAAAACAACAAGGATAAAGAGACTGTCCTCAGCAAGGAAATAGCAGATTTGACCGAAAAAAGGCAAGCTGTTAAGGCTAAATGGGAGGCTGAAAAAGCTGTCATTATGGGCATTCGACGAGAGAAAGAAGCCATTGATAAACTTAAAGTAGAGGCAGAACAAGCCGAACGCGCTGGAGATTTTGGGAAAGTGGCTGAGATCCGTTACGGGAAAATCATCGAAGCTGAACAAAAACTGGAATCCTTCAAAAGGCAATTGGAGGAGATGCAGCAAGGATCTCCTTTGTTGAAAGAGGAAGTCGATAGTGAAGATATAGCTGCTGTAGTTTCTAAATGGACAGGTATACCGCTTTCCAAAATGATTCAAAGTGACCGAGAAAAACTCCTGCACTTAGAGGATGAGCTTGAGAAACGGGTAGCTGGTCAAACCGAAGCTATCATTGCCTTATCCGACGCCGTCCGAAGAAGTAGAGCAGGCCTTCAAGATCCCAGAAGACCTATTGGGTCATTTATTTTCATGGGGACTACGGGAGTTGGGAAAACAGAATTAGCCAAAGCCTTAGCAGAATACCTCTTTAATGATGAAAATGCAATGGTAAGGATTGACATGTCTGAATATCAAGAACGTCATTCCGTTTCGCGATTGGTGGGAGCACCTCCAGGATATGTAGGTTATGATGAGGGAGGACAATTGACTGAGTCAGTCCGCAGAAAGCCCTATTCAGTGATCTTGCTTGACGAAATCGAAAAAGCACATCCAGACGTATTCAATATCTTGTTGCAAGTATTGGATGATGGTAGGCTCACAGATAATAAGGGGAGAATCGCGAATTTTAAAAATACCATCATTATCCTCACTACTAACATTGGCTCCCACTTGATTCAAGAGAGATTTGCTGAAATGGAAGAATGGAACAAAGACTTAATATTGGAAAAAACCAAACAGGAGGTATATGAATTGCTTAAAAAGTCGGTCAGACCAGAATTCCTCAATAGAATTGATGACACGATTATGTTTGAGCCATTGACCAAAACTGTTACCCGAAAAATTGTTGACATCCAATGGAGAGAAATTCAAAAACGATTAGAACAAGCATCTATTGAAATTGAAGCAACTCCAGAGGTATTGGATTATTTGGGCGAGGTTGGCTTTGATCCGCAATTTGGTGCAAGACCCTTGAAGCGGACTATGCAACGTTTGGTTTTAAACGAACTGTCCAAACAAATCCTTTCAGGCTATGTCAAAAATGACTCTGCGGTATTGGTGGATCTGGATGCAGATAGACAAGTATATTTCAAAAATATTGATTCGGTTGAGGTTTAAGAGATGTTGACATCTTGGTGATTTATGAATACCAAAAAGGCCAGTTGATTTTTTCAACTGGCCTTTTTTTATTACCGAGTGTTTAATCAAACTTTTTTAACTTCGATCGGTTCCAAGAGTAGATACATTAACTCCTTTCCGATGCTTATTTCAATAGATGCCACACTTGATACTGTATTCCAAGATCTCAAGCATGAGTTAAGGAGAGGCACGCTAGATAAAAAGCATCCTTTTCGATTTGTAGTATTGTCAACTGTGTGTAACCAAGCAGCAGATGCTCGATATGTGGTTATGCGAATGATAGATGCATCATTGAACCTGGTTTTTTATTCCGATAGTCGCACAGAAAAAGTGAAAAGCATACTACAAAACCCAAAGGTATCGCTTACATGTTATCATCCACAAAAGCGCGCACAGGTCCGAATCCAAGCGGATGCCCTGATTCACCAAGGGGATGACATGGCTCATGCGCACTGGTCTCGCGTACAGGGAGAAGCACAAAAGGCATATAACTCCAAACTCGCACCAGGTACTCCCATTGTGGAGCCTAGCGCGGCATTTGTCTGGGAAGACCAATTGGATGATCCCCGTTACTTTGCTGTGATAGAATTGAAACCAATCATGTTTGAGGTATTACAATTGAATGGTTTAGAACACCAAAGAGCCCAATTTTTTCTTAAAAATGACTCCTGGGAAGGTTCTTGGATAGTTCCTTAATTGCATTCTTTTTTCGACAGTTAGTGTCATTAATTTTTTTATTGAAAAATTGAGAAGTACATTCGTAATGTAGTTGAGCTAGAGCTCTGTATTTATTTGATTTTTTAAAGTCAAGCTCCGAAAAAATTAAGCTCCATACCTGCGTAAAAACAAATTCTTATTGATATGTGGATAGCGTCAACAGATGGATTTATTTCCATCGTACAACACCGTGAACTCCCGGATATGTTAATGGTCCGTGCGCGAGTTCAAAAGGATTTACTCAGTCTTTTTTCGTCTGAGCAAATTGTGGAAATTCTAGATGCGGATTACCGCTTCAGAGTCTTGGTACCAAAAAAGGAAATGGCGGCGATTGTTGCTCAAAAAATCCTTGACTTGGATTACCCAAATTTCAAAAGTAAAGTGGCTAGAGTACCATCCCAGAAGGATAAACTGGCGGCTTATCATGAAATATGGGGAGTGATGTGGAGTTATGGTAAACAATTAAACAAGTGAAGAATGAGAAAAATGATTTTTGTAATAGGGATTCAGGGATCCGGCAAAAGCACATTTATTGAGAAAAATTATGCGGACCATAAAAAGTTTCATGTAATGGATTTGTTTCAGGAAAGTATGGCCCGCTTCGGAACACTTCAACCAGTGTTGGATGGCTTTAGGGTAGAGGATAATGATGCTTTTATTGAGCTTTACAATGAAATCCCATGGGAGGCTTTTATGGCTTTCGAAGATGACAAAACCGTTGTTGTGGAGTGTCCTGTAGTATCCGAAGGGACTAGTCCATTTATGGATTTGATTTATCAAGCGAAAGATTTGGGGATAGAAACTCAGGTGATTTTCTTAACTGTAGAACCCGCAGAAGCTATACAGAGAGTTCGTGAGGCTGGTTCTGCTTATCGTTCAAGTGCCCAAATATGGGAGGAGCAGCTAGATGCTTTAGAGTTTTTGTTGGATCATTGTAAACGAAACAAAGCAGGACATCTAGGGTGATTTCAGAGCTATTTTTGATTTAGATATTTTAAAAGTTTTATTTTCAGCTGTTTGTATATATTTTGCATGTAGAATTGGTATAAAAAACAGATTGTACGCTTGCTATAAATGTTTTTTGGTACATGAATTGCTTATTGGTTCGCAATGAAAAATATTTTCCTCATAGTGGTGATTTTGCTTGCAATTCCAGTGGTGGGTTGGGCTAGTGACACGCTGCCTACCTTGGAGGAACGTTTAAAAATCCAAGAGGGAGTTGCCAGTTTCTATGGAAAGAAATTCCATATGAGAAAAACTGCTAATGGAGAGATTTATGATATGAAAGCGCTGACAGCTGCGCATAAATATCTCCCTTTTGGAACTATGTTGAAAGTGACCAATTTGAAAAATGGAAATGAGGTGTGGGTACGAATCAACGATCGATTGCCACAATCTTCCAAACGAATTATTGATTTGTCTAGAGGAGCTGCTGAGCAGTTGGATATGGTGCGCGATGGTATAGTTCATGTTCGAGTGGAGGTAGCAGATGAAGAAGTAGTCCTAAAGTTGATGGAACATTTTCAGGATGATAAGCCAGAAGATTTGCGATTGAGGCTTTATGAAAACCCCATAGAGTTAGAATTTGACAAACCTGAAATTTTTACGTTTCCACTTCAAGTGGATACCTTCTCAACAATAGCTTCATTCGATAAAATAATAGGTACAAGGGTAGCCAACACCATTGCTTCCTAATTGAAAGAAGCTCATTTTTGCAAAAAATGAGCTAATTTTTTGTGTGTAAAATAATTTTTAACATTTCTATTTTGTTTTTTGGTTAAAAACTTAGTTATTTAAACCACTCAATTTAATTCTATCTTATGAAAGTCAAGTTTCCGCATATTCTTTGGATTGCATTTTTAGTTGCCTTTGCTTGTACAGAAGAAAAACAAAAAGGGGAGGAAATCCCATTAGAATCTTTTAGAGGGGAAGTGGCGGCCACTCCCGTAAGAGTAGCTACTGCAGAGCGTAAATCATTTGATTACTTAATCAATGCATCCGGTAAAATTGAAGCTCCGGAGCAAATCATGGTAGTCATCGAGCGAGCAGGCTATTTGTTAGAATTGAATGCTAGAGAAGGTGAACTTGTAGAAAAAGGAAAAATCTTAGCCAAACTGGATGATACAGAAGCAAAGTTTAAGCTAGAAAAAGCTAAAATCGCTTTAAAAAATGCACAATCTGTCTATCAGTCTGATTTATTGAGTTTTGAAACCATACTCAACTCAGGAGATGCCCAACGCATTACCCAAATCGAAGAACAGTTAAAGGCTAAAAGTGGGTTGTTTACTGCTGAGATTGACCTGAAAGAAGCTGAATTGGACTTAGAAAAAACAATCATCAAGGCACCTATCACAGGAAAAGTTGCAGATCTGAAAATCAAAAGGGGTAGTTTGGTAAAGGCAGGTGATGAACTTTTGGAAATCATCAGTCCTAGCCGATTGGAATTAAAAGTCAAGGTTTTGGAATCTGATATCGCATTGATCAGTATAGGTCAGAAAGCAGAAATTTACCCGGTAGGTAGTGGAGATCAACTGACTGGCGCTGTACAAAGCATCAATCCAAAAGTAGACGAAAATGGACTAGTCCAAGTTGGGATTCTCTTGACCTCAGCTAGTAAAATGCTTCCAGGGATGAATGCGCGCGCAATTATTCGCGCACCACAGAATAATTCACTTGTTGTTCCTAAGCAAGCTTTGGTGTACCGCTCCCAGCGGGCTGTCGTTTTTACAATAGACAAAAATGAGTCCAAATGGAATTATGTAGAAGTTGGTAAAGACAATGGGCAGGAAGTAGAGATTCTTTCAGGAATTGATGATGGAGCTACAGTCATTACCACCAATAATCTTCAGTTGGCTCACCAAGCCCCTGTACAAATTGTAAAGGATTAAGCATGGTACGTTTCTTACTCCAAAGGCCAATTGCGGTCAGCATGATTTTTATTGCCTTGATGGTTTTTGCAGTCATCGTATTTCGTGCGTTGCCTATTAGTTTGCTGCCGCCTATCGATGTGCCTCAAATAGTCATCAAAGTCAACTACCCCAATGCTTCTCCTGAAGCTATTGAACAAAACGTACTCTATCCTATCCGTGAGTCACTCATGACTTTGGGTGGGTTGGAAGATATGGAAAGTAAGGCGGGCTCAGAAGTAGGGAATGTACGCTTGACCTTTGATTACGGGACCAAAATGGAGTTGGCCTACATCGAAGTGAATGAAAAAATCGACCGATTGACCAACAGTCTACCCAATGATCTTCCCAGACCGCAAGTGATCCGGATCAATACCAATGATATTCCTATCATCCGCGTCCAAGTGGTTCCCAAAACAGGCTTTGATTATTCAGAAGTCAGCTTACTGACAGAAAATGTTTTGAAAAAGCGATTGGAGCAATTGGAGGGTGTATCTCTTGTCGATATCAACGGAAGAAAAGAGCGGGTCATTGCTGTTACTCCAAACATTCCTGCTTTACGTGCATTGGGTATGACTGCTCAGGAGGTAATCAGTGCTATTCGATTTGGGAACGAAGAGCTTCCTGGGATATCCGTAGAAGATGGGCAGTTTCGCTATTATTTGCGCTTAGCTACCCGAGTCAATAATCCCGATGACATTAGTCAATTACCAGTAACCTCACGCGAAGGCATTACAGTACCTTTGAGTAGAGTAGCTGATGTCCGGTATGAAATAGGAGATGTCTTGGGACATCATTTGTTTGGGCAGGAAGAGGGCTTGGTAATTACCGTTCACAAGCAAGCTGCAGCCAAAATGAATGAGCTGGTTCCAAAAATTTATGAAGCAGTCGAGCTTTTTAAAGTAGATTACCCACAGGTTGAATTTGCATTGACACAAGATCAATCAGTATTACTCAATGCGGGAATCAGCAATCTGCAGACCTCTCTCCTTTTTGGAGGGATGTTTGCATTCGGGGTGTTGTTCATTTTTATGGGAAATTACCGTATGCCCATCATCATAGGGGTCTCCCTACCTGTTTCATTACTGATTAGTTTCTTGGTATTTTATTTCTTTGAGGTTTCTATCAATGTCATTTCCTTATCAGGTTTAGCCTTGGGTCTTGGGATGTTGATTGATAATTCCATCATTGTTTTGGATAATATCACCCGTAAGCGGAAGCAAGGATTAGCTTTGTTTGAGGCTTGCGTTGCAGGAGTCAATGAGGTAATGTCAGCTTTGATCAGCTCTGTATTGACTACCTTGGCGGTATTTGTACCATTGGTGTTTTTGAGTGGGATTTCGGGAGCCTTGTTCAAGGATCAAGCGATTTCTGTGGCTGCTATTTTGGGGGTTTCCTTGATGGTTGCCTTTATTTTCCTTCCCATGTTGTATCATTTATTCTTTAAAAGCACTGAAAGTAAAGGTGTTCAAGGAGAGGATAGTAAACTTTTTTTATGGGTATTGAAAGGGTATAAAAAGCTTTACAAGCATATTTTTGCGTATCGTAAAGTCAGTTTTTTCTTCTTTTTGATTCTGATCCCATTAGGACTTGCTTTATCCCAACTTTTGGACGTGCGTGGATTACCTCCTATTGAAAAATTTGATGCTGTGGTTCAAATTAATTGGAATGAACCGATTGGTGTCGATGAAAACAAAGAGCGTGTGCTTCGCTTGTTAGGTTTGTTGGAAGGGAATTATGAAAAATCAGAAGCGGATGTAGGCGTGCGTCAATTCCTCTTATTTGATGGAGAAAGTTCTTTGCAGGAAGCAAGTGTATATTTTTTGTTTGAAACACAAGAGCTTAAAGCTGAGAAGATGAAGGTTTTGGAAAACTATTTGAGTACACAGTATCCCAATTCGTTCTTCGATATTACGGATGCTCCTAATGCATTTGATCAGCTATTCAATACCAATATCCCTTATTACGAAGTCCGTTGGAAAGACATGGTTTCTAAAAAACCAGTTCCAGAAGAAAAGATGGATGGATTTCTAGAGCAATTTCCTGTTCCTGAATTTACTAGGGGGCCTGGCCTGCAAAAAGAAGCCTCCGTAGTGTTTCGATTGGATGCGGGGAAGCTAGCCTTATATGGAATAAGTCCAAATGACCTACAGGAAAAGGTAAAACAATTATTCGGTTCCTTCACTATCACCGATATCAAGCGTTTTGGTGAAATCACTCCTATCAAGTTGAGAACTGAGTATGCTGATTTTGAGCGATTGTTACGAACCAATGCATTGATTGGGAAGGATGGGACAGAGTATGCTTTAATCAATTTTATCAGCTTTGATTATGAAAATCACTACAAGTTTGTAACCTCCGATAAGGGTGGGATTTATCAATCTGTCTTGTTAGAGGATTCCAAGCCCGAAGTTCACACTACTGCGATTTCTCAATGGGCAAATGAAAATAATTTAGGGGTTAGTTTCTTTGGGCAGTATTTCAAAGATCGAGAGACTATTCAAGAATTGGTTGGGATTTTATTGGTATCGGTTCTACTTCTCTATTTTATTCTTGCGGCACAATTCGAAAATTTTCTTCAGCCATTGATTGTCATCTTTACCTTACCTCTAGGAGTTGCAGGAGCGTTTATGGTATTGCTGATTACTGGAACAAGTTTGAATGTGATGTCAGCGATTGGACTTGTTGTAATGTTGGGGATCATGGTAAATGACGCTATTTTGAAAATTGATACTATCAATCGTCTTCGGGTGACGTATCAAGATAAGTTTTCAATGCAAGAAGCGCTGGAAATGGCCTTGTATGAAGCTGGTGAAATTCGACTGAAACCAATCTTGATGACTTCAGTAACTACCATCTTGGCTTTGTTGCCAGTAGTTTTCAGTGCAGGGCTTGGTGCAGATCTTCAGCGACCACTTGTATTTTCAGTTATTGGTGGTTTGACAATCGGTACATTTACAGCGCTATATTTCGTGCCTCTAGCGTATTGGATACTTACGAAAAAAGAGAAAATCAGAGCCGATACAGTAGAAGCGAACGTTTAAAATCAAAACACATCGAATATTTCATTGGAGTAAAAACCATGTAAATCCAATAATTAAGTAAAAAGCGAAAACCAATTTTCGATGCCAGAAAAGTTAAGTACGAATAGCTGTGTAGTTCGCAAGTATTAATTGCTGCTTGAAGCTGATAAGTCTAAACTCTTGCGTCGAGTATCTCGCATTTAAAAAATATGTCTTCATTCAGGATTATCATATCGTTTGTAGTAATCAGTATCATAGGGTTTGCCTTGGTGCCAAGACTTTCTGTGGATTTGAATCCTCGGGAAAGAGAGCCTGTGCTTTCTGTTACCTACAGTGTGCCTCGATCTTCACCTGATTTGGTAGAAAAGCTAGCTACTTCACCTTTGGAAGGAGCACTTTCGCAGTTGGCTGATTTGAAAAAAGTCAATTCGGTATCCAATTATGACATGGGCTCAATCACGCTGCGTTTTGACAAACAGACAGATATGGAGTTTAAGAAATTTGAGGTGGCGTCCATCATTCGGCAAGTTTATCCGAATTTGGACCCCAAAGTGTCTTATCCAATTGTCAGGCAATCTGAAGAGCGTAAATCGACTGCGAAAAACCCTATTTTGACATATTCGGTCAATGGACCATTTGCTTCTTTTGAAATCAAAAAAATAGCTGAGGATGTTTTAAAAACATCACTCAACAAATTTGAAGAAATTGAAGAAGTCACTGTCAGAGGCGCCAATGATTTGCAATTATTTATCACCTACGATATCAAGCGTCTACAGCGCTATCAGTTAAGTAAATCTGATTTAGAGGCGGTTATTCGTGGCTCCTTTGGTGTTAATTACCCCGGGGCTGTACTGAATACTCGCAACGAAACACTTTTCATCCAATTTGACCGATCTCTGACCTCCTTGGAGCAGTTGGAGCAGCTTCTCATCACTTTACGGGAAGGGAAAGAAGTTTATCTACGTGATCTCGCCCAGTTGACCCTCGAAGAGGCTGAACCCACATCTTATTACCGAATCAATGGAAATAACTCTGTTACACTGTCTGTTTTTAATAGAGATGGAGTTAATAAGGTACTCTTAGCCCAATCAATCAAAGCAGCTGTGGAGGATGCAAAAAGTTTGCTGCCAGCAGGTTTTGAGGTGCGTCTAGAGAGCGATGATACGGAGTTTTTGGAAAAAGAGCTCAATAAGATTTACAAGCGATCTGGATTGTCGATTTTGATATTGATTGTCTTTATCTTTTTGATCAATCGAAACCTGAAATACCTGACTACCTTATTCTTGGGAATTGTAGTTAATTTGAGTCTTACAGCCTTGGTACTGTATATGATGGGCATTGATATACACCTCTATACCATTGCTGGACTTACCATTTCTTTCGGTCTAATCGTGGATAATGCGATCATTATGATAGACCATTTGCACAAGCATAGAAACCGAAAGGTGTTTTTGGCTTTATTGGCAGCCTCTTTGACGACTATAGCAGCATTGATGATTGTGTTTTTTCTACCGGAGGAAGACCGAAAGAATCTGACCGAATTCTCAGTGGTGGTAGCGGTGATGTTGGCAGTATCATTGTTAGTAGCGTTATTATTTACTCCTGCGATGTACGAACTCTTATTTGGGTCTAAAGCAAAGGAGGGTCGTAAATTGAGTATAGCACAGTTAAGGAAGAGAGCTCGTTCTTTTAGGATTTATAATAGAAGTCTCGGTTTTGTGGCCAATTATCGTAAGACATTTGTCTTCTTACTTTTATTGCTTTTTGGCTTCCCTATTTTTTTTCTACCAAACAAATGGGAGGGACAGGAATGGTACAATAAGACGATTGGTAGTACTGTATATCAAGAAGATATTCGGCCACACGTGGATAAATGGCTTGGTGGATCCTTACGGATGTTTGTAAGAGGAGTCTTTGAAAAATCATCCTACAGAGAAGCTGAAAAGACCCGTTTATATGTCAATGCCCGACTACCTTTTGGAAATACCTTAGATCAAATGGACTTTATCATGAAAGAATTTGAGGGGTTCCTGAAAGGTGTTGCCGGGATTGATCAATTTGTAACTTATGTACAGTCAGGTCAGTCAGCCAGGATAATCATCACGTTCAAAGAAGAATATGAAAAGTCAGCATTGCCTTATCAATTGAAAGGGCGCTTGTCTGTAAAGTCAACGGATTGGTCTGGAGCTCGCTGGTCGATTTATGGGGTCGGACAAGGTTTTTACACAGGTGCAGGAGGTGAAGGAATTCCGTCCTTTCGGGTGACGATGAAAGGCTATAATTACGATGAGCTGGAACGTCAATCGGAGATTTTGGCAGAAAAATTATTGAGACATAAACGGATTCAGGAGGTCAACACCAACGAGCGATTGGGTTGGGATGAGCAGAAGACAGAAGAATACGTTTTAAGGCTGGATCAAAATTCTATGGCTTTAGGTAAAACCAATCAATTTGAGGTGGTAAGTGCCCTGCTGGATGTGACTAAGCCAACTAATCCAACGACCTATCTCACACTGGATGATAAAAATTATGGAGTGGTTGTTCAGGAAAAGGAATCGCAGACGTATTCACGATATGATTTGCAAGAAAATAGTTTGATAAAAGATAACGATAAGATTTTTAAAGTCAGCAATTTCGGATCTCTTAACAAAGAATTTACAACCAATGCTCTTCATAAAGAAGATCGGCAATACATTCGATTGGTAGCATTTGAATACATGGGCTCTGCCAAGTTTGGGAATGAGTATCTTGATGAAGTATTGACTGAAATGAAGGCTACAATGCCGATTGGTTACACTGCTTCCAAGCAAACATGGTCTTGGACTTGGGATAAAGCAAAACGTCAGTATTCTCTTATTTTAGTGTTAATCGTAGGTATTTTCTTTATTACTTCAGTGCTTTTCGAAAATTTGAGACAACCGTTTTATATTATTGTGATCATTCCGATTGCTTTTATTGGCTTGTTTCTGATTTTCTCATTATTTGATTTCTATTTTGATCAAGGGGGATATGCTGCATTTGTGTTGCTGGGAGGCCTGGCGGTGAATGCTGCCATATTTATTGTCAACGACCTGAATAATCGTAGAGAGGGTCTGTACAATCGGAATGTGATCAAGGCTGTCGCAGGAAAAGCTATTCCGATTATGCTCACCATCCTATCTACCTGTTTCGGTTTGATTCCTTTTATTATGGAAGGTCAAAATGAAATATTCTGGTTTTCTCTGGCTATTGGGACTATCGGAGGCTTGATTTTCAGTATCATCGGTGTATTCATTGCCCTTCCGGTATTTCTGTGGAAAAAAGTAAAGCCGTCCCAAAAGACGGCTTGATAGAAAAATAGTTGGTTTAGCTTTGTTCAAACTAACTTTCAATTTCTGTGCCAAGTTGGGGTTAAAGTATCACAAAGAAATTGGGGGGGTAATCTCGTTGCAACAATATTACAATTCTTGGGCCAATGCATACAAAGCCGAAGACTAAATTGTATCTTTTCGTACTGAAATTGACACTAAATGATTGTCTTAAGGGTCCCAAAAAAAGCAGAGCTTTGTTTTAGCTCTACTTCCTAATTCCAAAGGAATTTTCCAAGAGGTCCTAAAAAGGTTAAACAAATTTAATATCTGAATACTTTTAACAATTAGATCAATTTTTTAATTTAAAAATAGCTACTAAATCTTCATAAAGTATCCCAATTTGCCCATCCTTAAACAAGAATCCTTCGTCAGGAGCAGTTTCGAATAATTTTGGCAAGAGATAGGATTTTTCATACTGCATGCTCATGATATCGTAAATGTCAAGAATTCTCTGCTCTGGAAATTTGCGTTCTCCAAAATTTGAAATGATCATTAACTTTTCTTTATAAATAAAACTATCCACAATCAATTCCACAGCGTCATCCAACATCACTCCATCGCCAACTTCTAGGACCTTAGGTAAAGGGTAGTCGTGTATATATTTTCCAATGGATATTTCATCACTATTGATATTGTATTTAAACCAAAAATTGGCAAAGTAAGATGTGTATAAAACCTCATTTCCATTTAATAGCACTTTACCTTCATAAACCAGGGCTGAGTTGTCCGAATCAAAATAACTATTGATATTGTTTATCGGATAGTACTGGTTTTGATTGAGGTCATAATAGTTAAATTCAATTCTCGATTTATTTGCTTTTGACCAAATTAAAAATCTCTGATCATCCAAATGAAATCCTCCATATAAGTTTTTAGAAAATTTGTGAAAAAAATAGACTGAGTCTTTAAAATCTTGTATTTTAAAGCTATTTTTTTCAGAATCAAAGATTTTTAGTTTGTTTTCATGTATAACTTGGTAATTCCTAATCATTAGATTTTCCTTCGGCCCGTCGCCCCATCGTCCTAAACTGTCCAAAATTTCGAATTTTTCATTCAATTTGTAGATGGATTTGTCTGGGAAATAATAGCCGAATACATGTCCATGGTCATACTGAATGCGGTATATTGGCAAATCTAAAAAAAGACTATCGATAAATTCAATTTGGTTAAAGATTCTGCCATACCTGCTCGCACTACTATTTCTTTTACAAGATGTTATTAAACCGGCAATAACAATAACTATTGCCGGTCCCCAAAACAAATTTTTCATAGATATTACTCTATTACAATTACTTTTCCTTTACCCCTGTAAACTGTTCCAAGTTGATCGTGGGAATCCAAACAAATATATTTATCTCCTGATGGGCATAATACAATTTTTTGTGCAGATAAATTACCTTTGGACATAGAAAGTAGCAATATTACAAAGACTAAAGTCTTCAATGTTATAAATAGTTTTTTCATAATTTAAATTTTAAGTTATTTAATTATTACCTCTGATCGTCCTTTTCCTTTTCTTACTTCCAACCCGTCTTTATTGCTATAGCAAAGGTACTTATCACCTTCTGGGCAAATTACAATGGTTTCAGATTTGACCGTTGACACATTTAAAGAAGGACCACTAAAAAACAGTAATCCTAGAAAGATTGCATTAATCAACTTTTTCATTTTTTCTCAATTTTTGTTTAAGAATGGTTTGATTTTTTAGTAGAAAAGTTCTCCGGATAACTAATCCTTTCAAAGAAAAAAAAAAAAAAATTAATACTCAAAGAAATTTTGATTATTATTTAGTTTCAAAGTAAAAAAATATGATTATCCGCTTGTATACAAGTAGGGGCAAATGCTCGCAATAACAAGCCTATCAAAGTGTTTTTTACCTAAGTATTTTCGGTTTAGTTTATAACAGCATTTATTGAGATAGTTTTGAATCATCTTTTCTTCAAGAATAGATGATTCAGCCATAACAGCGACAGTAGCTTGTTTTTGGCTTCCACGGCCTTTCTTCAGTTTCGTCTTTTCGGAAGATTTTGTTGCCTTGCTTACAAAAGCCTCATCATATTCAACCATATCCTCTAGTTTATATAGGCTGTCACGTTTACCCATTGCTTCCCGGTGCTTGTGATACAGTCTAAAAACAGTCTCGTATCTGCTATGACCCATCTGCCTCTGTAGTTCAAGGCAGCTAAATCCCTTCTTGGTTGCGCTAACAAGTGTCATTGCAAGCAACCAGGTCCTCAATGGCAACTTGCTGTTTTCCATAATAGTACCATTTTTCAGTCCTGTCCTAAATTTACAATGTTTACATTGGAACATATTGAGAGAATTAAGCCAGTAGTGATCCTTGGAATTACAATTCTTGCAAATGACACCTTCTCTTACCCTTTGTTCCTTCAAGTAATGGATGCAACTTGTCTCATCAGGATATCTTTCATAGAATTGTAAAATATTCATGGCCTTTTTATTTATTTAAGGCCAATTAAACACTTACAATTCAGTCTTGAAGGTTACTGACACTTATTGTCAAAGTATAAAATTTACCTACTTGTATGTAGGCGGATATATATTGTAAAAATAGGAGAAGCATAGGAAAGTCCACCTCTAAAAAAATAAATAAAAATCACCAAAAAACAATTTCATTGGATTAGTGTGTCAATAATATAATTATTAGGCCAACTAATACAAAACCGAAGACTAAATTGTATCTTTTCATACTGAAATTTACACTGAATGATTGTCTTAAGGTCCCCAAAAAAAGCAGAGCTTAGTTTTAGCTCTACTTCTTAATTCCGAAGGAATTTTCCAAGAGGTCTTGTTTTCAAGAAATATATTTTGGAAGGGCCTAATTTTCTAGATTAATTGGTATCACCAACCCAAAGCCTAATTGCAGGAGTTGAAAGGGTGAGCGGGTAGGATGGTAATCGAAGGTGCGGGTATTGGGATCAAAAGAAGTGTCCTGTCTGCGGAGGAAACTGACCGGTCCGGATTCGTGATATAGCAATCGGATCTCAGAATATCCTTTTTGAGGATTTTTAAAAGGGATTTTTATGCCTCCACCACCCCGGTAGCCCAAGACCCAATCGCTAAAATCCCTACCTTGCTCAAATGGTTCAGCAAATCGTGTTTCTCTGATTTTATAGCGGGTATAAAAATAATTGGCTCCCATCTGTACTTCAATAAATGGAATTACCCGTGCATCTAATTCAAAGGTATAGCGAAACACTCCCATGAATGTCAAAAGATTATTATTCCTACGAATGCGTAAATCCTGATTACTGGAAGCGAATAAATCATTTCTTCGCTCCACTTGCGTTCCATAAATGCTGTACCCAAGATTGATACCCACTTCTATGGGCTTGAATGGTGCTTGGTAGTACCCGGCTAGATTCAACTCAGGAAAAAAAAGTGTCCCCACTTTGTTTTGTAAGTCTCTGACGGGCATGCCTCCATTGAATTGGAGAGTATATAAAAGATCCTGTGCCTGAAGTTGAAAAGGCAAAAGCAACCACCCAATGATCAACACAGGAATAATACGCATCTTAATAGTTTTTCAAGGTGATGAGTTTTTCTTTGAACCGCTGAACGGGTAGAAAGTTTTTCTCCAAACTTGGAGCAAAAGGTACAGGTGTATCCAAACTCCCTTCCCGCATAACCGGACCGTCAAGGTATTCAAAACAGTTTTCTGAAATCCAGGCACATATTTCAGCGCCTATTCCTCCCGTATTACAATCTTCCTGAAGGAAGATCACCTTTCCGGTTTTTGCTACGGTTTCTTTGACAGCCTCTTGGTCCCATGGTAAGAGCGTTCTTAGATCAAGAATGTCCGCTTGAATGCCCAACTCTTCCACTGCTTGCAATGCCCAATGCACACCCATGCCATACGTGATGATACTCAATTCGGCCCCTCTGGCTACTAACGCTGCTTTACCAATGGGGACAGTATAATAATCTTCTGGGATTGCTGCACTTATAGAGCGGTACATGCCTTTATGCTCAAAGTACAAGTATGGATTAGGATCTTCAATAGCTGCATTCAGCAAGCCTTTGGCATCATAAGGATTGGAAGGATAGACAATCTTCAATCCCGGAGTATGAAAAAACCAAGCTTCATTGGATTGGGAGTGAAAAGGACCTGCCGCCACACCTGCTCCCGTAGGCATCCGTACCACCACATCCGCCTGTTGATTCCAGCGGTAATGAATTTTTGCGAGATTATTGACGATTTGATTAAATCCACAGGTGACAAAATCTGCAAATTGCATTTCTACCATGGATTTGTATCCCTTGATGGATAAGCCGAGAGCAGTGCCTATGATTGCACTTTCGCAAAGCGGGGTGTTTCGTACACGTTCTTTTCCAAACTTCTGTACAAAACCGTCTGTGATTTTAAAGGCTCCTCCATACTCTGCAATGTCCTGCCCCATCAAAACGAGCTTGGGATATCGCTCCATGGATTGACTTAATGCTTCTGCTATAGCATCAATAAAACGCTTTTCATGAGTGGATGCATTGGTAGGTTCAATCACCTTTTGTTGGAAAGGGGCATATACATCTTCCAACTCTTCGTGCGTATCAGGTACTATGGCTGCTTCTCCAAATGCAAGATCTAACCCTTGATTGATGGCCGCTTTTATTTCAATATTGATTTTTTCTTTGATTTTGGCATTCAGAACACCCGTTTCTTCTAAATATCGTTCAAAATTATCTACAGGGTCTTTCAGTGTCCAAGTTTCCATCAATTCTTTCGGCACATACTTAGTGCCTGAGGCTTCTTCGTGTCCCCTCATTCTGAAGGTGATCGCCTCCACTAATACAGGTCTAGGGTTTTTGCGCAAGTCATCTGCTAGATTTAAAATCGCATCATAGACTTCCAGTACATTATTACCATCGATTCGTATAGCTTCAATTCCATATCCAGGTGCTTTATCTGTGAAGTATTCAAAAGCAAACTGCTCATTGTTGGGAGTGGAAAGCCCATATCCATTGTGTTCAATCACAAAAATCACTGGTAATTTCCAAACAGCGGCTACATTTACTCCTTCGTGGAAATCTCCTTCAGATGTAGCCCCATCTCCAGAAAAAACCAAAGCTACTTTAGATTCCCCCGCAAGTTTATGGGCAAGAGCAATCCCATCAGCTATGGCTAGCTGTGGACCAAGATGAGAGATCATCCCTACAATATGATGTTCTTTGCTACCGAAGTGAAATGAGCGGTCTCTTCCTTTGGTGAATCCTGATTTTTTCCCCTGAAACTGTGCAAAGAGCTTTTCCAATGGCATCTTGCGTCCAGTAAAAATCCCCAAGTTTCTATGCATGGGTAAGATGAATTCATCCTCTTGCAAGGCATTGACAGCACCTATGGAAATTGCTTCTTGTCCCCAACCGCTAAACCATTTCGATATTTTTCCTTGCCTTAGTAGAATCAGCATTTTTTCTTCGATTCTTCGAGGCATCAACAAGGACTTATACAAATCCAGTAAAGTCTGATCACTGTAATGTTTACGGTCAAAAACCATGGGGGTCTGGGCTAGTGCAAGATTACTCATAGGGTTTATTTTGATGAAAGTTACGGATTAATCCTTCAATCAGTTCTCTAGTTTAGCTAATCTTTCCATCAAAGGAGGGTGCGAATAATTCACAAAAACATACCAAGGATGGGGGTTGAGGTTACTTAAAGAATTTACGGAAAGGGTTTTCAATGCCTCTGCCAGGGGCCTGCCGTCAAAAGTGGTTTTCGCAAAAGCATCCGCTTCAAACTCATGTTTACGACTCAGCATATTCATGCCTATTCCGATAATCATGGAAATTGGAGAGAAAAGCATGGTAAAGCCTACAATATTGAGGTGTATGGCCATTTGCTCCCCCCCTAAGGCTAAGCTCATAGTAGTGGAAAAGATAAATTCAGAAAGTATATAGAGCAGCAAACCTACTTGTACAATCGAAGTACTCATTCCCCAGATGATGTGTTTCTTTTTATAATGTCCAATTTCATGGGCTAAGACAGCTACCAGTTCGTCAGGCGTATGTTGATCTATTAAGGTATCGTAAAGCACCACTTTTTTTCTTTTGCCAAAGCCTGAGAAAAATGCATTGGCTTTAGAGGAACGTTTGCTTCCATCGATTACAAAAATATTGTTTAAGGGGAAATTCACTGATTTCGCGTATGCGAAGATTTTATTTTTCAGTTCCCCTTCCTCCAAAGGAGTCAACTTATTGAATAATGGAAGCACCCAAGCGGTATAAAACAAATTGACGCCTACCATAAAAATGACGGCAATCAACCAAAACTGCCACCAAAAGTCCTTTCCTATTTGATGAATTAACCAAAGTAAAACAAATAAAAGCCCCCCTCCAATGATGATAGAGAGCATGTAACCTTTGACTTTATCCGAAATATAAGTTTGTATACTGCTTTTATTGAATCCAAATTTTTCTTCAATTACAAAGGTGTGGTAATAATCAAAAGGTATTGCAAGTAAATCTGAACCCATAAAAATCACTGCAAAATAGACGATGGAAAGAAAGATAGGATCTTGGATGAATTGCCTAAGCCAAAGATCAATTGTTCCAAAAACTCCCCAGTAAATAAGCCCAATGGTGATTAAAAATGAAAATATAGCTGTAATTAGGCTAAAGTTAAAATTAGCTTTTTGATAGCTTTTACTTTCCTTTAGTTTGTCCGAACTGATATATTCATTTAGGTTGGAAGGGATATCAGGTACGGGTTGGCGGATATTCAAGTAGCTTAATGTTTTTTCAAACAAAAAGCTAAGCGAAAGCACCCCGACAAGCAGGTATTTGATCCATTCGACTTCCATGTTGCTAGATTAGAATTTTGGGCAAGGAAGCATCGTATCTCTGCTTCGAAGTTTGTTTCTGTTGCGATCAGCCAAGAGTACTGAAATACTGATTTCATGTGCACCTCCCGATTGGATGCCCAATTGTGAAACCGTGTAATCAAAGCTATATCCTACATTTAGGCCTGAAGGTAGGTTAACTCCTACCATCATGACGATGGCATCTCGGTTGCTTTGATTTTCAATAGGTCTATAAGGTAAACCTCTATACCACAATCCTAAAACGATCGGTTCTGCATATAAGTAAGCACCCACGTCCAACTGCTCAAAAGGTCCTTGCCTTTTGTAATTCACAGTGGGTACAATGTAGCGCTCCTTGAACGTATGTGTGAAATCAGAACGGTAACCACCTGTGCCAAGAGATATTCTGTAGCCTGCATGCAAAGAGTACTTGGCAGGCAATCGACTAACGCCGTCCAAGAATGATTGATTCGGTTGATTCAAGTGGTCTGCGGAAAATCCTAACCAAAAATTGGGTGTATAAAATAGTCCTCCCGCTGATAAGGACAGCATGTTTACCGGGTCTCCTAAGCCAGGGATATCAGTGCCAGGGATTAAATCACCAAAAGGTTCAGATGGATTAATATTGTTAGCGAAAATTAAATTTTCAAAGAAACCTATTTCCCTTCGGATATAGCTAGCCCTAAAACCAGGCCTGAAAAAGGCTCTTTCGCCAAGCTGTAGTTCGTATGAATATAATGCGGCAAGTGTAGTGGATCGTAATCTTGCAGCCCCTTCTGTATCACTCATAACCAAGAAGCCTACTCCAGAGTTATAGTCGTCTAAAAAGGTGTCAAAATATGCTGAAAATGTTGTGAATTGAGCGTTGAGACCTGGCCACTGATTTCGGTAATTTACTCCCACCCTTGGTAAAAACTCTGAACCAGTAAATGCTGGATTTAGATACAAAGGCGCTGCATAATATTGACTGTACTGAGGATCCTGGGCATGGGCATGGATGTAGCTCAGCCCTAAACCAATAATCAAAAAAAGACGATATATTTGAGACTTAAGCAAGGAAAACTTCGTTTATTGTGAAAGTCAAATCAAAGGGTTAACGTTGAAACTTGGCCCTTGTTTTGAATGCAGCGTGTAAATTATGAAAAGGCAATTGAATTCCATACATTTTAGAGTAATTTTTAGTGGCATACTGGCAGTTTTCTGTTTAATGTCTCCAGAATTTAGTTTTTCACAAGGCTTTAATGGGAATGAGTGGATATTTGGATACTGTCCGACAGCGTCAACCAACAGTTATCTCTCATTTGGAAGAGGGGAGGATCCCATCGTCCGAGATCTCCCGAATACAATAATTATCGGGTCTGAGACCGGCAATATTGATAATAATGCTGTGATGATAGATCCGATAACCGGTCAGGTGCTTTTTTTTACTAATGGTATATTAGTCTATAATTATGATGAACTTCAAATTCAAGGTGCTCCTAACGGGGTAAATGGAGTATCAGAAGGTATAAGACAGGGGGTTGCTATTGCTACACTCAATTATGATCCTGAAGGTGACCGCTTGTTTTATATTTTTTACCGCACCCCCACAGGTCAGTTACAATTTGCAGTGATCGATATGAATGCACCGGGAGGAGCCTTGCCAAATCAGCCACCTCTTGGGGCAGTGACTACCCTCAATCAGACAATCGGTACAGTATCCGGAGCGATTGCAGTGGTGAAAACTCCTAATAGCCCCAATTACTTGGTAAACTATGATGGGGGTAATCTTGTCGTTAGGAGAATTGAAGCAACCCAAGGAGAGTTTACAGAAACTGCGAGTATTCCGCTTAGCTTCACACCCAAAGCGATCATTTTCAATGAAAGTACTAATCAGTTGATACTAATTCCAACTGATCCGGGGGAAGATATAGTACTGATCGAATTGGACACGGCAGATGGTTCTCTCGGTTCCATTAGCACGGTGGAGCAATCGGGTGGAGCCGATGCCATTGAGGGAGCAGATCTTTCACCGGATGGGGAGTTTTTGTATTTCTCTAGAGGAAATCAATTGCTAAGAGTGCCTACAAATGATTTGACAGCTGAGCCTGAAGTGGTTCCCATTCCTAATACCCCTCACCAAATTTATGATATTCGAGTAGGACCTGATGGCAGGCTTTATTATATCTACCAAGAGGAAGCAGGTGGGCCATTTTTGATAGGAAGAGTGAATAATCCAGATGAAGAGGAGCTGGACGAATTAGAAATTGAAGAGGACCCATTCAATGGAGTTGATTTTTGTGGAACTGTCTTCCCTCAATTTGCGCCTAATCAGGATATCAACCCTACAGTAGATTTTGAGTGGGAACCAGAGTTTCCATGTGCCAATAACCCTATTCAGCTGACTTCTGAGATTACGCCTACCAATTATCGACCGGTAAGCTTTGAATGGACTTTCGATCCACCCCTGACCAATGAAGATGGACAGCCAGTAGAGATCGATTTTAATCAAGAGCATCTGTTGATCCCTGAAGAGGCTACAGCCGGTGAAAGTATCAATGTGACTTTGACGGTAACTTTTGCAGATGGAAGCACACTGGATGTTGATAAGACAATCAACCTTTTGGAAAATAATTTAGAAGCGAATTTCACACCTCAAGATACTACTATCTGTGCGCCAAATTGCATCAATTTGATGCCTTTGCTGGAGGCTCAGCAAGGCGGAGGAGAAGGTCCTGGCGGTCCAGGTGGTCCAGGTGGCCCGGGCGGACCTGGAGGCCCCGGGGTTGGTGGTCCTGGTGGACCTGGAGGGAATTTTGAATACTTCTGGTCCAACAAAAGAGATGAAGGCTGGGGGCCTGAAGCTGCCAATGTGGTGTGTTTGCCTGGTTTGTATTGGGTGCTGGTGCGTGAACCTGGTTCCAGTTGCTATGCGTATGCTGAAATCCGTGTGCAGATTTGGGATTTAGATGATCAAAGTAATGGTGTTTGGCACTTTGGGGATGGTGCCGGGTTGGATTTTAATCCCGATCCTGATGATCCAGATGGACCAAGTCCAAGGGCAATTTCTCATCCGAATAATATTCCAGCAGGTACAGCAACGATCTCAGATGAAACTGGTCAAATCCTCTTCTACACCGATGGTCAGACCGTTTGGGACTTGAATGGAAATGTGATGGAAAATGGGGATAATATTGGAGGTAGCAATCAGACTTCCCAAGGGGTAATTGCCGTTCCTGTCCCCCAAAACCCGACCATTTATTACGTATTTACCACACAGGCAACAGGTACAGGAAGTAATGAGGTACGATTCTCAGTAGTTGATCTAACTGCAGAAAATCCTACAGGGGCCGGTGCTGTTACTACGAGCAATAACTTTTTATTCAGCCCTGCAACCGAACAGGTAGCCGCGTTGGCTACAGGTGCGACCAATTGGGTCCTATTTCATGAGTTGGGTACCAATACCTTTCGAGCCTACCCTTTGACACAATTTGGTATAGGACAGCCTGTGTTTTCCTCCGTTGGCTCTCGTCATGGCTTTGGTGCAGGTGTCGGTACGATGAAGTTTAGCCCAGATGGTTCGCAGGTGGCTGTTACCATCAATGATGGAGCATGTAGTCGATTGGAGATATTTGATTTTGATCTGCAAACTGGCAGGTTATCCGAATATGCCTTGTTAGATCTTGGTTGTACGAATGAGGATGTTTATGGAGTGGAGTTTTCCAATGATGGAAGCCGCGTGTTTGTAAGCTACCGCTCTGGTTCGGGTAGGATAGAGGAATTTTTAATCCGAAATCCCAGTACCAATAATAACGATGATGAGGATGATCCTTTGACTTGTGGTGAATGCTTTGATAACGCCACTACAAGACAGGCGCGAGAGCAATGTATTTTAAATTCTGATATTAGAAATACCGTCACTACAGCTGGACCTTTTGGTGCCATTCAAATAGCGCCAAATGGTCAGATTTATGTTGCAAGACCTGGACAAAACTCAGTAACTTCTATCATTCCTGGTTCTGGCTGTGCTGCTTCAACCTATGATGATGTTGGTGTAGACCTTTTACCTGGAACCAGTATGAACTTAGGTTTACCATCTTTTGCAGTGCAATCGGGAAGTAGTATTCCTGAGCCTGCTTTGGAAGGTCCTGAGCGTTTGTGTTTGGATCCAGCCGAAGGAGCAGAGGCGGAGTTTGGTGGGGGTGGAGAGCCCGATATTGATTCCTATTTCTGGACGATTGTTCATGAGGATGGCACAGCAGATATCACGCGTTTTGGTGGTGCTGGAGAGGATTTTCAAAATTACATCCACAATTTCCAAAGAGCGGGCTTGTATACTGTGACCTTGGAAGTGGATCGATGTGGAAATCCTGAATATTTTGATGATAGTATACAGGTCCTGGTTGTTGCAGCTCCGGAAATCACGTTACCGGATGATGCTGTTCTTTGTGTGGGCAGCCCGGTAGAATTGACGGCTATTGAGGGATACGATCCTGCGGATGGATTGTATGATTTTGAATGGAGAAATGCAGCAGGTTTTCAAATCGGGGATATCAACTCCAATACCATCGTGGTAGATTCAGAGGATATATACACGGTGACGGTTTCATTCCGTGTACCTGAGGATGTGGATCCTGATTTGTTTGATAGATGTCCTGCTTCACGTTCCATTTTTGTGGGTCCCGCTTTTGACTTTGATATCAACTTGTCACAAGACGAAGTCTGTTACGAGGATGTGCTTGTTACTTTTGCTCCAGATACTCCAATTGTTGGAGAATGGTTTTATGAGTTGCAAGGTGTGCCCGGTAGAACCTTGATTGGTGAGTTTTTTGAGCTGGAATTGAATCCACTTCTCATGTTACCTGCTCCAGGTACCTACGATATTATCTTTGTTACAGAAGATCCTTTGATTCCGGGTTGCGTGATAGAGAAAGTTACCGAGATCGTAGTTCATCCGCTTCCATTATTGGAGCTGGTGGTACTCAATGATTCTGATTGTATATTGGAGGATGGTACTTTGGAGGTTACAGCCTTGACAGATATACAAACGTTGACTTTGATTGAAACAGGGCAGGTTGTGAATAATATAACCGCAGGTACTGTTTTGCCACTTTTTGTGGATTTGGGCCCTGGAGTTTATACGTTTGAGGCGATCAATGAATTTGGTTGTTTGAATGTGCAAACAGTCATCATTCAGAACAGAAATGCTCCTGCTGGTCTAGAAGATTATGTAGTAACCGCCGTAGACGAGTCTTGTAGTACCTCAGGGATATTAGATGGTCAGATAGTACTATCGTTTTCTACAGCTCCTGCATCTTTGCTTGGCGTACGATACAGAATTGTCCGGTTGGGAGATGGCAGGGAATTTACCAATGAGTTGACTACAGCAGCAACGGCAGACCCTTTGGTGTTTACAGTGGACGTTCCGTATGGAGAATATTCTATTGAACTTCTAGATGAAAATGATTGTCCAATTCCTTTCCAAAACAATGTTGTGGTGGAGCGGAAGTTTCAGGTGGATTTCTCAGTTCCTAGCAATCCGGTAGCCTGCGAACAATTTATATTTACACCGACTTCTGCTGTTCCTTTAAATTTTGATTTGAGGGCAGTAAATAATCCTTCTGTTCCGATTACACAGGAAGCAGACGGTAGTTTTATCCTTTCTGAGTCTGGGGAATACATCTTGTTTGGTTTTGATCCCGCAGGTGAGGATTGTCCTAGGGAGCGCCGCTTCTTTGTCACTATCAATGATCCGATTCAATTTGATTTGATTGGACCTACGATCGATGATTGCGTAGAAGGGGTTTTTTATGAGGTGGATTTATTTGGAGCCAATCCTGTCGATGTATTGATATTCTGGAGAGATGATGCAGGGACCATTGTCGGAAGAAATCCGATTTTCTTCCCAAGAGAAGCAGGGGTCTACACCTTGGAGGTACAACCACGCTTAGGAACGCAATGTGATTCCAATGAAATTTCTTTCACTGTTACTTCTGTATTGGGGCAAGTGGATTTCTCAGTGGAAGCAGAAGCTATCTGTGATCCTGCAGTTCCTGCGATCATTCAGTTGGTAGGAGATTATGAGCAGGCAGCTCTTATCCAGTGGTTTAGAGTTACAGGAACTACACGTACCTTACTTCCATTTGATAATTTTGAGGTGATTGAGGTGGATCAGGAAGGCTTCTACGAAGTGGTACTTTCAGACTTATTGTGTGAGTTGGGTAGGCAGCGGGTGCAGGTACGAAGATCTGCCGGTATTGTACCTGAATTACGGGAGCGGTATGTGATCTGTGCGATAGAGAATGTTTCGGATGTATTAGATCCAGGTGTTTATGATAGCTATGCTTGGTTCTTAAATGATGAATTGGTGGCAGATACACCAACATTTATACCAACTGAAGCCGGCTCCTATCGCTTAGAAGTGGTTGACGATGCAGGCTGTATTTTTGCCACTACATTTGAAGTGGAGGAAGATTGTAGATTACTGGTAAGAGCCCCTGATGCTATGATTCCAAGTGATAGTAATAGACAGTTCCTTGTTTATGCTAATAATTTTGTTGACAACTTAGAGGTATATATCTATAACCGATGGGGAGAGTTGATATTTTTCTGTGAATCCAATAACATTGAGGCTAATCAGCCTGTTTGCAATTGGGATGGAATGTACAGAGGGCAGGTTGTACCGGTAGGAACTTATGCGGTTGTTCTACGGTTCAGTAGTATACAACAAGGTATTACCCGCACCCAGCGATCCGCTTTAGTAGTTATTGAGTAAATTAATTTAGTATGATTACACTTATTTCACCTGCCAAAACATTGGATTTAAGTTCCAGTCAATTAGAGATGACTACTCAGCCTGATTTCAAAAAAGAGACTTTTGAATTGGTTGGTATCATGAAAAAGCAGAAAACAGAAGATTTAATCAAGTTGATGGGAATTAGTGAAAAATTAGCTGAGTTGAATGCAACCCGTTATAAAAATTTCCAGAAGACTTTTGATATAGATAATTCCAAACAAGCATTGCTTGCTTTCAAAGGAGATGTCTACACCAAAATGGATGTAGAAAATTACTCTCAAGAAGATTTTGATTTTGCGCAAGAAAATCTCCGTATCCTCTCCGGATTGTATGGCTTGCTAAAGCCGTTGGATTTAATACAGCCTTATCGACTGGAAATGGGAACCAAGCTACAAAACAAGAATGGGAAAAACTTGTATGAGTTTTGGGGCAAACGAATTGCAAAAGCTATCAATGAATCAGCCAAAGGCACTCCATTAGTGAATCTCGCCTCACAAGAGTATTTTAAAGCTGTGGATACATCGATTATCAAATCCGAAATTATCTCTCCTGTTTTCCAAGAATATAGAAATGGGGAATATAGGATTATTGGGCTTTTTGCTAAACAAGCAAGAGGTCTTATGACAGATTACATCATCAAAAACCGCATTCAAGACCCTGAGCAATTAAAACTTTTTAATATTGAGGGTTACGAATGGGCTGGGGATGAGAAGGAGTGGAGATTTGTGAGATAGAAGAAAAAGAATAAGCTTCAAGATAGTAAATTTTGAGGCTTTTTTTTAGTTTGAAAAATCAGCTTTTATTACTTTCTAATTTTGTGATAGTGCGAGTTAGTCGTGGCATTATTTTTGGCTGTATTCATTATCCCATAAAAAGTAATTTACATGTATCAACTGATTTTTCTGTCAATTTTCGTTCTTGGGAATTTTTGGAGTCATCCCAATCCTGTAAATGATGAAGAGAGATACAAGAAATCAGGAATAGTAGATATTTTAGAGCAAGCTCCAGAATTTATAGGACCTTCTCAACTTTGTAATTTTTTTGGAAGTGTTTTGGGTACATTTTCGGTAGGGGGTGATCCCGAGCAGGATCGTTATACTTGGGAGGTATTAGATTCTTTTGGGACAGTGATTTTTAGTCGATTTGGAGGAGCTACATTTGAATCAGTTACCGTGAATTTTACGAGTAATGGTCAATATGAAATCCGCGTCTCAGTTACCAGAGGTAATGCTGAGATTTATGCTACTACGCGGGCATTAGAGGTATTGCAAGGGCCACAGTTGATCGTAAGACCTGATTATCTCCTGTGTGGGGAAGAGCCTGCGGCCCTAACCGCCTTACCTCCAACAACTCCCAATTTGAATGCATATACCATTGAATGGAGAAATGAAGCAGGTGTGTTAGTAGGAAACCAAAATGTTTTGGTAACTGATCAAGAGGGTACCTATACTGTTTCGGCATTTTTGAATAATCCCAATGGGTCCACTGATTGTGTAATTAATGGTTTTACCTACATCGGGCCGCCCGAAGATTTTGAGCTTATTATTCAGGATACGACTCTTTGCTTGAATCAACGGCTTCAAATAGCGCCTGACAATCCAATGGAAGGCGCTTGGTTTTATAGAAAAGAAGGTTTCGCAGAAAAAATAAGTTTAGGGCGTGCATTTGATATTGATGCAGAGGCAAGTCAAATTTTGGATGGACCTGGCAATTATGAGATTATTTTTGAAGTGTCCAATACACGTAACCCTGATTGTCTATCTACAAGGTCTGTTTCTATTCAAATTCAAGATAGCCCAACTTATCAATTTACAGTGGTCACTCCAGCGACGACTTGTAATGCCTTTGATGGAGTTTTGGAGTTTTCAGTATTGGGATCAGTGGACGAGCTCAGGATTTTGGAAATTGGCCTTATCTATGACAATATTGTAGAGGGAGAAGTGGTAACCGTTACAGGGCTTCAAAGTGGTATCTACACCATACAGGCAGAATCCATTGGATGCCTTCGTACAAGTGTGGTAATTGTTCCTATTGATGAAGTAGCAATTGAAGATTTTCTGGAAATAAGTGCTTTGCCTGAGGTGTGCACAAGCGATGGTATTGAGGTAGGTAGTATATCTATTCGACTTCTCAATGGCCCCCTTACCAACTGGACTTATCGCTTAGTTAATGCTATAGGTAGGGATGAAGTAGTTAATGCCCCTATTCCAAATCTTTTAGAGTTTTCCATAGATTTACCAGGGGGGCTGTATGCCATAGAATTTATAGATGAAGCGGGTTGCATTTTTCCATGGGAGTCTGTAATTCAAGTTCAGCGAAGGAACCGTGTGAATTTTTCTGTTCCTGCAACTATATCAATTTGTGATACTTTCTCATTTACGCCAACGAGTAATCAGGAACTTATATTTACCTTAACTTATCCAGATGGTACGACACTTACACAAGTATCGGGACAAGCATTTGATATTTCACAACCAGGCATTTATCGGATTGTAGGCAGAGAAAACTCAGAGAACCCAGAAAATTGTCCTCGGATAAGAGAGTTTGAAGTCAATGTGGAAACACCAATCGAATTTGAGCCGATCATTGTGAATGAGGATTGTTTTGGAAACATTTTTTATCAAGCAAATCTTTTTGGTAGAAGCCCTAATGAGGTGAGTATTCGTTGGCTTGATGGGGAAGGGAATATTGTCGGGAGGCAAGTGAATTGGATCCCAACGGCTTATGAAGAGTTCCGATTAGAGGTGCGTCCTAGAAGAAGCTCATCATGCGAAATACAATCAAGGGTTTTTCAAGTCCCTCAGCCCGTATTTGAAGTGGAATTGGATTTTGCAGTTAATCCTTTTTGTCCGGAATTACCTACTACTGAGCTTGGATTATTAACAGATTTTGATAAAGTAGATCGAATTGAGTGGTTAAGGATTAATCCTGATGGTTCACAGGAAGTCATTCCTGCTTTTGAGGATATTCGCTCGGTGCTTATTGAAGAGGATGGCCTATATGAAGCAGTGGTCTACCGTAGATTATTCAATGGTCAGTTGTGTGAAATCGGCAGAAATCAACTATTAATGATTCGCAGTGTGGATCAAACTAGACCTGAACTAGCCCCCTTTTACTCTATTTGTAGAAAAATAAACCTCAGTGAAATTATCAATCCGGGTATCTTTGAATCCTATCAATGGTTTTTGGAAGATAATCCAGTTTCGACATCACCTATATTCAGGCCGCAACTTACAGGTTCCTACACCTTGGTAGTTACTAATTTGGATGGTTGCCAATATGTGGAAGAATTTTCAGTATTTGAAGATTGTGAATTTCAATATCGAATGCCAACTGCTATGATTATAGATGACCCTGAGAGACATTTTGAAGTCTTTGTTAATGATGCTGTCGAGGAGGCTAGGATCTGGATTCATAACAGGCAGGGGGAATTGATTTATTACTGTGAAGATTTTAATGTACAGTCGAGAGTGGCTTTTTGCTTTTGGGATGGTAGTTTTCAAGGGCAGAAAATCCCAAGTGGTCAATACGTGGTTACTTTAAGTTACAAAAGCGAACGCTTTGGTGTCAATGAAAAAATTTCACAGAGCTTGACAGTCTTAAATAATTGAGAAGGGTAAATTTTTTATTAAGAACATTTTATCTATCTTTGCATTCCAATTTCCTATACTAGCTAAAACAAATATGTACGCAATTGTTAACATCGCAGGAAAGCAGTTCAAAGTAACAAAAGATCAGTATGTCTATGCACCAAAAATGCAAGGCGATGCTGGCGCTTCCGTGGAATTTGATCAAGTATTGTTGGCAGAAGACAACGGTACGGTATCAATAGGCGCTCCAATTATCTCTGGCGCAATGGTATCTGCAAAAATTGTAGATCACGTTAAAGGTGACAAAGTAATCGTTTTCAAGAAGAAAAGAAGAAAAGGTTACAAAAAGAAAAATGGTCACAGACAACAGTTTACTAAAATTTTGATTGAAAATATCACATTGTAAGATTTCTTCCGAAATCATAAACAACTAATATTATGGCTCACAAAAAAGGTGTCGGTAGTTCCAAGAACGGTAGAGAATCACATTCCAAGAGACTTGGTGTGAAGAAATTCGGTGGTGAGGCAGTAATTGCCGGTAACATCATCATCAGACAAAGAGGTACGAAGCATCACCCAGGTGACAACGTAGGTCTAGGTAAAGATCATACATTGTTTGCTTTGACCGATGGCAAAGTTCAATTCAAGAAAAAATTCGATGGTAAGTCTTACGTTAGCGTAGTACCTGCTGAAGCTTAAGATCTATTCAAACTATTCATAAACCCTCTGCTTAAGAGGGTTTTTTTTTGTCCTATCGTGTAAAAAAGGTTTGATATTTTTCTTTTCCCAACCAACTTCATCGAAAATAATAAGTTTCGAATAATGAAGTATTTCAATAGCATCTCTATCCTGCTCCTTTTGCTATGTGTACAGGTTTCCTATGCACAGCAAAAGCCATTAAGCCTCAAGGATTACTCCCAATGGTCACGAATAGTATCCCCAACCCCATCTCCTGATGGAGCTTGGTTTGCTTATGCACTTCGCCCCAATGGAGGTGACGATACCCTTCATGTAAAATCTGTACAAACTGAGGGTATTCGTAAGGTTCCTTATGCTTCTAACTTTTCTTTCTCCGATGGAAGTGCCTATTTCAGTTATTTTTTGAGACCTAATAAAGCGGAGGCTGATAAATTGAGAAAGGCCCGAAAGCCTATCACACAAACCGCTGTATTGGAGACGGTCAAAGGGGAGGAACTTTTCCGAGTGGAAAATGCAAATGCAGCTTCCTTTTCCAGCGATGAACGCTATTGGATGGTTCACAGAAAAAAAGCTGATGACGACAAAACCTCTCATAAAGGAGCAGATTTAGTGCTTTTTGATATTCAGAAGAAAAGCTCATTTGTGATAGGGAGTGTATCCGAGTTTGCTGTCAATAAAAAAGGTACCCATCTCGCATACTTAGTAGATGCTCAGGACCAAATCGGAAATGGTGCATTTTTATTTAATTTGAGTACTAAAAGTACTCAAATGCTTGATGGAGATGCAATGACCTATCAGTCATTGGTGTGGGATGATCGTCTATTGATGAAATCCGAGGCAGTTGCTAGAGGCAATCAATTAGCCTTTTTGAAGGGATCTTCAGTAGATTCTGTAGAGCAAGGGATTAATCATTTATTGGTATTTGGGAATTTGGCAAGTAATCCAGTCAAATATGAGCTTGATCCAAATCACAAAGGTTTGACTACAGGTTTTGTTGTGAGTGAGAAAGCTCCTTTGTCTTTCATGCACGATGGAAAAGCCGTTTGGTTTGGCATCAAAGAGCAGGCTGCTGCCTTCAAAGCTGACAAGGATACCCTACCCAATGTAGATGTATGGCATTGGAAAGATGATTATTTGCAGTCAGTGCAGATTGTTCGTGCCAACAGAAATCGTAATGAAACCATGCCTGCTGTATTTCACTTTGCACAAGATAAGTTTGTACAGTTGGCGGATGAGGATATGAAAACTGTATTACCGTCGAAACATGCACGATTTAAGATTGGAAGGGATGAAAAACCTTACATCAGTGATATCAATTGGGGAGTTTCACCAGCGGATTTGTATCGAGTGGATGTGACTACCGGTGAACGTGTTTTGGTAGAAAAATTAATCAATCGAGCTTTGCAATATTCTCCTGATGGTAAGTTTTATTTATACCAAAAAGACACGGTATTGATAGCTTATAATTTGGAGACCAACGCAAAAATCAATGTTTCTTCCAAGGCTCCGATGGTTTTCATGGATTTAGAACACCCGTATCCGCACGAAAAGCCACCCTATGGCGTAGCAGGTTGGACTAAAGATGGAAAGCATGTAATTGTTAATCACAAGTACGACCTATGGATGTTGGCATTGGATGGAAGCAAAGCAACAAATATTACAACTATCGGAGATGCTCAGGAAATACGTTTTCGCTATATCAATCCTGATAGAACACAAGAATGGATTGATACTTCCAAACCGCTATGGCTGGAGGCTTATGGAGAGTGGACAAAGCAAAACGGATTCTATGAATTAAAGCTGGGGAGTAGTCCAGCACCTGTGATGTTTGTAGATGCGATGATTGGGAATCCGCTTAAAGCAGAAAATGCCGACCGCTATTTCTTTACCAGACAGACTTTTGAGGAATTTCCGGATTATCATGTGAGTGATGGAAAGTTTAAAAATATCCAAAAACTAACAGATGCCAATCCCCAACAAACTGAATTTGCTTGGGGCAAAAGAAAATTGGTAGAATTCACCAACAGCAAAGGGCAGCGTCTCCAAGGGACACTAACCCTACCGGCGAATTATGAAGAAGGTAAGGCGTATCCTACCATCATGTATTTCTATGAAAAAATGTCTGATCGTCATCATCAATATTCCATGCCAGTGTATGATGACCGCCCACATTTCTCTACTTATGCGAGCAATGGGTACATGATTTTCATGCCAGATATAATCTTCGAAGAGGGCAGACCAGGTACAAGTTCGTTGGACGCCATCACTTCTGCAGCCAATAAGCTGATTGAGTTGGGCTACGCTGATAAAGATAATATCGGCTTGCAGGGTCATTCTTGGGGAGGTTATCAAACATCTTTTATCCTGACGCAGACAGATATGTTTAAATGTATTGTGACAGGTGCCCCTCCGACCAACTTGGAAAGTTTCTATAATAATCTGTATGCAAGTACGGGTACGGTACATCATGGAATCATGGAAATCGGTCAGGTGCGCATGGGTAGAGGAGTGACTCCTTGGACACATCGGGAAGATTATAACCGAGAAAACCCTATGTACCATGTGCCCAATATTAAAACCCCATTCATGATTTTGCATGGCACCAAGGATGGAGCTGTGGATTGGGCTCAAGGCTTAGAGCTTTACAATGCAGCTAGAAGGATGGATAAAGAGGTAATTTTCTTGTCTTATCCTAATGAAGGCCATCACCTAGGGATTGAAGCCAATCAAAAGGATTTTCAAATCCGTATGAAGCAATATTTTGACTATCATTTGATGGGTAAAGATGCGCCCGAATGGATGGAAAGAGGGATTCCTCATTTGGAAAAACTCTACGATAAAGTCCGCTAGGCTAAAATTGAAGCGTGGAAATTTTTCCACGCTTTTTTTATATGTTCATTTGACCAATTATCATTTTTTATGCAATAATTCCCTTCCTTTGGATTAATTTCCCTAATAAAACATTAACCTACATGCTATGAACAGAATTTTACAGATCTTTTGTGCTGCATTCCTGTTGCTAGGACTCGGTGCATTTGCAGAGGTGCAAGCGCAAACGTACGATGAAACACTATACGATGCAGTCCAATGGAGGCTGGTGGGGCCTCACCGTGGAGGTCGCTCGGCGGCTGTGTCTGGAGTTATTGGCGACCGTAATACCTTTTACTTTGGCGCTACCGGTGGAGGTGTTTGGAAGACTACAGATGGAGGGAGTTCTTGGTCCAATGTGTCTGATGGCTACTTTGGTGGCTCCATCGGGGCAGTTACCGTAGCTCCTTCAGATCCGAATATCATTTATGTAGGAGGTGGCGAAAAGACAGTTCGGGGAAATGTATCCTATGGCTACGGTTTTTGGAAAAGTACCGACGCAGGGAAATCTTGGGAGTCTTTAGGGATGGAAGAAACAAGATTTATTTCTCGAATTCGTGTACATCCTACCAATCCAGATGTGGTATATGCTGCGGTTTTGGGAGATATTTTTAAGCCCACTCAAATGCGGGGCGTATATAAATCGACGGATGGTGGTAGATCTTGGGAAAGAAAATTATTTGTAGACCCGCAGTCAGGAGCGGTGGATTTGATTTTAGATCCTAATAACCCGGAAGTAATGTATGCATCGACCTGGGAATTGAAGCGGACACCTTACAGTTTGGAAAGTGGTGGTCCCGGCTCCAAGATGTTTAAAAGTACCGATGGAGGAGAAAACTGGACAGAGATTTCTCGGAACAAAGGTCTACCTGAGGGGACTTTAGGGATTATGGGGATTACAGTTTCCCCGGTAAATTCTAATCGCTTGTGGGCAATTGTCGAGAATTTAGATGGAGGGGTATATCGCTCTGACGATGGAGGAGATACCTGGGAAAAAACCAATGAAGATCGTAATCTCAGACAGCGCGCTTGGTACTATACACGTCTTTATGCGGATACTCAGGATGAGAATACCGTATATGTACTCAATGTGAGCTATCACAAATCTACTGATGGAGGCAAAACCTTTAAGAGTTCCAATGCACCGCACGGAGATCACCATGATTTGTGGATAGATCCTTCGGATAATCAGCGCATGATCATCGCCGATGATGGCGGTGCACAAGTGTCATTTGATGGGGGCAAGCAGTGGTCTACCTATATGAATCAGCCTACTGCACAGTTTTATAGAGTGACGACAGATAATCACTTCCCCTATAGAATCTACGGTGCACAGCAAGATAATTCTACCATGCGTATTGCACATAGAAACGAAGGTGCAGGAATTACAGAGAATGATTGGGAAGTAAGTGCAGGTTCTGAATCGGGATGGTTGGCTGTAGATCCTTTGGACAATGACGTTGTTTACGGTGGTAATTATGGAGGTTTACTTCAAATGTTGAATCATCGTACTGGAGCAAAAAGAAATGTAAATGTGTATCCCGACAACCCTATGGGTCATGGAGCAGAAGGAATGAAGTATAGGTTCCAGTGGAACTTCCCTATTTTCTATTCTCCTCATGATCCCAAAGTACTATATACTACTTCCAATCAATTTCATCGATCTACCAATGGAGGGCAATCTTGGGAGACTTTTAGTCCGGATTTGACCAGAAATGCTAAAGAAAAGTTAGGTCCGTCGGGAGGACCGATTACCAAGGATAATACATCCGTGGAATATTATTCAACCATTTTTGCAGCTACCGAATCACCTTTGAAAAAAGGGGTTTTATGGGCAGGTTCCGATGATGGCTTGGTGCATGTGTCTAAAGACAATGGGAAAACTTGGGAAAATGTAACCCCAAAAGATTTACCAGAATGGACTCAAATCAATAGTATGGAAGGGCATCCTTTCGAAGAAGGAGGACTCTATTTTGCAGCCACCGCTTATAAAAATGGAGATTACGCACCATACTTATTTAAAACAGTAGATTTTGGTAAAACTTGGATCAAAATTGTAGACGGAATCGATGAACAACATTTCACAAGGGTGGTAAGAGCAGATCCTGTCAAAAAAGGGATGCTTTATGCAGGGACAGAGACAGGGATGTATGTTTCCTTCAACGATGGAGAATCGTGGCAATCATTTCAATTGAACTTACCTATTGTACCAATCACCGATTTGACAATCAAAGAAAACAACCTCATTGCAGCCACTCAGGGCAGAAGTTTTTGGATTATTGATGATTTGACAGTATTGCATCAGCTTTCCAATGAGGTAGCTAGCAAACCATTCCATTTGTTTCGTCCCCAGGACTCATACAGACTAGATGGGGTGAGACGGGCATCTAAAACGGCAGGCACCAATAGGCCTGGAGGAGTATTGGTGTATTATCAGTTGAATCAGGAACCAACAGAAGAGGTAAGGATAGAGTTTTTGGATAAACAAAAGCAGGTCTTGAAGGCCTATTCTTCCAAAGGAATTGAAAAAGATACCTTAAAATACAAAGTAGGCTCCAACGAGTTTAACTGGAATCTCCGATTACCGGATGCCAAAGGCTTTGATGGAATGATCATGTGGTCAGGTCCTTTGAGAGGGCCTAAGGTGGTACCTGGGGACTATACCGTTCGTATGATTGTAGATGGAGTGACTCAAGAGCAGGGCTTCAAAGTACTACCCGATCTGCGGTATGAATCCACCCAAGAGGATTTGCAGGCACAGTTTGATTTCTTGCTTCAAGTGAGGGATAAATTAACCGAAACACATGAAACCATTATCCTGATTCGTAAGTATCGGGAAGTAATGGAGGAAATGATGGCAAAAGATGCGAGACAAAAACGCAGATTAGAACCCCTTGTGAAATCCATTTCCGATATCGAAAAAGAGTTGTATCAAACACAAAATCGCAGTGGACAGGATCCTTTGAATTATCCAATCCGCCTCAATAACAAGTTGGCCCATCTGAATGTGATCGTGGGTACGGGTGAATACAGACCTACCGACGGTGCAGAGGAAGTAAGAGAAGAGATTACTCGTCAGATAGATACGCAATTGGCAAAGTTCAGAGCAATTGAAAAAAATCAAATTGCTAATTTGATGAGTATAGATACGATAAAAGAGGAATTGAAAATTGACCGTTCCCGATAGGTCTGACTATTCAATCAATTAACTCCAATCCCCTGTCGCTTGAGATAGGGGATTTTTTTGTTAATATTTCAAAAATTGACCTTGGATTGAGGGCTGGAGAAGGCAATATTAAATTTTTTCGCTGTATTTTTAAGGATTAGTTAAAAGTCAACCAATTCAGAGAACATACTTTATGATGAGAACAACTCAACGCTGCCTTTTGCTTGCCATGCTAGCAATGGGAGTGGTGATGATGCCCACAGATGAGGCATTTGCACAAAAAAAGAGCAAAAAAAATGCTCCTGCGGCCACAGCTGCTCCTGCTGCTGAGAAGAAGCCAGAGAAAAAGAAATTAGAAGATGTGGTCAAAGGACATCAAAAGTTTGAAGGCCTTTTTACTTTCTATCAGGACACCACGAGTGGAGAAATGAAAATGCTGATTAAAAAAGATCAGTTGGGCAATGAGTACCTGTATTTTTCTCAAATCGGTGATGGTGTTACAGAAGCAGGGGCCTTCAGGGGTTCTTATGGGGACAACAAGATTTTCAAAGTTGAGCGCTATTTCAACAGAGTAGAGTTTGTTCAGCAAAACACTTCCTTTTACTTCGATCCGGAAAACCCACTGAGCCGCTCTGCTGATGCCAATATAAGTCCAGCTATCATGGCTTCGGCTAAAATTGAATTTGAAGATGCAGATGCTGGTATTCTGATAATTAAAGCTGATAATTTATTCTTGAAAGAAACTTTTGGGATGATCAAAAGACCTCCTTTTCCAGGGGAGTCTCCCATGTCTTTTAAGTTAGGGAATTTGGATGGCGAGAAAACAAAAGTACTAGCTATCAGGTCCTATGAAAAAAACTCTGACTTGGCAGTAGAGTATGTGTATACCAATCCTTCGGTCTTGAATGGAGGTTCGGATGCGGTGACGGATGGTAGGAATGTTTCCATCAAAGTGTACCATAGTTTAATTGAATTGCCTGACAATGGCTATGAGCCAAGGTTTGAAGACCCACGCGTGGGTTATTTTACTACCAAGGTTACAGATATGACATCCAGCTCAGCGACTCCTTACAGGGATGTAATTCATCGCTGGGATTTGAGAAAGAAAGATCCTAATGCGGCTCTTTCTGAGCCTGTGGAGCCAATTGTATGGTGGATTGAGAACTCTACGCCTCATGAATGGAGAGAAACGATCAAAAATGCAGTATTGGAATGGAATAAGGCTTTTGAGAAAGCTGGATTTAAGAATGCAGTCCAAGTAAATATTCAGCCAGATGATGCAGATTGGGATGCGGGAGATATTCGATACAATGTCTTGCGTTGGACAAGTTCTCCAAATCCTCCTTTTGGTGGTTATGGCCCTAGCTTTGTCAATCCAAGAACAGGCCAAATCCTAGGTTCTGATATCATGTTGGAATTTGTGTACCATACCAACCGAGTGGTATACAATGAACTTTTCGGGGAAACAGCCGCTTCAGAGCAAACCATGGGTACTTGGCATAATGGGCATTTTTGTACTGTGGGGATGCATTTGCAGAATAATATGATGTTTGGACAAGCATTTTTGAGAGCAAGTGGTGCTTCAGATTATGAGATGGAGGGAATGAAAAAGGAAGCGATGGAAGAGCTCTTGATGCACGAAGTGGGTCATACCTTAGGCTTGAACCATAACATGAAAGCCTCCCAGCTATTTTCACCTGCGCAATTGGCAGATAAGGATTTTATCCAAGGGAAAGCATTGGCAGGTTCTGTGATGGATTATATGGCGATCAACTTAGCGCCAGATAAATCCAAGCAGGGCCATTACTTCAGTACCACTGTAGGTCCTTACGATGTATGGGCGATCGAGTTTGGGTACACTCCTGTCAAAACCCAACAGGAAATGGACGCTATCTTAGCTAAGTCTACCCGTCCAGAATTGACTTTTGGTAACGATGCGGATGATATGCGAGCTCCAGGGAAAGCGATTGACCCTCGGGTGATGATTGGCGACCTTTCCAACGATCAAATTGGATATTCTATCCATATGATGGAAACCTCTAAGAAGTTGATGGGGGAAATTAAAGAAAAGTACACTAAAGATGGGCAGTCGTATCAAGAATTGGTACAGGCATACGGTATCTTGATGAATCAGTATGCGACAGCAGGTGGTGTGATGTCACGTTTTATTGCCGGTGTATATGTGGATAGAGCCATGGCAGGTCAGGAAGGCGCTACACAGCCTTACACTCCTGTAAGCTTACAGGATCAAAAAAGAGCGTTGAACGCCTTGAATAAATACATGTTTGCTCCCAATGCCTTTGACATTCCCAATGATTTGATCAACTACTTGGCTAGACAGCGGAGAGGTTTTGACTTCTTTTCTGGTCCAGAAGATCCAAAAATCCATCTGCAAGTATTAGGAGCCCAAAGAAGTGTGTTGGCACACTTGACCCACCCCAACACCTTACAAAGAATGGTGGATTCTGAATTGTATGGCAATAAGTACAACTTGGCGACCTATATGAATGATTTGACAAAAGCCATCTTTGATGCTGATATCAGTGGAAATGTCAACTCTTTCAGACAAAATCTTCAAGTAGAATATGTAAACACCCTGAAAGGTATGGTTGCCGGTTCGGGAAGTGCTCGCTACAATCACTTAGCAAGATCTTCTGCTTTGTATAATTTGAATTATATCAAAGCGAAAGTGTCGAATGCAGGTGGAGATCTTTCTTCCAAAGCTCATAAGGACCACTTAAAATTATTGATTGAAAACAGCATGAAGGAGGTGAAGTAATATAACCTCTCATATTCATGTTGATAGATAGAGAAAAAGAGCCTTCGCTTACTGAAGAGATTTCTTTTTCTCTATTGGTCTTTAGTGGAGGCTTATTTATCAAATTTGGAAACCTGAGTATGAGAAATACGTCCTTATATGATCTTTGTCATATATTTTGTTAAATACTATTTATAATTTTGATTCACATAATAAATCCTTTTACGAGATGAATTACACAGAAAATTACCGAGGAATTAAGGTAGATGTACAAGCGCCACAAATAGATGTGCCAGCGGGGCTACAAGAACAAATCAGAAAGTCAATTGATAAATTATTGAGATTTACACCTGTTATCAATGCAGTAGATATTTATCTAAATATCTCGGGTACAGGCAAAACAGCAGAAAGAACCTTAGGTATGCGCGTAGGTATTCCAGGTCCAGATGTATTCTCGGAAGAGAAGGCTAAAGATCGTTGGAACACCATGTTGAGAGCTGTAGTGGATAAAAATGTAAGGCAATTGCAGAAGGGGAAATAATTTACCTTCTAGAGGCTCTAAGAACTTTTGATATTAGTTGATATAGGATATTGATTGATATTGACCCTAGAAAAAGCTTCCGGTTAGAATAATCGGAAGCTTTTTAATTGTTCCCAAAACATCCCCGCACTTGATGGGAAAATGAGTAGAATGAAGAGAATACCTGCGATGGCTCCGTACAAATGCGCATCATGATTGACTCCATCATGACCTTTTTTAGCTTGTACAATGGTGTAAATCAAAAACATCCCTCCCAAAGCAAACCCAGGCAGGCAAATCAATCCAAACAAGCAAATATCCGATAAAGGGCGTAGGATAATGCTGCCAAAAACAGCTGCCGCCACACCGCCAGAAGCTCCTAAAGCTCTGTAATAGCTATTACCTTGATGCTTCAAGAACGTGGGGATGTCTGCGATCACTATAGCTCCTACATAAAATAGTACATAGGTCACAATACCTAAACCAAATCCTAACCGATACGTGAGAAAGTATTCAATCGTGCTTCCAAAAAAGTAAAAGGTAAACATATTGAAAAACAGGTGCATGCCATCCTTATGGATAAATCCTGATAGGACGAAGCGATCCCATTGATTTCTGTTTTTGATCAGATAGGGCGTAAACATCCAGCGATTGAGCAAGTCTGGCTTGTTCCATGCCTGATAGGAGGTCAATACGGTGATTCCTATCAGGACAAGCGTAGCAGTGATTTCCATGTTATTTTTCCCGATTAATCAGGTCCTGAGTAATGGTACGCAAGTTTTGCAAAGCAGTTGGATTATCTGCCTGTACAGTATCTAGCTGGGCAAATCCCTGTTCAAAGTATTCCTGCATTTTGACCTCGGTCAATTCTTGTATGCCTAGACGATCATAAATTGCCGTAACTGCTTGGACTTTCTCCTCTTTGTCAAAAATCTTGGCATCTATCCAGTTCTGCAATGCTACTGCATCAGCTCCTGTGGCCAGTTCTTTGGCTTTGATGAGGAGGAAAGTTTTCTTATTGGCGATAATGTCTCCACCTACCTGCTTCCCAAACTTGGCTTTATCTGCATAGACATCCAACAAATCATCTTTCAGCTGAAATCCTATGCCTATATTGACTCCAAAATCGTAGAGTTTTTGGCTCTCTGCCTCAGACTGACCGGCTAGTAAAGCACCGAATTGTAAAGCAAAACCTAGTAACACCGCTGTTTTTTGGCGAATCATATCGATGTAAGCTTCTTCACCTACCTGTGTCAAACTTTCAAAATTCATATCGTGCTGCTGTCCTTCGCAGACTTCGGCAGCTGTCTGATTGAATAGACGCAAGCAAAGGGGGAGTAAACTTGGCTCAATTTCTAAGAGCATATCGTAAGCCTTGACAAGCATGACATCCCCAGAGAGAATAGCTGTATTGGGATTCCATTTTTCATGTACCGTAGCTTTTCCTCTTCTCAAAGGAGCATTGTCCATGATGTCATCGTGCATCAAAGTGAAATTGTGAAAAACTTCCACCGAAGCAGCAGGGGTCAGGATTTTTTGGTAATCCTCTTTATACAAGCTGTAGGCCAACAGCGTGAGTAAGGGGCGTATCCTTTTTCCTCCCAAACTCATCAAGTAGCTGATGGGTTCGTAAAGCTCTTGAGGGGATGTTCCGTACGTGTACTGTTGGATATGTTGTTCTAAATCCTTTAAAATCTGATTAACGTCGTTTGCGGGTTGGTTCATTATCGGCAAATTCCAGGTCTATGGTTCTTCTATTAATATCGGTAGCAACAACTTTGACTACCACTTTGTCTCCCAAAGTGATGATTTTTTTTGTTCTGCTCCCAATTAATCGCATGTTTTTTTCGTCAAAATCGTAGTAGTCATCGTTCATTTCAGAGACTTTCACCATTCCTTCACACTTGGTTTCTGTGATTTCAACATAGACACCCCATTCTGTCACTCCCGTAATGATCCCTTCGTAGTCTTTGTCTTCCGCTAGTGACATGTACTCCACCTGCTTGTATTTGATAGAAGCACGCTCTGCGTCAGCTGCTCTTTTTTCTCGATCAGATGAATGCAGACATTTATCCTCCCAGTCGTCTGATTGTGGCGACTTACCCCCATCCAAATAGTGTTGCAACAAGCGATGCACCATCATATCCGGATACCTTCGGATAGGGGAGGTAAAATGAGTGTAGTGACTAAAAGCCAATCCAAAGTGCCCTTTGGGTTCGGTGGTATACTTGGCTTTAGCCATACTCCGGATCGCCAATTGCTCTAAAATATTTTGTTCGGGCTTGCCAATAATAGCGTCCATCAGCTTATTGAGTGCTTTGGATATCTGCGAACCCTCCGCAACTTTCAATTCATGACCAAAACGCTTTGCAAATCCAGCAAAGGTTTCTAGACGCTCTATATCAGGATTATCGTGAGTCCTGTAGACAAAGGTATCCTTCCCCTTATTCTTGTGATAAATAAATTCAGCCACCGTACGGTTTGCCAAGAGCATAAACTCCTCAATCAACTTATGGATATCTTTTCGCTCCTTAACTACGAGACCCAAGGGAGTTCCTTTTTCATCTAGCTTAAATTTCACTTCCACCGTTTCAAAATTTACAGCTCCAGTTTCAAAGCGTTTCTTCCGCAGTTTTTTGGCTAGGTCATTCAGGATAGTCAACTCTTGATAGAAGTCTCCTGATTGATTATCAATATTTTCTTGCCCTTCTTCATAAGCAAATCGCCTATTGGAATGTGTGACTGTACGACCTATCCAAGAATTCACAACTTTGGCTTCTTCACTCATTTCAAAGACACAGGAGAAGGTCAACTTATCTTCATTTGGCCTTAGCGAACATAATCCATTACTTAGACGCTCGGGAAGCATGGGGATAGTTCTGTCTACCAAATACACGGATGTTGCCCGTTCATAGGCTTCGCGTTCCAAGGAAGTTTTGGGCTTGACATAGTGAGTGACATCTGCGATATGTACGCCGATTTCATAGTTGCCATTGTCCAGTATACGGTAAGATATGGCGTCATCAAAATCTTTGGCATCGTGTGGGTCAATGGTAAAGGTCGGAACGTCTCGCATATCCCGACGGTTATCGATTTCCGATTGAGGTATTGCTTCAGGTATAGCTTCCGCCTCCTGTACAGGCTCCTCAGGATATTCAAATGGCAAGCCGAATTCTGCCATGATGGAGTGGATTTCTACCTCATGTTCTCCGGATTTACCTAGTACGCGAACGACTTTTCCTGTTGGATTTTTATCATCTTCCCTCCATTCGGTGAGCTTGACTACTACTTTTTGATTGTGTTCCGCCCCTAAAAGATCACCTTTATGCACAAATACATCTTGGTGCATTTTTCTGAAATCGGGTACTACAAAGGCAAAACGGGGGGAGATTTCTACCCTTCCGACAAACTCATCCCGTACACGTTCGAGAATTTCAAGTACTTTTCCTTCTTGTCTACCGCTGTTTCCTCTTACAGGAAATACCATTATACGAACTCTGTCTCCGTCCAACGCATGCTTGAGGTCCGCCTCTTTTACCATAATATCCTCTGTAAGGTTATGTTTGGCGTCTGGCTTAATAAAAGCAAACCTAGGGTTTACATAATCTACTGTGCCTTCAATGAATTCAGGTTCTTTGGTCGAACTGAAGTAATTTCGAGGGTTTTTGGAAACCGACCCTGCTGCTGTCAGTTTGTGCAATATAGGTTCTACTGAACCTTTGTTGAGGCTATCTCTTATTTCTAGCTTTTTAGCTACTTGTTTTGCATTGAATTCTTGCCCGTAATGGTTGTCTAAAAAATTCAATATTTTTTTTGCCAGCTGTGCGGTGTCTAAAACCTTCCCGCTATTCTTCTTTCCGCGTTGGCTTTTGTTGTCTGATTTTCTTCCCATAAAAATGAGTATTTGATTTTGTGTTTAATATAAGGATTGTTTTACCGTGATGGTAAAAAAACAGGTGAAGCTTTTGTGATTTCTTCTGTTTTGTAGCCTTGGGTGATATTCATGCTTCAAAAACAGTTCATTTGAACAATATCGTAGTTCGTATCAAAGTTGAAAAACTTTTGGCTAGTAACAAAAGGCAATTTTGTCATAATTAGTTCCATGAGAGCCTTCACCCTAAGGTAGTCAGTCATTGCTTGTGCCGTAATCACTTGTATGATGGCCCAAAATCCTTCCAAGAAATTAATTTCCCCATTGACCTATTTTGAGAAGCTGTCCCACTGTAGACAAGCTTTTTGTCCAAATTGGAGAGTTGAGATATGCTTTCAAATTTGGATAGACCATCAAACATGTCTGATTTGATCGTTTGGGTAGCTTTGAATTCAATGATTTCCAAGTTTTCGCCATGGTCGACCAAGAGATCCACTTCATTACCTGATACATCTCTCCAATACCAAATGTCCTGTACGTTGTTTTGGTGATGCATTTGTTTGACATATTCTGCAATCATCATATTTTCAAAGACAGCACCTTTGATGGGGTTTTTGATCAGTTTTTCTCGGGAATTGATTTTTAGCAGATGGCACAGCAATCCTGTATCGTAGAAGTACAGCTTGGGCGTTTTAATGACCCGCTTACTGTAATTCTTGTAGTAGGGGTACAATTGGAATGTGATGTAGCTTTGATCTAATGCAGAGAGCCATGCTTTGGCAGTCGGTTGACTGATTCCGCAATCATTGGCCAATCCATTCAGGTTCAAGAGCTGTCCAGCCCGCGTCGCGCAGAGTGCAATAAAGTTTTGGAATAGCTTTAAATCTCTGATGGCGACCAATTCTCCAATGTCCCTATTTAAGTAGGTTTCTATATAGTTGGAATAGAATACTTTTGGCGGGATATTTCGGTCGTAGACGCCCGGGTAGAAGCCTTTGATTGATAAGTCGATTAAGTCATCTTCCATGAGTTGTGCCCCTTTCATTTCATTGAAATCTAAGGGAAACAGCTTGAAAATTGCGACTCTGCCAGCCAAACTCTGCGTGATGCTGTGCATCAAGTGGAAGTTTTGAGAGCCCGAAAGGACATACAGTCCCATTGCTCGATTTCTATTGTCAACGCTGCTTTGCAAATAAGAAAATAGTTCGGGCACTCGTTGTACTTCGTCGAAAATTACTTTAGAATGAAACTCTTCCAAAAAACCATTGGGATCAGTGGAGGCAAAGTTTCTGTTGTCGGGATTCTCTAAACTTATGTATCTAAAATCTGGGAATAGCTCTTTCAAAAGTGTTGTTTTACCGGATTGTCTTGGGCCGGTGAGCGCCAATATGGGATACATCTGGAGGGTATCTTTTATTGTCTGGACTATATGTCTGGTAATCAGTGTCATTTGTGCTTCAAATGTACATTGAATTTTGAAATATCACAAGTTGAATTTTGAATTATCATACATATAACTTTGAAATATATCATAGATAATTTTGATTTGTATTTTAGGTTATTTTGAAATATCTCGTACTAAATTTTGAACTATCACGAGTTAAATTGCTGTAAAACAATATGGTATGTTTTTTTGATAAAAAGTATGAACGAGTTCAAAACTGGAGTTAATCCTCGTCTCTATTGATGATTTCCATATCGAGGTCGGGGGGTAAGCCCTGGAAGGCCAGGTAGATTTGAGCAGTTACGAGGACATCTTTGAGACAGTAATCTTTGATGAGGTGAAGGTTTTTGTCCTGATAATAGGTCTGATTGACTTGTGAACCATCGATGCTGTCTTTGGAGGTAGGTATGTCAAAAACAGAAGCTAATAGCTCTAAGCGGGTATAGTGCTTGTAATCTCCAAATTTCCATAACTCCAGGGTGTCCAAATGTCGGATTTCCCAAGGTTTTTTCCCAGCCAACTGCAAGGGCTCGGGCAGTGGTAAGCGGTTGATCAGGATTCGTCTGCTCAGGTAGGGGAAGTCAAATTCCTTTCCATTGTGTGCGCATAGAGTCCAGCGCTTTTTGCTGAGGAGCGTGCAAAAGTCTGCTAGTAGCTCATATTCATCATCTCCATAGAAGCTTTTGGTACGGAATTCCAGTTTGTCCTCACCCTTTACAAAATGGAAATAGCCAACACCTATGCAGATGACCTTTCCAAACTCGGCATAGATGCCCGCTTTTTGGAAGAATAAGCTGCCAGGTTCTCGCTCTTGTGTAGGATCTGCTTGTATAAGTTTTTCTTTTTTGAGCCATTCCTCTTGCAACCTTGGAGGGAGTGTATCAAAGCTTTCCTCCAAACTTGCAGTCTCGATGTCCAAAAAAAGAATTTCTGCTAACTGTCCTAAAAAATCGTTCATAGCTGCTCTTATTGATTGATTGAAATTAACGCAACTTGAAGAAGTTTCCTAGCCGAGTATGTAACTTAAGTACTTAATCTATCAGCTATGCAACACGCCATCCAGGCCGAGCTCTTGGATATGTTGAATATGTTGGGGCTCCATGCTGCCTTGGACAAAGACGAATTTTTTATCAAAAATTTGGTCGAGGATATAGTAGCTGACCCAAAACTCATTGGTCAAAGCAAACAAGGCAGGGTCAATAGGTTCGATTTTTGCGATAGACTGGGCTCCTAGTTCTTTGATGACATGTCGGAGCGTAGAAGTCTTACGCTCTTCTCCGTCTATGGTCCCATAGCCTTTGGAGGTGATCATGACCGTATGTAGCTCGATCAGGTTATGGTTGATGATATACACGCCCCATTCTGTCTGTCCCTCAACTTCCTCTTTGGCTATGGCAAGTTTCACCCCCGTAACCGGGTGAAAGTTAATATCTTTTTTCATGCAGTAATTTAATCAGGCCCCAAAGTTAGGGATTTGAAAGGTCAAGGACAATTGTGAGATTAATGGATAGGTTTGAAAATTCTAACTAAGTTCATCAAACTCCCTACATACCTTGATGGATTCCTTCCATACCAACTTGGATTCAAAGTGAAGTTTTTCTTCTAATAGTCTTCGGCTTTGAGATTGATTGTATAGGGTCAATGCTTCTGAGACATATTCGGCCATCGTCATTCCCATTCTTTTTCGTAGTTCATTGGTTTCATTGAGCTTACTCTCGTCCAAGTTTATTTCCACGGTTTTCATAATCTGCTAATTTACTCAAAACTCCAATGTCAGAAGCTTATAGCTCATCAAGTCATCACTGAAATCATCCCGATTCATATTGTTAGTAGAAACGTACAGGCCTGCTTTTCCAACGAGGAAGTTGTCCGAAGAATGTACTTCAAAGGCTTCAAATAGGTGTTCCGCTAGGACATTCAATTCCTTATCCAAAACCATAATCCCTGTCAATGGCCTGGATCGCTCCATCAAACGAAGCTGATCAGTGTTGAAGGCTTTTTCTATGGGATAACCCGGGAGAAAGATTCTATAAAACACGTCTCGATAAGGATCGTACAAAAATGTTTCGTATTGATCGGATTCCAGTGTTTCGATAATGGCCTTATCGGGATTGGCAGGTAGTTCATTTACAACATTGAATTTTTCAATATGCTTGGACTTCACTTCTTTTGTGGCCACTACTAGGTTGGTTTTGGTGTCAAAAACCTGAATGCTATGGTCATAAAAGGGGGCGATATAAATCAAGTCAGCCCGCTTTGCCCAAGAGAAGTAAGATAGTTTTTTCCCCTGTTCCCAGTAATCTAAAGCATAGTAGACTTCATGCCATGCAGCCTCATCACTTGTTAAACTAGCGCTGTACACTAGTGATTGTTTTTGGATATCACTTGTGCTCATCCGATGATGGTCCATGAGAAATGGTTGGGCTCCAAATATCCTGTTATGAGACTTGAATAGTGGAATCATGCTTCCATTTCCGATATGAGAAACTCTATAGTTTCCCTCGGGTAAGGTCTGTTCCCAAAGCAATTCACCATCAAAGTTGATCATCCCTAATGCAGGAGGGTAAAATGTAACAAAAATGGAATCATTTCCTATTAAGGTTCCTCCAGTAAAGCGCCTTGACCGTTTTTCGTTGTCAAATTCAAGAGGGATAGTAAGTTTGAGTTTTCCTTCTGGAAATGAAGAAATCTGAAGTTTTTTAATAACGTGATTGTAAATCATTACATGTTCGCCCGAATCTGAATCAAAAAGGTGAATCATTCCAGGGTTAGAGGAGGCGAAGTCGATAGTTGGGACTTCTATTGTTTCGGGGGATAGTTTGATGACCACCGCAGTTTTTTGATTATTCCCTGAGGAACAAGCTGCAAACACTAGTAAAGCCAGATAACGTGACAGATTTTTCACAATAACTTCTAAAAACTGAGAAAATTGAATCAGCATAAAATTTAATTTCTCTAAACTAAAAAATAAATATGAAACTAAAAAATTGTTTCCTCCCCTGCTGCCTGGCCCCTCACAAAAAATGCTCACTGAACATTTTCTCAACGTTCGGTCCCCTAAAATCTGAAATCTAAAATCTCAAATCAACTCCATCCCAAACAACTCTACCAAGTGATTTTTGACTTTTTCCTTGACTTCTGACTCATCCATGGGCCTTCCCAATTCCAGATGTAAGGAGGTTACGGCCTTATCGGCGATGCCACATGGGACTATATTGCCAAAATAAGTGAGGTCAGCATTGACGTTGAAGGCAAAGCCGTGCATGGTCACCCAGCGACTGGATTTGACACCCATGGCGCAGATTTTCCGTGGATTCTTTTGTTCCACATGATCTAACCATACACCAGTGAGTCCATCGATTCTCCCAGCAGCTATGCCATAGTCAGCTAAGGTCAATATAATTGCTTCTTCCAGCAATCGTAAATACTTATGGATATCGGTAAAAAAGTTTTCCAAATCCAAAATGGGGTACCCTACCAATTGACCAGGCCCATGATAAGTGATGTCACCCCCTCGGTTGATTTTGTAAAAAGTAGCATGTTTTTCTTCTAAACCTTTTTCGTCCAATAGTAAGTGGGAAAGCTCGCCGCTTTTACCCAAGGTGTAGACATGTGGGTGCTCCACAAAAAGCAGATAGTTTTCCGTAGCTACCTGCGCTTCTGGAGCAGCTTTTCTATTGTCTATCTTTCGGGTGACAATACTTCCAAAGATGGATTCTTGATAATCCCAACAATCTTTGTAGTCCTTGAGGCCCAGGTCTAGAAATTTTACTTTTTTATTGATAACTTGATTCACGGATTTCGTAGAAGTTTGTTAGGAAACACGTACAGACGAAGGTAGGTTCTGAAATGTGTTTTCAGGATCTATTTTCAACTATTTTTCAAAAGTAACAATAATACCGATGGCAGCACACAACGAACAAGGAAAGCTTGCGGAAGAATTGACCAAGGAATGGTTGACGGGCAAGGGCTATATTTTCAGAGATGCCAATTACAGGCACGGACATGCTGAGATAGATCTGATTTTTGAATACCAGGGATTGTTAGTATTTGTGGAAGTGAAGTTCAGGAGTGGGACAGGCTTTGGCTATGCAGAAGAATTTGTGGATGGCACCAAACGTAAACTTCTCGTCAAAGCTGCCGACCATTACATTCATCAGAAGGATTGGCACAGGGATATCCGCTTTGATATAGTTGGTGTATACAAGGATCAGCGCAACAACTATCATTTCAAGCATTTTGAGGATGCTTTTTATTGACTATCTTCTTCTGATGGTCCTTTTTGGTCTGTGGGTTTGATTACTGATTCTTTGATTACTCCAGGATAGGATTTGATATGTAGGTCGCGCTGAGGGAAAGGAATTTCAATGTTATTTGTCTTAAAAGATTTGAATATAGCGCGCATGACTTCATCCCGGATGATGATCCATACATCAATGTCATCAACCCAAAATAGCACTCGGAAATTTATTGAGTTATCTGCAAAGGTTTGTAAATATACCCTTGGTACAGGTAGTGTCAAGATTCCTTCTCGTGTCAGTTGCTCATAGATGAGTTGTGTGACTAAATCAGGATCTGATTGATAGGCGACTCCAATAATTAATTCAACCCTTCTTTTTTTATCTGAAAGCGTCCAGTTGGTCAGTTGTTGTGCTAGTAGGTCTCCGTTGGGGATAATGATTTCTGCCCCATCGTAATTTTTGATTTTGGATGCACGGATCCCTATATCACTGACGGTTCCTTCTATAGTGCCTACCTGAATGATATCGCCAATTTCTATGGGTTTTTCGAAAGCTAAAATAATGCCCGAAACTAAGTTATTGACAATAGTCTGAAGACCAAAACCAATTCCAACTGACAAAGCTCCCAAGACTATGGCTATTTTATCTACCGGAATGCCAGATGCTGCTATAGCAATCAGAAAGCCAACAGAAAGCACCCCCAGTCGTAATAAAAGGATTGCAGAACCCAGTCTTTTTTTCTTTGCCGCGGCATATTGTTGGTCTTTGATAGAAGCAAAATATGCTACGTTATTGGCTAAAAAGGAGGAAATATAGACCACTAAAATAAACACCGCTACTTGCCCAAAGGTAAAAGAGGCATTGAGGATGTTGCGAGGTTTGGCTAGAGAATTCCCGATTGCTTCCAAAAGCGTATCAAGCAAGGAAAGACTTTCAAAGAAATAATACCCCCAAATGGCGATGGCTAATAGGGAAAAAAGCTTGGTAATTCTTTGTTGGATATCTTTAAAATCAATCATGGAGGTAAACTCTGATTGATTTTTTCGACTGACTTCTATTTGGAGGTAAATCATTTCTTTAATTACGATCAGAAAAACCAACAAACTCACCGCATGCATGAGGCTGAGGGTTGCAGTAATCCCGAGCATTTTTGCTAAGCTGAATCTCCCCAGAATATTCGCTAAAATGGCTACTGCTTGGAAGCCAATGTATACGTTGGTGATTTTACTCAGATAAGGGGGAAGTGAGTTTTCTGCATCCGTTGCAATAACTTTTTTCAGTTGTAAGCCTAATAGGATTGCTATAATACCAAAGGCTAATAAATACCAGCGTTCATTGTAGCTAATCTCCCAATAAAGATTGCTGATTAAGCTAAATACAAATAAGATAAATAAACCACCCCATACTTTCAAGGCGGGTTTATTGATACGATTGGTGAGTAATATTCCTGAAAAAGAGACCATAAAGAAAAGAATAACAGCAAAAAGTGTCACAGGTGGATTGGTGAAAAAGAAAGGTGAAATAGCCAATATTAGCAAAGAAGAAGCAACTAAGGTGAATTTGTGAATGTAAACCAGCCTTCCCAGTATGATAGAGGCAAATTCTTTTTCTTGTTCGATTTTTTTGATGTTCGTACTAGTCCACCAATAGAGTACCCCGATGGAGGTCAATAGGAAAAATAAAACTCCCATGTGGCTGGTGATGTAGCGGGAAACGATCAATCCGTTGAACCTTAGGGAAGCTTTGAAAATATCGAGGAGACGTTCTGTGTCTGGAAAATCCCTTTTTTCCCATAGGTAGTTGTTTTCTTTATCAAGTAAGCTCCTTTCAAGAGTTCTCCGTTGGGATTGTATTCGTTCTCCAACCAATGCTAGATTAATGCTTACTCTGGATATTCTGCTAAGGTAATTGGCATTGACCATGCGAGCTTCCTGAAGGGATTTTTCTAGTTGCCCTAATTTTTTAGAAAGGTCTTTCTTGGCTTGGGTATATTCTTCAAATCCAATGGTACTTTCCTTGCCCAACTGCCAAATTCCATCCGTCTTAATGGAATCAACGACTGTTCGAAATCCTAAAAGTTGCTCCATTTTAACCAAGACTGGCTTTTCGGCTTCATTCAATTGTGATTTGATACCAGAAAGTAAATTGTCCAAGGCATTGATGTAGCGAAGATTGATCCGAGACTCCTGACTGTCAAGCCGTGACTGAATGACAGTTGCTATTCGTTCGGCACTTGGCAAAATGTCAGCGAGTATTGTAGTGTCTACTTCAGCCTCCAAACCTCTGATGATGGAATTGATGGCAATATTGAACTGTTGAATTCTCTTAATATTTTGCTCCAAGCTAGCTTGAGGAGCTTGGACTGTTTCTGTATTTCCTTGGGTAAGGACTTGCTGAGATGATACCTGCCCCAACAAAAGTTGCTGAGCGAGTATTAATTGAAGGGTAAGGACTACTAAAAAAAGCCTTTGCAGCATATTTTTTTCTTTAAATGTAAACAGAATTCCACAAAGTTTTAAAATGTTAGAAACTTGAGCTATTATTTTTTGTTATACCTTAGCAACAATCGGCAAGCACTGTTCTCACGTTAAAGCTTGTTAAACTCCCTGACATAAAATTAAATTTGCTTGGTTTTTGATTGCGGTAGCTTAGTGATTTACGTACAAAATTAAGAACTTAAATTTACAGGATATGAATAAAGGTCAGTTTTTCCTAGGTATCATTGTCGCCTCTATGATCGGAGGTATCATAGCATTGGCAGGGGCAAGCTACCTGTCCAAGCAAAATTCGGCAACCAATTTTACGGATAAGCAAAACACCAGTTTGGTCAATTGGCTTTCGGATGATAAGTTTATTGTGCCAGAAGGGATCAATTTTGTAGCCTCTGCAGAGCAAGTAACACCCGCAGTTGTCCATGTCAAAAGTTCAGTTACCGTAGCTCAACAGCAAAGAGGTATGGATCCCCTAGAGGAGCTTTTTGGTTTTAGACAGCCAGATCGAAGAGGCGCCCCTAGGCAGGGACAGAGTTCAGGATCGGGTGTGATCATCTCTGAGGATGGGTATATAGTGACAAATAACCATGTCATTGAAAACGCTACAAAAGTAGATATCTCATTATCTGACAATACGCGCTACACTGCACGTGTCATAGGTACGGATCCTACCACTGATTTAGCATTATTAAAAGTGGAGGCCAAAGGCTTGCCATACGTGAAGTTTGGAGACTCAGATCAGGTGAAGGTTGGTGAGTGGGTATTGGCCGTGGGTAACCCATTTGACTTGACATCTACCGTTACTGCTGGGATCATTTCTGCGAAAGCGAGAAATATTGGGATTTTAAGAGATTTAGAAAATAACCTTCAGATTGAATCTTTCTTGCAGACAGATGCTGTGGTAAATCCTGGAAACTCTGGTGGTGCCTTGGTGAATCTTAAAGGAGAATTAATCGGTATCAATACAGCGATTGCCTCTCGTACAGGTACCTTCAATGGCTATGCATTTGCCGTGCCTACGTCTATTGTGAAAAAAGTAATGGATGATTTACTGGAATACGGTACTGTTCAAAGAGGTATTTTGGGAGTTACCATCAGAAATGTCAACCCTGAGCTGGAAGAGGAATTGAATAAGACTTTAGGAGTCTCTCGAGGTGTGTATGTTTCTGGTGTCAATGATGGTAGCGGAGGTGCAGAGGCTGGTTTGAAGGAAGGTGATATTATCGTTGGTATTGACGGTGTGGAAACAGAATCAGTAGCCCGACTGCAAGAAATGGTTGCAAGAAAGAGACCTGGAGACAAAGTAGAAGTTGCTTACTTAAGGAATGGAAAAGAAACAAAGGTAAAAGCAACATTGAAAAATATTTCAGGTGATACAAAGATTATCAGAAAGGAACTGCCGAAGCGTGCAACGTTTGAAGGGATCATATTTGAAGATGTCAAGGACGACTTGAAAAACCGCTTGAGTATTTCTGGTGGAGCTAGCATTATCAGTATCAATAATGAGGAATGGAGAAAATCAGGTGCTAAAGTTGGCTTTATCATTACCTCTGTAATTGGTTCAGATGGAAGATATAGAATTTCTGGTGCCGAAGATTTGAATAATGTACTTGCTGACAACAAAGGAGAAGAAGTAGTAATCCTTGGAGTATATCCTTCTGGTCAGGAGTATTACTTTGAAGTTAAAATCAAATAATTGATTGATTGCAAAGAAATAAAAAGGCCGCTCAGTTGAAGAGCGGCCTTTTTTTTATCGGAATCATATAGAAGGTTTCGTAATTGAAGATCTATTGCGTATGTTGGGTTTAATGTACTTCCAATAGCATGAATTGATATGGTTCAAAGTGAAGGAATTCATGATCCATTCCTACCTCAAGAGTGACTCCGTTCCAGAGATCCAGCAATCTTTCAGGCTTTTCGGTATATTCACGGAAAGCATACCAGCTGATTTGAGTAGCATATGCGCTGAAGTTAAAAGCGCCAAAGAAGCGTTTTCCTTCATCTTCCCGCAAAAAGACAGTCACATGGTTGCTTTGAGGACTGGACCAAACTAGATTTTTGAGGTCAGCTAGTTGTGGGAGCTGTTTACGGATAGCAATCAGCTTTTGTGTGCCTTGGTAAATCTTTTGTTCAACAGTGCCTTCAAGTTGAATATTGGCAGCTTTTTCCCAATCTATCAAAGGCCTGTGCATCCAGCGGTTATCGTAACTTTTGGCAGGATCATCATAGAAGCTGTAATCGTTGGTATAGCCAATCTCATCCCCGTAAAATAACATAGGTAATCCACCCAAAACTAGGGAGTGTGCCTGCATCAACAAAATCTTCTGAATGGATTCTTCAATTTTAGAGGTGTTGTTTGTTTCAAGTGCTAGTTCCAAACCACACAAGGATGCCAATGTTCCGCTGATTCGGGCATCTCCTGTTTTCGGATTGAAGGAGAATAATGCTCCTTTGGAAGGACTGTTGGGGTAATTCCCCGAATAAAAGTCCGTGATGAATTTTCGGTGATGATAAGGATTCTTACCGATGCTTCGGATCATTTCATCTGTATAGCCCAAGCCAATATCATCATGGCATCGGGTGTAGGTGATCCAAGATGTTCCATAAGGTTTTTGAAGCATCAAATGCTGTGCACTCATCAATAATTCAGTGTCCCCGGTGGCCAAGGTATCCCATTGCAAAGCCATATGTGTAGCATTATAGGCAAAATCACATTCTTTAGCGGTGTAAGGTCCTGTACCGAAATACTTGATGATTTCCTGAGGAGCGACGATCGCCTCACCCAAGAGCGCCATGCCTGGTGCAGCTACCAATACACAATGTTTGATGAGTTGCAAAAGACTATGTACTTGAGGAAGGTTTTGACTGGTGGTGCCCGTTTGTTTCCAGATAAAGGCTGGTGCATCTACACGTAATACATCTACACCCAAATTGGCATAAAAAAGGACATTGTCCACCATTTCTTTCAATACGATAGGATTCATGTAATTCAAATCCCATTGGTAATTGTGAAATACTGTCATCACCCATCGGTTGCATTCGGGAACCCAGGTGAAGTTGCCCGGTGCTCCCTCAGGGAAGATTTCTGGCATGCTTTGTTCGTACTGATTGGGTATCCATCGATTATCGTACATGTAGAAGAAGCTCTGATAGTAGGGATCACCCGCTTTCGCTTTTTCCGCCCATTCGTGTTTGTGGGAAGTGTGATTCAGTACGATGTCCAACATCAGGTACATGCCTTTTTCATGCATGAGTTTACGCAACTTTTCCAAATCCTGTAAGTTTCCGAATTTTGTATCTACTTTTCGGAAATTGGAGACAGCATAACCTCCATCACTTTCTCCCTCAGGACTTTCAAATAGCGGCATCAGGTGTAGGAAATTTACGCCCAAATCCTCTAAATACGGGAGCTTAGATGGCATATCTTGCAGCTTACCTGCAAATCTGTCCACATACAAGCTCATTCCTACAATTTCATTACTCAAAAACCAATGGTCTTTTGTTGCTTTCTCTTTATCTCTCGCTTGTAGATCCATAGCACGATTTTGACCCTGCTGAATGACTTGGACTATCAGTAATTCAAATTGCTCATCCTTATGAGGATGGGTGCTGTAGAGCTCATAAAATAATTTGCCAATCACTTCCAAATGAGTTTCCAATCGTTGAATGACGGCAGTGTCTTTTGGACGGATGTTTAGCGCATATTTAGCAATGATTCGGAGAATGAAATCATTGTGGGTGATCGTCGATGGCATAATTGATGGTTGGTAGAAAGAATGAATAGTATTTAATTTTTTTTAATGTCCCCCTCCCATAGGGGCCTTGATAGTATCTACATCGTGCGTTTCTTTGATTCGGAGCACTGCCGCAGCGGCTCCAAGCAATAGTAGACCAGCAAATAGGATGGCAGTTCCCGGATCATTGCCCAAGAAGTTTTTGGAAATAAATCCAAAGGTCAATGTTTGTAGAATCATAGGAATTACAATCATCATGTTGATGATGCCCATGTACACGCCGTAGCGTTCTTTTGGAATTTCATTCACTACCAATAAGTAAGGAATTCCCATCATACTTGCCCACGCTATTCCAAATCCTGTCATTGGGGCAAATAGTAAATATTTATTTTCAATAAAGGGGAAAATCAATAAGCCAACTCCAGCCATGATCAAACAAACGAAGTGCACTTTTCGAGGCCCATATTTCTTGGCAACCCCCACGAGTCCAAATGCTGTAAGGAAGGTGACAATATTGTACCAGCCATTTACGAGACCTGTCCAGCCTACTGCCTCCTCAAAAAGCTTCATGTCAGCTGTAGGAGATGTTTTCCATACAGATTGTGCAATACTTTTTGCTGCATTCTGCCAGTAAACAAATAGCGCATACCACTGAAATAAATACACCAAGGCAAGCTGCCACATCACTTTAGGCATGACAACTATAGAATTGACAATTTCCAAGTTTTGCCCAAAAAGCACAGAGAGTCTTGGGTTATTTTCGATCGCATCAATTTGTCTTTTGATCAGCCCGCGTGAAAAAATAGAGGGTATCAATAAAAGGGCGAAATAAATGTAAATCAATAAGGATGTGATGATAGACAAGAAAAACTGAATCACCAGGTTTGGTTTGCCTTCCTGATGTTTTCGTAATTCTTTCAATTCTTCTTCTGTGGGTGGAATTTCAGTGGTTTTTGAGATACTCCACATAACCGATGTGATGGAACAGATGGTCCCCAAAAAGAAGGAAGCATACACCCATACAGGCAAAGAACCAGCTGTACCAGGGATGTATTTTTGAAAAACAAAGAGAGAAACATTGGCCAAAGTAATTCCCAGCCCGGTGAAAAAACTTTGGGTTAGAAATCCTTTGGCAAACTGATCTTCGGGCATGGTGTCTGCAATTAAAGCCCGGTAAGGCTCCATAGCAGTATTGTTAGCAGCATCCAATACCCAGAGTAATCCAGCAGCCATCCAAAGACTGCTACTGAACGGATACAGAAATAAGCAAATACTACAAAAAACAGCACCAATAAAAAAGTAAGGCTTCCTTCGGCCAAACCTTGGAGACCATGTTTTGTCACTCAAGGCTCCAATGATGGGTTGAATCAAGAGACCTGTCATGGGGCCTGCTAAATTCAGAATAGGAATTTCATGTGGTTGCGCCCCCAACATATCATAGATGGGGTTGACAGCACTTTGCTGCAAGCCAAAGCTGTATTGAATGCCGAAAAACCCGACATTCATGTTGATAATTTGACTAAAGGATAAACGAGCTTTTTGGTTCATCTTGGGTTGTATGGGTTTAATATGTGTAAGCGCATTGTTGGCAAGCCACTCAACCCTACCAAATTATAAAAAAATATTTGGAGTTTGATATACTTAGGCCTTTGAAAACACCTAGAAAAGTGGCTTTAAAGCCTATTTTTTAGTGAAAAATTAGGTTTTCGGGAAGTCTAAAACGTTTGCGGAGAAGTGGGGAATTTTTTTAAGAAAATTAGAATTTCGTAAAATTTAACCTTTAGGTCTTTTAGCCGGATTCTTCTTATTGTGGAAGCACGATAAAACTTTCACCATTTTCTTTTCATCATTTACGATAAAAAAAAGTGAATATGGGTACTTCTTTAATTTTGCGATCGAATATTTTTGTATCTGATTTCAAAGAAAGGAGAACTGGATAAAAGCGTGTATAAGTTTTCGAGGGATACTAAAAATCTAAAGGCAGCTGTGGGGCTTTTGATGAAATAGTAGTCAAGCGCCTCTTCTATCTCTAGTTGGGCACGAGGAGATAAAATCACCTTATACACCATACTTTTTGAGTAACAATTTCATTGATTCCTCAGCTGTAATGTAAGTGCTTTCATCTTCTTGCAATCTTTCTTCCAAAGTCAACTTCATTTCGGTTGACAAATTAATGCTGTCATTATCTTCCTCAACAATGATTGTTATGGGTTTTGATTGGAAAGCGGTTTTAATTGACTCAATAATGTCTATATTCAATTCTTGGGCCGAGTTCAAATGGTATTTGGTAGTCATAACGCTTAATTTTTCAATAAATCACAATTTACAAGGTAAATTCTTTAAGTAAAAATAGTAAGATGAGTTAATTCAACCAACTCCCATCACATCAAGAGACTCTTCAAGATGCGATGGGAGTAGTTTTATTATTTAAACTTCGTTATTTAACAGAATCGCATCCAAATCCTCTCCAGGCAGTGCGATGATGGATTCACTTGCTTCATCCCATGCTATTTTTCTGCCAATTTTGTACGAAAGTCCGGCCATATGGGCAGCTATGGCCTCTTCAAATCCTTCCTGAATACCGCAACTTGGCTCTCCTCCATTTCGGATACAGCTCAGCCATTCGCGTATATGCAAAAAGGTAGAGTCCACTCTTTTCCCATCCCGATACGTCCATAATAAGCCTTTGTCTGCAAAGTATTTGGCCGTAGCTGAGGTGACTGCATCTACTCCACTTGCGCTTGGGTCATACTGAAATATGGGGACATTGGGATCGATCCTACCATCATCTAATAAGTCACGGTATTTGGTTGATCTTGGGTCTGCGTAGATGCTTAGTGTATTTCCTAGTTTCATACTGGCATCATGCCCCATCAATACAGTTCCTCTTTCAAATTGATTTCCTAGCGTGGCACTGTAAACAAAGGTCATCCCTTTTTCTTTTGATTCTCGTTGTGTTCCCCCCGTGCTAAACTCCGGAAACTCCATATTGACATGCATGACATCGGGGACATTCCTACCATCTCTATGAGTGTAAATTCCCCCGGATGCTGTCACATATTTAGGAATGCCCATTTTCAAAATGCAATTGATACGGTCATAGTCATGGGTCAATAAGTCTCCCGATAAACCGGAACCATAGGCCCACCACTTTCTCCATCGGAAAAAATGCTCGGTGTTAAAAGGTACTTGGGGTGCTGTTCCCAAGAAAGCGTTCCAATTGATGGTTTCAGGGGATGCTTCTGGATGTATATCGTATTGCCAGGCTCCATTGTCATCGTTACGGTTCGTAGTGGTCATGATCAGCGAAACATGTCCAAGGGTATTTTTTTCCAAGGCATCCATAGCGGTAAGGAAACTTTGGGTCTGTCGGTGCTGATGACCTACCGCAAATACTGCTGTTGGATTTTTTCTGCAAGCTTCCCGTAGTGTGTATGTCTCCTCAATCGTGTGAGTCATTGGTTTTTCCAGATACACATGAATTCCTGCTTCTATGGCTGCTTGGGCCATTGGGGCATGCCAATGGTCAGGAGTAGCGATGATAATTGCATCAATTTCCCCACTATGGATCATATCCAGGTAAGTATCGTAGCGCTTACAGGTATTGTCATTGGTGTTGAATGATCTGAGTGCATTTTCAGCCCTTACATCAAAGATGTCACAAATACCGCTTAGCTTGACATTCAGATTTTCTTGTGCTTTGAAGTCTGCCAGTCGCATATCATTAGGGTTTTTTCGCTCGTTTTCTGCCATCTCTTCCAGCCACTCATTCGTGGCAAAGCCTAGTGAGCGCATCAACTGCTCTCCTCTGATCCCAAAACCAATCACCCCAATCCTTAAAGGTTCACCACTCATGGGGCCACTTTCGGGTGGAGGAGTGGCTTTGATATTGAGTTTTTCAAGTAGAAAATCTCTTTCTAGCTTACTTTTTTTATCATGATTGATTCCCGCAAACCAAACTGCTCCCAAAATAGGAATGCCTCCTAGGCTTTTCAACAAGTCTCTTCTCGAAAACCCTTTGAATAATTTTTTATCTTCTGCCATGGTCTTTGGTGATTAGGTTGTGGAAGGATTGATTTCTTTTTTGACAAATAGCCGGTCTAAGCCAACAAATGAGGAAGTTGGAAAGAGGAATATGACAAACAAGGCAGCTGCTTCGATCAGGTTTTTATTGATGATCCAATAGCTTCCTTCGCTAGGCCCTAATGGATAGCCTGGAAAAGGTGGGTGGGCTAGATAATAAAAAATCAATAATGCGATTCCAATGATACTACCCCAACTACTTTTGAAGCCTAATAGTAGACTTACGCCTACAAAGATCAAAGCAGCGATGTTTAGCGTATCTGTGAAAGAAATCATTGAGTCTGAGGCAAGCCAGCCAAAAAAACCTTCCATGTAGGTCGCGCTAAGTAAGTAGCCTTTTGCAGTCCAAGAGGGACTATACAATTTGATGACTCCTTCATAGAGAAAATGCCAGCCGATTAATATCCTTAGCAGGACTAAACTGACTAGCTGAATTTGATTGAAATTGAGTTTATCGTTCATAGTCTGAGTAAATAGAATGAAAGAACGATATTACTGATTTTTGAAAACAAAAAACCTGATGAAAATCAGGTTTTTATATGATTGTGGTAGTGTTGGTTTACTTATTCTTGTTTTTCAGTCACTCTTTTGGATAAATTACTCGTACGTTGAATAAATTGGTCAATGCTTCTCAATTCTAAATCAACAAACTGTCCTTTATCCCGAAGGCTGCTTAGGTGATTACGGTAATTGCTAAATGCCTCAATTGCTTTGTCAAATTCCCCTAGGCGTTGATAAATTAAACCTTCTTCTTTATAAAGCTCTGGGAATTCTTCCCATGATTTGGCTCGCCCTTTTTCAATGTATGCTAAGGCAAGTTGATTGGATTCTAAATCATTGTATTGCTTTCTGATGATTCTGCTCATTAAGAAATAATCCATGTCTGTGGTCAATCCATGATCTTCCAATCGCTGAATCATTTGGTAGGCTGTCCCATAATGCTTGAAGTGAAATTGGGTCCAAGCTGCCACACTGATGGCCGGGGCAAGCTGTGTGATAAAGGCTATTTCGTCATGATTAACAACTTCTGGGTAGGTTCGTAAAAACTGACGTGCAGTTTTATTTGCTAAATTCCGTTGTTCCATAGTATACTCAGCCCCAATATTACTTCGGGTATTTCTCGATAAAAAATACACAGAAGCACCTAAATCTGCAGCCAATCCATAATCATGCCATCGTCCTGTATTGACTTCATCGACCGCCATAGCGGTTGCAGCTGCTACAGCTGTGATAGTACCCCAGATGCGTGCATTTCTTTCTGCTTTCAAGGCTCTGTTGAAGTTAATGAGATTATGTTCTAACACCACATGGGAAATATTTTCAGCCAGTAGATGAATAAGTTGTTCCTCTGTTTTTAATGTAGCCAACAAGCCAGTTGTCAACACAATCATTCCATTATCAAAAGCGAAACTTGTTTCTTCTGGGGATTTTAATACTAGAATACTGAAATTCCGCTGACGTTCTTTAAGCATTTCGAACGGGTGAATGGCCAAAGTCAATTGATACAAATAATCACTTAACAATTCATCTTCAAAAATCAGGTTATTTTTCAAAGCGGTTGTGTAATAGTCCATGGCGTCTTCGTAGAGCTCCTGCCGCTTTTCTTGTTCCCAACCCACTTTGGTGATTTCATCAGCTCGGTTGGTAAACCATACTTCTTCCCAAAAATCCATCTCAGGGTTTAAGATAGTGACTCGGTCTTCATCAATAAATTTGCGATTCCCGTAACTGATGTATCCATATTGTTTGGTGATTCCATCAAATTTCATTCGTTGGGAGACTAGGGTGATGGTGTCTCCAGCTGCATATTCTCCAGCAGACCTGAGTAAGACCCCCTTTAACTGAATGACATCCTGTGCGCCAACTAACCCTGTCAGTAATACGAGGATAAATGAAAAAACAAATTTGTGCATAGCTTCTATTCGTTGGTTATGTTTAGTTACGATAGAATTAACCTGCTAGTTGTTTAATCTTTTGAATTGAGTCAAAAAATTCTTCTTTCAGTGTGAAAAATAAAATTTAATTCGGTATTCATTTATTTGATTTCTTTTTTTGTCACCCTTTCACAGGTTGTTCATGCTCAAATAATGCTTTTTCTCCCTACGGATGATTTGTTTGCTGAAATCTGTTCAGGTAAAAGATTGGAATTTGCCGGGAGTTCATTATTCGAACTCAAAATAATTTTAACTAATCCGTTTGTATGCATTATATATTATGATTATCCGCTTTTATTCCAGTAGCTAAACAAATGAATATATTCATTATGCTTTCAAGCATCTGTTGACAGTGGATAGTTGACTGTGGTCCATTATCCGCAATAGTTCGGATATTATTTTGACTCTTGCTTAATTGCGGTTAATCACATTATATATTTATTCGTTTGCTTTCAACAAAAGCAGCAAGTCTCTTCATAGCTTCTTTGATAGCCAAGAGAGTTTGACTCGAAATCACCATTCGGAACCATCCCTTTTCTAGATGACCAAAGCCATTCGTTGGAGTTAAGAGAATGCCTGTTTTTTCAAAGATTTCAAGCCATAGTTTTTCTTCTCCTGAAGTACTGTTTTCTGATAAAAATTCAGAAAGATTGAGCCATACAAATAGACTGCCACGGGAAGGAGTATATGGGATTCTAAGTTTTTTAAGGCTCATCACGATAGCTATATAGTTTTCTGTGAGGGCTTCTTGTCCATGAGCTATAAACTTTTCCATAAAGTCAACATCCTTCAAAACTTCCTGCAATAGCCATTGGGTATGATTAGAGATGCAATGTGACAGTCCTACATTTCTGTAACCTTGGATAAGTTCGTCGTTATGCGAATACAAGGTCCCAATCCGAAAGCCTGAAATCCCTAGATCCTTGGAGAAAGAATACCAAAAGTGGAGATAAGGGCTTTTTTTATGCTCGATGATGGATAAAAAAGTCTGGAATGGGTACGTGTCTTGATAATCTTCCTGGATTGCAGGATGGGTGATGTCCAACAAGGAAAGCGCATAAATTTCATTGACAATCAGATGAATTCGATTTGCAATACACCAGTCTGAAAGTATTCCCAATGTCTCTGGGTTATAAATTTTTCCGGAAGGGTTGTTTGGCTGAGTTAGGATCAGTAATTTGAATTGGCTTCCTGAAGTCTCTATGGTCGATTTGGCAGTTGCTAAGGCTGCAATAGACAAGTCATCCGTCAAATCAAAGCGTTGAATTCCTGAAAATACCTGTAGATCTGCTGTATATACTGGATAGCTTGGAGCAGGGATAACAGCCGTATCGCCTGAGTTTGCTAGCAAAAAGCTTGTCATTTCAATCACCCCTGTAGCGCCAGCGGAACAGGCAAGTCTTGCTGCATCAAGACCTTTTTCAGGCTGAAGAAAATGATTGAAATAGTTACAGACTGACTCACGGAAACTTAAGACACCGGCAGGGTCTCCATAACTTGCTACCCAATCGGGTATGGTTTGTTCAGCACTGATTTGTTCCATTTTAGCCTTGAGCAATTCCCAACCCAAATGGTTTTCAGCCATGTTCATAGGAATCGCTCCAGAAGGATTCTCCTGTGGATGATAGGGGTTTTCCAGTGCTTGGTAGTACAGTTCCAAGTCTACCCGCATGGCGTTTGTTGCGGCAGCCTTGCCTCTTTGACTAAGTGTGGGATGTTGGCTCATTTGTTTGGGATGTTTTTTTGAGGGTTAGTAAAGCAACGGTAAGAAGAATCAGGATAGTTCCCAACCAATCCATTCCGGTAAATAAGATACCTAGCCAAACTACTGCGGTAATTGCTGCTGACAAAGGTTCCACACTGCACAGTAAAGACGCTGTTTGTGCACCAATCAGATTCAATGAATGTAAGAAAATTGAAAATGGAATAACTGTTCCGAAAACAATGATAAAGCCAACTGCTAAATAAGTTTCTATGTCCCAAATACCACTCCAATACCAAGGTTGTGTGTACAGGGCAAAGGTTACACCTCCAATTAGCATGCCCCAAGCAGTGACTGTGTTAGAGGAAAATCTCTGCAAGAGTTGCACAGGTTGTATGGTATAAAAGGCCAAAGCCAAAGCCGATAAAATCCCCCAGATGATGGCATCTTTAGAGATGACCAAACTTTCAATGGTTCCATGGGTTACCAGCAAAAAGATTCCTACACTTGCCAAAACAAGCGCGGCATACTCTCGCCAAGTGGGCCATCTTCTGTATTTGATAGCATAAAAAGCCACTACAAATACGGGTCCGACATATTGTAGGATGGTAGCAGTGGCTGCATTGGATAGAGAGATGCTGTAGAAGTAGGTGTACTGCACGGTGACCATGCCAATAGCACCAAAGAGAAAAAGTTCAAGCCCATCTTTGGGTTTTTTCCAAATATGCTGTATATCAGCTCCAGCCTTGCTAAAACCATAGCTCAACAAAATGATGCCCGCAATCAGCATTCTCCAAGTAACCAACCAATCGGGCGCAATGGATTTTTGTTCAAATAAAAATTGAGCAACTGTCCCGGAGATGCCCCACAAAACTGCCGCCGTAAGGGCCATGATATAACCTGATACAGCTTTGGAGCTGCTTACTCGGACCATATGTTTGAAATTTTAGCGAATCTAAGGATTCGTTCATTGAAATCATATGGCTTAATCTGTGAGTGCGTTTCTTTTTTTGAAGCGATAAATTAGGGCATACGTAAGTGCTAATAAAATTGCTTGAATAGCAAATGAAAAGGAGATGATTTCCAATCCAAAATATTCTGCTAAAAGGCCTGAACTTGCAGGTAAAAGAGCTCCTCCAACCATCGCAGCAGAAATCTGGAAGCTGATCAAGGTAGGAGCGAACTTTGGCTGAAACAGCGTAGATGCTAAGGCAATCATAGAAGGGAAAATGGGTGCACAACTGAGTCCGATCAAGGCTACTGAGAAAAAACTTAAATTGGCATTCACATCCCAATACAGCATCATACTTCCCAAAACAATTCCAATAGTGCCAAGACTTAGAACTTTTGAGGTGCTGGATTTCCGCAAGACAAACCCGAAAAATATCCTCCCAAGTGTCAAGCTTCCCCAATAGGTACTTACCCATAGTCCGCCAGTGTCTTCAGCAATCCCTCGAGACTGGGTCAGGATGGTATACAGCCATTGTCCTACCCCTATTTCAAATCCCGTATATAGAAAAAACACCAATATGCTTAGAAAAGCCATAGGCTGTTGGATGCTTTCGCGGAAACTTCCAGCTTTGGTGTCTTGGGCTGCAGAGGCTTGACTTTTCCAAAGTTTAATGGTTGAAAGAAAAACAATCCCCAATCCGATTTGAATCCCTCCGACAATGAAGTAACCCATTGTCCACGAGTCTCCTTGGGTAAATAAATAGGTTAATAAAAGGGGGCCTGAGGTTGCCCCAATGCCATAAAAAGCATGCAGCCAGTTGACTACACTTGGAGAGAAATTAGCAGAGGCAAAAATATTTAGGGAAGTGTCAATCGCCCCTCCTCCAGTACCCAAGAAGTAGGCTGCAAGCAGTAAAAAAAATAATCCTCCAACCCAGGTGAAAGCGATCAAACTTACACCTGTAAGCATGCAGCTGAGCGAAAGTAACCAACCCAAGGATACGTAAGCGCTAATTTTGGAGTTACTTAAGCTTGCAGTCAAATAACCAGCCACGAAGGCCATGAGTATTAATCCAAGTTTTTCTAAAGGAATACCGATTTTATCACTGATGAAAGGCCAAGCAATCCCTAAGAGACCATCGGGCAAACCCAAGCTGATAAACGCAATAAAAGAGATACTGATGAGCAGCTTTTTTTTATTCCCAGATGTCATGTCTCATGCTTTTTGTTTTTTTGGGATGATTTTTCGGCATTAATTGTTAAAATTAACATTCCAATAGAAAGATACTAGAAATCACATAAGATATGATGGGGGTTAAAGGGGATATTACTCAATACTTGAAAAAACATTTTGACCATTTTGAAGAGGGTCTCAAAAAAGAGATTGCTGAATTAGGGGAATTGGTGCTTTTTCCAGCAGATGAGCTGATCATGGATATTGGTCAAAAGGTAGAGCAAATACCATTGATAGTCAATGGGATAGTGAAGGTTTTTAGAGAGGATGAAGATGACCATGAAATATTCCTCTATTATTTAGAACCTGGGGAAGCTTGTGCGATCACATTGATTTGTTCGGCTAGAGAAGGGTACTCCAAGATCAAAGCCATTCCGGTAGAGGATACAACTGTGATTGTGTTACCAATCAGCAAGTTGGATGAATGGATGCCTAAATACCAGTCATGGTACTTTTTTGTGATGGATAGTTATCAGGATCGGTTCGAAGAACTGCTGAAAGTGGTGGACGCCGTAGCGTTTAGGCAAATGGACGAACGCTTACTGGAGTATTTGCATAAAACAGCAGAGGCGAGTAATTCAAAATTCATCAAAGAAACTCAAGCACAGATTGCTTTGGAACTCAATTCTAGCAGAGAAGTAGTGGGTAGATTATTGAAAAAACTGGAACAACAGGGTAGAGTCATAGTAAACCGAACCCAAATTGAATTACTGGAATAACAAACGAGGGCTTTTGAAGCCCTCGTTTTGGTTTAGTGGTTATGTGTGGTATGTATTAAAGTGATCTTTTAGCTAGATAAAAATCAACCATTTCATAGTCAGAAGCTTCTCTTTCCAACATTTCAGCAACAGTTTTTGGTGGCGGAACGATCACTTTTTCTCCAGGTGTCCAGTTCAATGGCATCGCGCATTTGTTTTGATCAGCAGTTTGAAGGGCTACTAACACTCGTTTAATTTCGTCCATATTTCTACCCACATTCAATGGGTAATACATGATCAATCGGATTTTCCCAATTGGGTCGATGAAGAATACAGCTCTTACAGCAGCAGTTTCGCTTTCTCCGGGTTGTAACATTCCATACAACTTGGACACACTCATATCGATATCTGCAATGATAGGGAATTCAAATAACACACCTGTGTTTTTCTTTACATTGTTTACCCATGCGATGTGTGAGTGAATAGAATCGATACTCAATCCTACCAATTTGGTTTTGTGCTCATCAAAGAATTTTTGTTCCAATGCAAATCCAGACATCTCTGTAGTACAAACTGGTGTAAAGTCCGCAGGATGCGAAAATAAAATTGTCCAGCTATTGTTGATATATTCTGAAAACTGCATGGGACCTGTGGTCGTCATTGCTTTGAAATCCGGTGCATGATCCCCGATTCTTGGCATACTAGGTGTTGTTTGATCGTTCATATAAATTTTTGTTAGTGTTAAATTTTGATACTACAAATAACGCTTGTTAGGATAACTATGAACGAGACTTGTGTCACTATTGATTATAAAAAACGATAGAAAAAAACTATTAATTAAATCAGCTTTTCTATCGGCTTGAATGCTGCTTAGTTTTAACTTGTGATCAATTAACCCAAGTGACCATGAAATTATTTCAAAACTTTCGTTTTATAGAGTCTTTTCGATTCATTTTTTTGGGGATGCTTTTTTCTTTGCTGGCATGCCAGGAAAAAATCCAGCCAGATGTACTGCCAAAAGGGGATGATGGACAAGTTTTTGCCATTGATGTGGGAGATAGTGAAATCCCTTATTTGGTCATCAATACCAATGGAGCGGATATCCCATATGAGCCAAGGATTCCAGCCATGATGAAAGTGTATGAAGGGAAAAAGCTCAAGCAAGAACAAAGGATCGGGATTGAGTTTAGGGGCAAGACGAGCTTTAGATTATCCCAGAAAAAGGGTTTCAACATCGAAAGTATTGATGCTGGAGGGGATGGTGTCGATGTATCTTTCTTGGGTATGCCTAAAGAAGAGGATTGGAGGCTTGTGGGGCATGTGGTCAACTTGAACGAAAAATACATTTGGGACCAAACGTTGATGTACAATGATGTAGGGTATGAGCTTTCAAGAAGCATTGGTAAGTATGCTAGTAGGAGCAAATTTGTAGAAATTGAAGTCAATGGAGAGTATCTTGGAGTGTATTCTTTTATGGAAAAGCTCAAAAGGGATACCCATCGTATTGACGTCAAGTCTCTCAATGCGAATTCTACCAATTTATCTGGAGGCTATATTTTGACAATTGATAAAACATCGGTAGGAGATGCTGGTATTGGAAAACCCCTCTCTTATTTTTACTCTAATTGGGATGATGATGCGAGGTATACTCCAGAAATTGGATTCCGGAGTCAATATGATATTTTTGGCAATTTTATAGATTTCGAACCGTATGGACCGCCCTATCATGCCAACATGTATTTGGAAACCTATTTTTTGTATGAGTATCCAAAAGATAGAAACATTACTCCTGCGCAGAAGGAGTTTATAGCTCAGTACATGTATGATTTTGAATCAGCCTTGCTCAGAGATGATTTCACAAAAGGCGAACGAAGCTATGCGGATTATGTGAGCTTGGAAAGTTTTGTGGATTACTTTCTTATCAACGAGCTTTGTCGTAATGTGGATGCGTATCGCTTAAGTACATTTTTACAAAAAGATAGAGATGGAAAATTGGAAATGGGACCGGTGTGGGACATGAACATTGGCTTTGATCAAGGGGATCGCATTCCTATGAATAGTTGGGTTATTCGATACAATAACTTAGTCTCCAATGATCCTTGGATGATCCATTTTTGGTGGCCAAGATTAATGGAAGATCAGGAGTTTAGGACTTTGATTAAGCAGCGGTGGACAAATTTTAGAAATGGACCCCTCTCTAATGTTGCAATGGCACAAATGGTAGACAGCAAAGCAGATTATTTGCAAAAGAATGGAGCTGTGCTCCGAAATTATGCCAAATGGGATCAAGGAATAGGAGTAAATTATGCGCAAGCTGTAGCTAACTTGAAAAATTATCTAACACAACGAGCCGCTTGGATGGATGGAGAAATTATGGGGTTTTAGAGAGAATCAAGAATCAAGAGACAAGAATCAAGAGACAAGACAGATACCGTGTAAATACTAGGGATTCTGGTAGTAGAGACGAGAAGCGAGAGGGGCAAGTACCAAGTACGAAGTACCAAGAACAAAGTAGGTATTTGGGTAGTAGAATCAAGTGCCAAGAATCAAGACTCGGTTCAAGTGATTTCATAAGGGTCTTTCACTTAAAAACCCTAAATCCATTTTCGTGTCATTCGTGAAATTAGTGGACAAACCAACTCATGTATCCTAAGGGGATTCCAAATCCCCATCATCCATTCCACATAATTCAAAATTCCGGAGATCGTGGAGCTCAAATCTGTGGACAACCCACTTTGCGGGCGTGGCGACCAATCGCTGCGCTCGTCGCGTGAAATAGGAAGCGAAATGAGGTTTTTAACATCTGAAGCCATCCGGATATATAAGAGAATTATTCTTAAAAAAGTGTCAAGTATTTTTTGCAGAGGACGAGTAATAAGCCCCCCTAACCATTGATCTCTTGATCGCTAACTGTAGATCGTGGACCTCCATTTAACTAATCACCTATAACTTAATCCACTAGTCACTCCATCCACTAATCACTCAATTAAGCCTATCACTCCTCCACTAATCACTAAATCCCACTATCTTTGCGCCAAACAAACACGCTTATGAATCACGGAAAGTTACTGGCCTGGGTCGTTGTATGTTGGTTAGGGAGTTGGTCTATTGGGATTGCTCAGAAGGATCAACATGTCATTTTAATTTCTTTAGATGGGTTTCGCTACGATTATGTGGAACGTTTTCAACCGGAAAATTTGAGTAAATTCATTGCTACGGGTACTGCTGCGGAAGCCTTGATTCCATCTTTTCCTACCAAAACTTTCCCCAATCACTACAGTATTGCCACAGGTATGCTGCCAGAGAATCACGGATTGGTTAATAATTCCTTTTATGACCCGTATAAAGATCAGATCTACAATATCAGAGACAGAAGCATTGTGGAAGATGGTTATTGGTACGGAGGAACGCCCATTTGGGTGCATGCAGAAAAAAATGGCCTGACTACTGCATCTTATTTCTTTGTTGGTTCAGAGGCTCCAGTACAAGGCATCAGACCTACGCATTACTTTAACTACGATGGAAACGTACCTAATCTGCAACGAATATCCAAGGTATTTGAGTGGCTGAATTTACCAGATGATGAGCGTCCCCGATTGATTACCATGTACTTTTCGGATATGGATGATTTTGGACACCGTTTCGGACCAAGCAACGATTTGGAGATAGGGAAGCGCCTAGAAAAGCTCGATAGAGAGTTAGGGGCTCTGTTGGAAGGAATTAAGAGTTTTGACTTAGATATCAATGTGATTATTGTTTCTGACCACGGAATGGCTGATGTTCCCAAAACCCAACTACTGAATTTGGATGATATCACACAGGGCATAGCAGCTCGTGTGGTGAATAATGGTGCCTTGGCACATCTTTATTTGGAAAATCCTGCAGAAATGGATAAAGTTTTGCAGCAATTGAATGCTGAGGAAGCATCCTTCCAAGCAGTCAAAGTGGAAGATCGAGCATTTTACAAAAATTTAGAATTGTACAAAGAGCGAATGGGCGATATATTGATTTTACCTGAATTGGGCTATTACCTGGCTACCAGTTCAGGAATGATGAGTTATCAAAACCGCGCTGCAATGTTTAAAACGGATGTATTTGGGGAGCATGGCTATAGTCCACACTACAAAGATATGCATGGAATATTTTATGCGGCAGGCCCCATGATACAAGTCGGATTAGCTATTCCTGCTTTTGACAATGTGCATGTATATCCATTGATTTGTATGCTTTTAGGTTTGGAGGTGCCGGATTATATTGATGGGAACTCGGAGGTTTTAAAGCCTGTTCTTCAATCAAAATAATCCATGTGTATGAAAAGACAGCTTACAAACCGGGAAGATGTACAATTCCTTGTCAATAGCTTTTATGCCCAAGTGCGGGAAGATGCTACCCTAGGTCGAATATTCAATCGGATTGTTCAGGATTGGCCCACACATTTGGAGCATTTAGGTGATTTTTGGGAAATGGTCCTGTTACAATCTGGCCCGGGAGCGGGTAAATTCAGTCCCGTACCTGTCCACAAAGAAGTGGACCGAACGATGAATCATCAGCTGCAGCAAGCGCATTTCGAGCATTGGCTAGGCTTATGGTTTGGTACAGTGGATGCTTATTTTGAAGGAGAGGTGGCAGATTACGCCAAAGAACACGCCGGAAGGATGGCCCACATTTTATTTTTTAGAATAATGGAAGGTAGGCTTCAAGATTAACAATTTTCATTCAATAGGGTTGATAGGAAAACCCAATTCAAATAATGCAAAAACTCACGCTTATTTTTCTGATAATAGCCTTATCTGCTTGTTCGCTAAAAAGAGTTGAACGTTTCAAAGAAATAACCTATTTGGAAGCTTCGGATTCCCTTCCTGAGAAAAAACTTAATGTGTTTAAGCCAAAAAAAGCTCAAAACGCACCTGTCCTTCTATTCATTCATGGAGGAAGCTGGGATTCTGGAAATAAGGAAATCTACAATTTTTTAGGTACTCGCTTTGCCAAAAAAGGAGTGGTCACGGTCATCATGGATTATCCATTAAGTCCTGATTATCAAGTTCAATCTATGGCTTTAGCCTCAGCTCATGCAGTCAATTGGATGTACGAGTCCATAGAGCAATACGGTGGTAGCAAAGACCGTCTCTTTGTATCGGGACACTCCGCAGGTGGGCACTTAGCTAGCTTGATTTCGGTTAATGATCGCTATTTCCAGCAATTGGAGGTATCAAACCCTATCAAGGGGACTGTTTTAATTGATGCAGCTGGTTTGGATATGAAATGGTTTTTGGAGGAGATGAATTATGAGCCTGGAACCTCTTACAATATTCCATTTACTGATTCTCCTGAGGTTTGGGAAGAAACTTCACCCATTTATCACTTGGACTCCCATGCCCCTCCCATGCTTATTTTACTAGGAGGAAGGACACTCCCAGGGATAACATTGACCACCGAGCGGTTTATGGAAGCCTACAGAGAAATTGAACCCAATCCCAATTTTATTTTTCAAAAACGAAAAAAACATAAAGGAATGATTGTTCAGTTTATTTATACGCCTAATAAGGTGTACCGTGAAATTTTAAAATTTATGGAGGAGTAAATCATTTAGCTGTTAATCCTCTTTTTTGTCATCGCTAGGATAGCCACACTCACGGCTACAAAAATTCCACTTACCACCAGTGCAACGAGCGAGATGAGAGGAACATCAGGACTGTTGCTGCCAATTCCCCAAAAGGCCCATGAGCCAACCAAGGGAATTGTGCTACTCTTAAATTTTAGCCCAACAAGTATATAGATGGTAGCCGCAACTAATAAAACTCCCACGGATACAAACGGATAATCCAAAAATTCCAGGTCCAATGCACTGATCCAAATGCTGACATTGAGTACGGTAGCTGCTATCACCCAACCTGTATAGATTCTTAGACTTGTTTGACTAAAGTAGTTAAAAGAGAAGAAGGAGCTAGTGTCCAAAGAGGTGGTTCTGACCGTAAGTATAATCAAACAAATCAGCAAGGCGATGATAATCAGTACAGAGACAAAAATCATTTCAGATGTCCAAAAGTAAATCCAAGCTGCATTAAAACCATTGCTCAAGATGAACCAAGGCCCCAGCTTTTTGGATAGATTTGGATCCTTGGAGCGAATGGCTTCCAAGATGAGTTGGATACAAAGGATTGTTAAACCCAAATAAATCAATCCCCAAATGGCAAAAGTGAATCCAGCCGGCGTGATATCTACGGAGTAAATTGCACTGATTTCTCCCACGCTTTTTTTCCCATCAAACCCTGTAGAAAATAGGTAATTCATAAAAATTGTAATACCAAAGCTGAGGAGATTGGCTAACAGAAAGAGTTGATTTTTCATGAGTAGAAAATAGTTTTTTGAAATATAGTAAATGTGATTGAAAGCAAGAAATCTTCAAAATATGACCAATATCATCTTTGACAATGACCGTAATTAGCTCTTAAAAAACCACATAGAGCTAATTTTATGCTGTAAATCATCTTTTTGGTTTGCTAGATCAAATCGTTAAAAGTCCAGCATTATGAAAAGAATTAGTGTAGTATTTCATGCCCATGAGCCCATTCGGCTTAGAAATTTCAGATTTTTTGAAACAGGGTCCTATGCTGCTTATTTTGATGAAGAGTCCTTGGAGACGAGAATGCGTAAATTGAATAAAAATCTATATTTTCCTTTGGGGAATTTTTTACTAAAGAAATTTCAGGAAACCCAGCACGCTTTCAAAATCAGTGTTTCTTTATCTGGAATGATGTTGGACTTTCTAGATAAAAAATCCTCAGAATCGATACGGCTCTTAAAGGAGTTGAATCATCATGGAGGGGTTGAGTTTTTGGCAGAGTCATATTCCCACTCGGTTTATGCACGAACCAATGAGCAGGAGTTTTTGACCCAAGTGATGGCTCAATCCAAAAAGATCAAGCATCATTTTGGACAAGTGCCCCAAGTGTTTTTTAATATCAATGGGCAGCACCCTTTTCAGGTTTTTAAAAACAGCCAATCTTTAGGAATCAAGCATATGCTTCAACCTTTCCCAATTGATTTATTAGGTCATCATGAGCCTTTTGCTACTTACAAGTCTATGGATTTCAAAGGGGGAATATGTTTTGCGCATGATTTATTTGATCTCAAGTATCTTCAAGGCTCATCAAAAGCAATTTTAAATGGTGCTCGGAAATTTGTTTCATGGGTAGCATCTCAGTCAGACGCTGATGAATTTTATTGTATTTATTTGGACATGAATCGGTTAAGTGATGCTAAGGTTGTTGCGAATGTGAAGGTTTTTTTGAATGAATTGATTCAGGCTGCGGAGGATTATGGAGTAGGCTTCGTTACACCAACAGAGTACTTTAGTTCTTGTCAAAGTGAGAAGAAGGCTATAAGCTGGAAGGCTGTAAAAGAGTCAGCGCAAGAGGATATTCTCTGTCCCATGCAGCAAGAATTGCTTGAGTTATTTGCCAAAATCCAGCAAAAGGTTTATCAAACCAATAATTCTGCACTTTTGAAAAACTGGTTTTACATACAAGACCAAGTAAACTTTAATTTATTTGATCAGGCGACAGATCCCCTAGTGGAAAAGAATGAGCTTGTTCAACATTATATTGCTTTGAGAAATATTTTGGAAGATATACAGGCTAAATGTGAATTGTTGGGAAAGATGGGGAATGCAGCGCCGGAGTATCCCATTCTCTCTGTTCAGGCTGTTCCTAGTTCTGCGTTGAAGGGTATTTCAAACAATTCCACTTGGATGTTATACTAAAACCGGTCAAGAGTTTCTATATTAGCTTAGAAATCAATAGAACTCTTTAATATGAATTTTTATTTATCGAAAGCAACCTTGTTGCTGATGCTGTTATTTTCCTATTTTCCCTTGTTTGCTCAAAATGAGCAGGTGACTATTTTTGAAAATGTGGTTGTGTTTGATGGGAAATCTACTAAGCTTTCTGCACCTGTACATGTGCTTGTAGTTGGTAATACGATACAGCGAATTAGCCCTGTGCCGATTGTAGACATGGATGAGGCTGTTCGGATTGCTGGGGATGGTAAGACCTTGATGCCTGGCTTAATCGATGTCCATGTGCATTTAACCTTTGGAGCCTTGACCATGCGGGAGATGATGTCCCCGATGTTTTCCGAGGGTATGATGATGGAAAAGGTAGCTGTTAATGCTGAAAAAATGTTGATGCGAGGGTTTACATCGGTAAGGGATGCTGGGGGTCCAATTTTCCCATTGAAAATGGCCATCGATACTGATAAGACCAAAGGTCCTCGGGTTTGGCCTTCGGGAGCTACAATTTCCCAGACAGCGGGTCACGGGGACTTTAGAACTCCTGATGAGCGGTCCAGGAAATTCTTCGGGGAACCTTCCCGTGCAGAGCGGTTTAATGCCACGTTTATAGCAGATGGAAGGGATGAGGTATTAACTGCTGTAAGGGAAAATCTTAGGTTTGGTGCCAGTCAAATTAAGTTAATGGCAGGAGGAGGATCTTCCTCAGCCTATGATCCTATAGATGTAACACAATATACTTTTGATGAAATGCGGGCGGCAGTAGAGGCTGCCGAGGATTGGGGTACTTATGTCATGGTTCATGCCTACACTCCAAGAGCGATCCGTAGAGCTATTGATGCTGGGGTTAAATGTATTGAACATGGGCAACTGTTGGATGAAAAAACTTTGCGTTATGCGGGAAGAAAAAAAGTGTGGCTATCGACACAAATGTTGGTAGAAAACACACCTAATATGGATCCACAAAGAATTGCTAAACGTGCGCCTTTACTGGAGGGACAGTTGAAGGTATGGCCTTTGGCAAAAAAGCTCAAGCTGAAGCTAGCATGGGGAACAGACTTCCTGTTTGAACCAGAGCTAAATGATCGTCAAAATGAATTTATATTGAAGTTGCAGCCTTGGTTTAGTAATGCCGAAATATTGAAAATGGTCACCCATGATAACGCTCAATTGCTTCAATTATCAGGTTTGCGAAGTCCTTATCCGGGAAAACTCGGCGTGATAGAAGTAGGCGCCTTGGCAGATTTGATTCTGGTAGATGGAGATCCTTTGGCGGATTTGTCGGTAATTGCCAATCCTTCCGAGAAATTTAAGGTAATCATGAAAGATGGCAAGCTGTGCAAGAATATTATGGATTGATATTTTCAAAAACTGAGCTTAAATCCAATTCAAATCCCTTCACTGCTTGAGAGCGGGCAATGTCACCCATAGTCAATAACTTAGAAGCTTGATATTGCCCGTTTACCAGCGTGTATATCATCAATGTACATTCTACGGGTTGTACAATCCAGTATTCCAATACACCAGCTTCTTGATAGACATCGTATTTGTGCTTCAATTCCTTTCGGTTGTTTCCAGGGGATAAAACTTCAACTATCAGGTCTGGAGCGCCTACGCAACCTAATTCATCAATCTTGGTAGGGTCGCATACTACGCAGATATCGGGTTGCACTACTGTATCGATATCCTCGTTTTTTCTAGATTTTACCGGAAGACGTACATCAAAAGGTGCCACAAACGCCTCGCAAGTCCTTGAATTGAGAAAGTTTGCAAGTGTAATAAAAATTTTACCAACTGCCCTTTGATGATTAACTCTTGGAGCAGCTGCTTGCTTAAATACTTTTCCCTTGATCAATTCCACCATTTCCTCCATCTGCCAAGTCAAGTAATCAGCATAAGAGAATTTGCCGTATTCACTGATTGGCTCATTGGTTTTTGAAATTTCTTTTTCCTGCTCCATAGTGCAAAGTTACTGAAAATGAGTTAAAAAATGAATCTTATTTGTAGTTTTACGTATAAATTTATATTTTTATTCGTACAACAAATGATGCGATGATGGATGCTAAAATCACACTTTCATTCAATAGAGAAGTTATCGAAAAAGCCAAAAAATTCGCTTCCGATCAAAACATGAGTTTGTCCCGGTTGACCGAATTCTTGTACCAAAAAATCGTCTCAGGTGATTACAAGAGTTTAGACGAGCTGCCTGTGTCTGATTGGGTATCCATGTTGGCAGAGGGAGAAGCTACCTATGGCAAATCCAAAAGCAGAAAAGACTTGAAATCCTCTTATTTTGATGCAAAAAAATGAGGGTTTTTCTGGATGCCAATGTACTTGTTGCGGTGCTTAATCATGAGTATCCTGTGTTCTCTTATGCAGCGAGAGTATTGAGTTTAGTAGATAGACCCAACTTTCAGGTATATACTTCTCCTATTTGTCTAGCAATAGCCTATTATTTTTCCGAAAAAAAGACTGGTAAAAAGGAGGCGCAGCGAAAGCTTCAGGTTTTGTGCAGTAAAATTAAAAGTACATCTGTCAATCAATCAACTGTAAATCAAGCATCATCATTTCCTTACCCTATTGATTTTGAGGATGCCTTGGAATATTTTTCTGCGGTTGAGGAGGGGTGTGATGTTCTGATTACAGATGATAGCAATGATTTTTATTTTTCGGAGATTCCTGTAATGAGCTGTCAGGAGTTTATCCGAACTTACTTTTGATAAGCTTTTAATTTCTTCTAGAAATTGAGAGTATGTTGACTTCTGGAATTTCCCGAAAAGGAATGGGGATATCATTTGGAGCAGGTCTGGAAATGGTTTTTTGATTTCCTGTAAGCTCAAATTGTATACTCACAAGTATTGGTTCTTGGCTGAGCACTTGAAATGATTCGGGAAGGTTGGTGGGGTAGTAAAGGTCTCCTTGAAAGCGAATTAAAAAATTATAGACCCCTCTAGTTGCCACATTGATCACAATTTCAGCATTACCTTGTCTTAAGGGATTTGGAGATTCGGCGCAGCTGCTGACAATTAGGAGTAGGATTGCAATCCAATATAATTTGAAGCTTTTCATATATACGGGAACGCAATAAAAGGAAAAAACGCTACAAATAGCAGGTAATTTATTCGAAAATCTTTTAGATTAGTATTTATAAGTTAGTCATTGTTTCCTGCTATGCGAAAATTAGTTGTCCTACCAATAGTTTTTTTATTTGTTAGTTTTCATGTCATTGCACAAGAGCGGGAAATTATCCCTCTCAATGAGCATTTTTATCCTCTAGCTCTTGGGTTTGGAGAGCATACGTACAATGATGTAAAAACAATGCCATCTGAGGGGGAGATCTTGGAAAAAATCTATACCCTGGATTATCTCTTGGTTCAAAATCGAAAGACTACCCTTAGAGACAATGATGTGGAGCGCATACAAATTTCCAAATACGGACCTGTTGGTGATTTAATTTCAATAGAAATAACCGAATTTGAAGAAGGGCTAACATACACCCAAGTGCATAATGGGAGTCGGGTAGTTTTAGAATTGGCCTGTGCTGGTACTGTTTGTGAGGGGGAGTTTAATGGCTCCTTTGTAGATAGGAATGTATTTAAGCCAAGCTTAAGATCAATGGATTCATGGGGAAGATTTATTCAGAGAGAATTAACTTATCCTGTCGTAGCTAGGAGAGTTGGGGCTCAAGGCACGGTTTTGCTAGGCTTGAAAGTCAGTGCAAATGGTAGCCTGTTGGAAAAAGTAGTCATGAACCCAAATGAGGTTCATAAATCTTTGGCAAAGGAGGCTCTTAGAGTAATTGACCTGTATGAAGATGGGTTTGTTTATGCTGTGGACCTTCAAGACTATCCTATTGATGCTTGGCTGTTCTTACCGGTAAGATTTGTTTTAGGTTAACAGTAATCCTAAAAACTCAGCATAGAAGTAATGAGTATTGATACTTTTCTGGGAAAGAAAAAATTGCCTTATTTTTATATTAAATGCTATTCATTTCGTTTTTTTACAATTTTAACTGCCTCATTTAGAGTAAATTTCTCAAACCTTATTGAATTTATCTTTTGAACTTAAACTATTTTTAAGATGGGTATTTCTATTTTATTGGCAGATGATCATCGGCTTTTCGCCATCGGGGTCAGTAAGCTCCTAGAGGGTTTTCCGGAGTTTAAATTAGTAGGACAAGTTGAAAATGGAAGGGAAGTTGTCCTGTATTTGGAAAAGAACTCGCAAGTAGATGTATTGGTAATAGATTTGAATATGCCGATCATGAATGGGATCCAATTGTTGCCATATTTAAATCGAAAGTATCCTGAAATCCGCAAACTTGTCATGAGTGGACAGCGAAATAAAACTACCCTTGAGATGTGTAAAAATCTTGGTGCTAATGGGTTTATTGGGAAAGATGCTTGTTTGCAGGAATTTACCGATGCCTTGAAAAGAATAGCTACTGGAGGGGAATACTTTCCATCTTTTGAAGCGGTAAGAAATCATCGACCTAACGGAGCGCCTTGCCTTTATCAAAAAATGCGTGATGTTTTTTCCTTATCAGACAGGGAAACACAAATTCTTCAAATGATCTTGAATCAAGCAGAAGGGAAAGAAATTGCCAATAAGCTACACTTGAGCCCCCATACCGTCAAAACACACCGAAAAAATATTTATCGTAAGCTTAATGTTCACAATGTATCAGGATTGTTAGGTTTGATCCGAGAGCATCCTCAGTTGTAATATGTTCATTTTTTCTATGGTTGGTAGATTCTTTTTTAAGTAAGTTGAGTAGCCTGTAAGGCCGCTTTCCTTCATTTTAATTTTTCCTCTAACTCTAGAATAAGTGGCAGATGATCAGAAAAACCAAGCGTATTAAAACTGCTTGGGGAGGAAGGTCGTCCAAACCTAATCGGAGCACGGTGGATTCCAGTGGTCATGTTAGGAAGTGAAAAAACATGATGCCTTGCATGACTCATGTCAAAGTTTTCATGAGTATTCAAAAAACCTTTGCTTACCATCATTTGATCAATCAACAAACGTTCATTTCCAAAGACATAGGAGCTGTCCTCGTTAATATTGAGTTGTTGGGTGAGATTGTAGAGATAGGGGATTCGGCCATTCCTCACCTTGGTCTGAGAAGCAGAGCTCATGCAGTAATCCGTCAGGGAGCGATTGAATGGTTCATCATTGAAGTCTCCCATGACTAAAATCGGGATATTTTCTCCTCTGATTTCTATGATTCGGCTGATCCAATAGCTGAGGGTTTCTCCACACATCATACGGTAGGGTTCTGTTTGATATTGTCCGCCGGAGCGCGCTGGCCAATGATTACCAATCACGATGATGTCATTGCCCCTTTTTGTTTGTAAATTGATTTGCAAAATGTCCCTCGTGGCACTTCGCTTGAGGACTTCATAGGTAAAGATTTTCCGCTCAATCGAAAACTTTTGACTATCCACTAAGAAGGCGATATCAATCCCTCTTCCATCATTACCTGAGTGATGTCTTACTAGATACCGTCTATTGAGTTTTCTTCGTAGTTCGGCAGCTAAAATATTCATCACCTCTTTGTTTTCTACTTCGCACACCCCCAGAAGATCAGGTCCTTTTCCTTCATTCATTTGAGCGATAACTTTTGAAAGGTTTTCAATTTTCTGTGTGAGTACTTCCGAAGACCAACCTCTGAGTTCTGAGGCTAATCTTGACTGTAACCAAGCTGGACGTCTAGGAGAATCCTCTACATCAAAAAGGTTTTCTAGGTTCCACCAAGTGAAATATAGCTTTTCCATAAAAATTATTTTTATGAAGAAAAATACTACTAAAAATATTGATAGTCAATAGGATAAAAATAAATTGTGTTCGTGTGAAGGTTGAAAAATGGTTTATTTGAACTGATTTGTCTGCCTAGTCCTTTCAACTTTTATTCCTATCTCGGAGGTTTTATTCTCGAAGGAAATTTTTAAAAACTTCCCCCCAATGATTATTAGATGGGGTTGAGTTTGGTTCTCCTCCCTCATCTAGCAAAGCATTCTTGTACTGACTATTTTGAACCCAAAGCCAAGCCAAAACAGAGATTTCGTGTGAATCTGCCGCTTGTAGGAAATGATTGACTTCCATTACAGCGCCTACATTTTGGACTCCAACTTCTCCAAAGATAAAGGGTATTCCTTTGTTTTTGATACCTAATAAGCGCTCTTTAATTTGATTTTCGCTCGTGTTTACAAGCCATTTTTCATAGGCGTGTAAATCGAATACTATATTAAATCTATTGTCTGTAAGTTGTTTACCATGAGATAGAATAGCATTTTCGGATTGCCCCATTTCATTTCCAGGAACAATGATCAAATTATGAAAACCATTGACCCACCTGAGGTTGTCCACCATTTCACTCATATCCCTTAGCCAAATTTCATGAGTATATCCATTTTCATTGTTCCAATGATAAGGTTCATTCCAAACCTGAATCCAAACATCGGGCTGATCTTTGAAGTGCTCGGCAATCTCTCTCATTTTCGTCTTATAGGCTGTGTAAAAATTCTGTTCTGAAGGATTGAGACCCGCAAACAAAATTTGTTCACCAGTTGGATTTACCCAACCAAAAGGGCATAGAATTGTAATGATATTTTGAGACCTGTTTTGTTCAACGATTCGCTGCAGGGGGTGATACCATTTATTGTCACTGCCACGTATTGGATAACCATCGACGGGCTGTTCACCTAAATTCCCTATAAATTCCCTTACAATCTTGATATTCCAATCTTTCATCAACTCGGGATTGCCAAGACCAAAAGTTTGCATAGCATTGACTCCATAAAAAAATGCAGGCTTTCCGTTTTCGGTGAGTTGGTTGCCATTAACCTCAAAAGGTCCTTTGATCTGAGCAGGGATTGGAGGGAGTGCTTTGTTGGGAGTCGAATCGTGAACCTCGCAAGATGAATTGGTTATAAGTATAATCGTTAGTGCTATAATAAACACTTTATTCAATTTCAAAAACCAGAGTCTTTTGAGTGTCTTTAGCATTGTTAAATTTACCTTGCAAGCGGCAACCTAGAGATTTGAATTCAGATCTCTAAGTTTTTCAAAAATAATTCAGTAGCCACGCTAGGAATCGAACCTAGATCTAACGTTTAGGAAACGCTTGTTCTATCCGTTGAACTACGCAGCCATTAGTAGACTTTTAGAAACGAGATGTGAGAAACAAGATATGAGCGTTTAAAGTAAGAGACAAGATTTAAGAAGCAAGAATTAAGACTCCATACGTGTCTTAAACCTTTATTCCTAATAATTCATATCTCATTCCTAATTCTCTCCATGTTCACTTTTCACTATTCACTGATCTCGTTCAATCAGGTCAAATTTAAGCTAATTACAATTAAATACACAAATATATTTGAGGTGATTTGCTGATTTTCAAGATAAAGGCGTATCTTTACAGTCCAAAAATTACGATGGACGGGATCCATCAAATCACTAAATATCAAATTTATATGGCAGTTAAAATCAGATTAGCGCGTAGAGGTCGTAAGAAATTGGCTATCTATGACGTAGTAGTAGCTGATGCTAGAGCTCCACGTGATGGACGCTTTATCGAGAAATTGGGTACCTACAACCCAAACACTAACCCTGCATCTATCACCATCAACAATGAGCGAGCTCTTACTTGGTTGATGAATGGTGCACAGCCAACAGATACTGTAAGGGCGATGCTATCTTACAGAGGTGTATTGTTGAAAAAACACCTTCAAATCGGTGTAATGAAAGGTGCTATCACGCAAGAACAAGCGGATGCTAAATTTGAAGCGTGGAAGTCGGGTAAAGATGCTGCAATCGGCGGTAAAGTAGAATCCTTATCGAAAGCGAAGGCTGATGCTCGCCAAAAGGCATTGGATGCTGAAGCAGCTAAAAACCAAGCACGTTTGGATGCTATCAAAGCAAGAGAAGACGAAGCAAATGCAGCTGCTGCGGCGGCGAATGCTCCTGAAGTTGCTGCTGAAGAAGCTCCAGAGGCTGCGGCTGAAGGTGGAGAGGAAACTCAAGCTTAATATCTCATATCCCCATGAACAAAGACAATTGTTTTCAATTGGGCCATATAGCCAAAGTTCATGGACTACATGGTGAAGTAGGCATCGTTCTCGATGTAGATTTCCCGGAAGAATACGAAGACCTCAAGCATGTGTTCGTAGAACAAAAATCCCGCTTGGTTCCTTTTTTTCTCGAGCACTTTGTGTGGCAATTCAGCAACAAAGCGCTAGCGAAATTTGAGGATTACGATACGATAGAAGCAGTTACCCCTCTTGTAGGCTCGGGATTGTTTCTACCACTCGCCCAACTGGAGGAGTTACCGGAAGATCAATATTACTTTCATGAGTTGATAGGATTCGAAGTACTGGATGAAGTACTGGGAAGTATCGGGGAAGTAAAAGTCATTTATGACCTACAAACCCAAGATCTAATGGGCGTTGACCACAAAGGCAAAGAAGTTCTCATCCCAATTCAGGATGGAATTGTATCCAAGGTTGACAAGGCGGCTAAAAAAGTTTACTGCCAATTGCCCACAGGTTTACTTGACATCTATTTGGAAGATTAACCCATGCGTATAGATATCATTACCGTGGTACCGGGTTTGTTGGAAGGTCCTTTCGCTCATTCTATCCTCAAGAGGGCAGAAGAAAAAGGAATCGCCATGGTTCGGGTACACAATCTCCGGGAATATGCCGTAGGCAAGCAAAAGCAAGTCGATGATTATGCTTTTGGAGGCGGGGCAGGAATGGTGTTGATGGTGGAACCCATCGTCAAATGCATCACTGCATTGCAAGCGGAGAGAAGGTATGATGAGATTATCTACATGAGTCCCGATGGAAAGACTTTTGACCAAAACATGGCCAATGAACTTTCATTGAAAGGAAATATCATGATTCTATGCGGTCATTATAAAGGTGTGGACGAGCGGGTCCGTGAAAAATGGATTACCCGTGAAATCAGCATTGGCGATTACGTTTTATCAGGAGGAGAATTGGCAGCTGCCGTCGTGACAGATGCGATTATCCGATTGATACCTGGCGTGCTCAATGATGAAACCTCAGCATTGACAGATTCCTTCCAAGATGGACTGCTAGCACCACCGGTCTACACTAGGCCAGCGGAGTATGATGGAATGAAAGTTCCGGAGGTATTGCTATCAGGTCATGAAGCCAACATCGAATCCTGGAGATTTGAAGCATCGGTTCGCCGTACACAAGAAAGAAGACCTGACCTTTTGGAAGGGAAAGATTTCTGAAGGCGATTGTAAGCAAGCACATATTATAGAATTCATTCAAGACTGCGCGGGAGCGCATTGCTACAAGCAAATAAAACATTTAAGCTATGAGCGAACTAATGAAAATCGTAGAAGCGGAATACAGCGAAGTAAGAGCTAAATTCCCTTCTTTCAAAGCTGGTGATACCATCAACGTTCACGTAAGAATCGTGGAAGGTAACAAAGAAAGAATCCAGCAATTCCAAGGAACTGTAATCCAAAGAAAAAACCCTAACTCCAATGGTGAGACTTTCACTGTAAGAAAAGTTTCTAATGGTGTGGGTGTAGAGAGAATTTTCCCAATCTTGTCCCCATCTATCGAGAAAATCGAATTGATGAGAGAAGGTAAAGTGAGAAGAGCTCGTCTATTCTACTTGAGAGGCCGTCAAGGAAAGTCTGCCAAAATCAAAGAAAAAATCAGACCAAGAAAGTAAGTTTAATCAAGGCAAATCTTGGCAAGAAAAGGGGACTCCTATTGGGTCCCCTTTTTATTTTTACTTATTTCTCACTGAAATGGAGCTTTTTTACTGAGTTTAAAAGACACCCTTCAGGTGCAGTTCTCATTTTCTAACGAAGCGTCCCTGCATTTTCCCAGCAAAAGGGTTGAAATGGTGAAATATTTGACATAAGAAAGGATCTCATCTTTGAACACGAAACTTGTGGGCTACAAATAGATTTCTTTACGCTTAGTAAGTACCCTTGCGAAAGCAAATAGAAAATTTATTATTCCCTCGTACATAATCCTGTAGCCAAAAGCTAATTCCTTGATGGGATATGACTTGAGATTTATGAGCTAAAATTTTGCAATGATTTACATGTACAAATAGAATATAAATAACAGATAATCGGAATTTTTTCGATCTTCTATTCCAAAAATGACACCAAGCGATTTTCAGGAATGAACCACAGAGCACACAGCTTTCTCTCAAAATTTACTATCTTTGCAGCCTGATTTTCAGTAACCAAACCAACCATTTGCCCTCTGAATGGGTTAGATGACAGAATAAAAAACCAATATGAATAGAGAAGTACGCGTTCGCTTTGCTCCTTCACCCACAGGAGCTTTACATATCGGAGGAGTGAGAACAGCTCTTTACAATTACTTGTTTGCTAGAAAAAATAATGGCAAATTTTTATTGAGAATTGAAGATACAGACCAAACCCGTTTTGTGCCGGGTGCGGAAGAATATATCAAGGATGCCTTGGATTGGTTGGGAATTACCCCGGATGAAAGTCCTTGGAATCCAGCTGATTGTGCTCCTTATAGGCAGTCTGAGCGTAAGCCTATGTATATGCAATATGCCTTGGATCTAGTAGAAAAAGGTCATGCTTATTATGCATTTGATACTTCCGAGGAATTGGATGCGATGAGGGAGCGTCTGACTGCGGCCAGAGTAGTATCTCCACAGTACAATTCCATCACTCGCACACAGATGAAAAACTCTCTAACCTTGCCAGAAGATGAGGTAAAAGCACGCTTAGCATCTGGTGAGCCGTATGTGATTCGAATCAAAATCCCTAGGAAGGAAGAAGTAAGATTGAATGATATGATCCGTGGATGGGTTATGGTCCATAGTTCTACCTTAGACGATAAGGTATTGATGAAGTCGGATGGAATGCCAACCTATCACTTGGCCAATATCGTGGATGATCATTTGATGGGAATTACTCATGTAATCCGTGGAGAAGAGTGGTTACCATCTGCTCCCTTGCACGTATTATTGTACAAATATTTTGGATGGGAAGATACCATGCCTCAATTTGCGCATTTGCCCTTATTGCTAAAGCCTGATGGAAATGGTAAATTATCCAAGCGAGATGCCGATAAACATGGATTCCCAGTGTTTCCGATGAATTGGCAAGATCCAAATTCGGGAGAAAAAGCCATGGGCTTCCGTGAACAAGGATATCTCAAAGAAGCATTGATTAATTTCTTAGCGTTCTTAGGTTGGAATCCAGGTGATCACCGTGAAATGTTCACCCTAGATGAATTGGTAGAGGCTTTCAGCATCGAGCGCATCGGGAAGTCTGGGACTAAGTTTGATATCAACAAAGCGAAATGGTACAATGAACAGTATCTACGCGGAAAGTCAGACGATGAATTAGCGAAATATTTGCAACTAGAAGTAGCCAAAGAAGGGTTGGAAGTATCTTCCGAAAAAGCTGCTCAAATTGCGGCAATCATGAAGGAACGCGCGACTTTTCCAGCGGATCTTTGGAATGAAGGTAAATTCATGCTCATTGCCCCTGAGACATTTGACCAAGATGTAGCCGTGAAAAAGTGGAATCAAGATGCAGTTACAGTCTTAAATTCCTATATTCAAGAACTGGAAGCAGATGCAGCTGATTTTACTCCGGAGCTTGCAAAATCGCTTCTAGAAAAAGCTGCTGAAAGCAATGGTATCAAATTGGGGAAAATCATGCAAGCAGTGCGTCTGGCAGTAACAGGCGTTGGCGCAGGTCCTGATTTGATGGCAGTATTTGTGATCATTGGTAAAGAAGAGCTGGTCAGACGCATCCAATTTGCCATAGCTTCGTTATAAACGTCTAATGTGACAGGATTATGGCCAAAAAACCAAAAAAAGAAGAGAGTCCTAAAGTTCATAAAGATCTGGAAGGCTTCAAGATGAGCATCAATTCATTTGGGGAAATCTCCAGTTCTTTCTCCATAGAAAAACTCAACGAGTTTTTGAATAAAAATGTGGAGGATAAAAAACTGAAAGATCGCGAGGATATCGATGAAATCAAGGACAGTAAAACGTCCAGTGAAGAATAAATGACTGAAATAGCACAAAAGTTTAATTTTGTGCTATTTCTTTTTTGCCTCATTTTATAGTTTTATTTTTAAGGGTTACAAACTTCATTGCCATGAAACATGCATTCGCAGCATTATTTTTATTCCTAATTACTTTCTATGGATTTGCACAGACTGGTTCTGTCTCGGGTACGGTAATCGATGCACTAACCAAGGAACCCTTGCCATTTTGTAATGTGTTTGTGAATAATACCACCATAGCGACTACCACTGATATCGATGGTAACTATACACTGAGCGGGATTGCTCCTGGCGATGTAGAGATCGGGTTTTCATTTATTGGATATGCTGCCCAGCAAAAATCGATCTCTATTAAAGTCAATAGTACTCAAAATTTATCCATAAATCTGGTTCCTACCGAACAAGAATTAAGCGATGTGGAAATTAAAGCTTCACGAGATAAAGTTTGGGAACGAGAATTGAAAAAGTTCAGCATCTACTTTTTAGGAGCAGATGAGCTTGCTGCAAGCTGCGAGATTTTAAATCCTTGGGTTATAGATTTTCCGGAAGACAATGCAAATAGTAATTTCCGTGCATTTGCCTATCAACCCATTCAAATTAAAAATAATGCCTTGGGATATTTAGTAACGTTTGACCTGAAAGAATTTCAGTTTAATAATCAATCCTATGTCATTATGGGAGCTAGTCGTTTTGAGGAACTGGAAGCGCCTGACATCAAAACGAGGAATATGTGGAAGGCTAATCGGTTGGAATCTTATCTTCGCTCTCCTGCCAATATGTTTCGGTCGATCATTATCGGAAGACATAACCAAGAAGGTTTTTTCCTATATGGAGACAAACCTGGAGGCTCTGAATCTAGAAATTTAAGGTCAGATGTTTTTGCCGAGGAATTGGGGAAATCTGTAATCAAATACGAACCTGATAACTTGGTAACTGCTGGCAAAAACCCAGGCGAGTATCGAATTTTTTTAAAGGGAAGAATAGAAATCCATTACGAAAAAGGGTTTAGCAAAGTCAATTCATACAAAGATGCACCTTATCCCATCTCATGGGTTGAGGTCAAAGGAAATTATTTGACGGTGACTTCTAACGGCATGGTATTGAATCAAAAAGATATGATTTTCTCGGGTGATATGGATAAAAGCAAAGTAGGAAATCTCTTGCCAATGGATTACACACCGCCCCTTTCAGTCCAAATGCAAGCCCAAATTATTCGGGATGCGAATAGTCTACAAGAAAGAATTCACCTCCATACTGACAGATCGTATTATTATAAAGGAGATCAAGTTTTTTTAAAAGGATACATCAATTATGCGAATCCTGCAAATAGGAGGACGTTGAGTCAAGTGCTTCATTTGGAAGTGTTATCAGAGGATAGAGATGTGATTTTAGAGAAAAAGTTAAAAATTGAAAATGGTGTAGCAGTTGGTGATTTTTTTCTCCCTGAAAGCCTTTCAGGTAATCAATATTACGTCAGGGCATTTACTCAATGGAACCGTAATTATGGACCTGACACTTACTTTATTCAGGCCTTACCTGTATTGGATCGTTCAGAAAAGGTTATCGCTCCAGCGACGGGGACTACTCTTCCGCCTTCAAGCATAGTGACTATACAAACAGATAGATCAACAGTAGGCAAACGATCCTTGGTAGTGGTAGATATTGAAACCAAAGATGCCAATGGGAAACCATTAGCCTCTAATCTCTCGGTAACAGTTACTGACAATCAGTTCGCCTTACCTCAAGCTGTACCATCTCGTATTGTGGAAAACTTGCAAATCAAGGAAGTTCCTAGCCACATTACTACTGAAAAATTTTCACACGCAGTTGAAAATACATTGAGTATTGGTGGACGTTTTCTCAATGAAAAAGGAAAACCAACCAATACCCCTTTTACAATTTATATCAACAATTTTGAAGGAGAATTGGATTGGGAGACGGATAAAGAAGGTTCCTTCCTTTTGGATGAAATGGACTTTTATGGTCCAATAGATTTTTCTTTTTTGGCGGTGGATAAAAAAGGAAAAGGATATGGGACGTTTGAGTTAAGTCCTAAACTCAAACCTCCTTTTTTTATCCCCGAACATGCAACAATGCCTACAATGGCACAAACAACTTCAAGTGTCTTTAGGCGTGAAGTATTGGAAGTGGAATTAGAAGAAGTGAAGGTAGAAGCCCAAGGGAAAAAAACCGAAAAAGCATTGTATGGAAATGCGGATTATGTCATTCAAGGTGAGTCTTTGATGCGTGGAGGAAACGCAGTTGATTTATTATTGGGTATCAAGGCATTTATCCCCGGTATGCAGGTCAATTCACTTGGGCAGGTTACACTCCGGGGAGGGGCAACTTCTGTGTCCAATTCCCTCGAACCATTGGTTATGGTGGATGGAAATGTCCTACCCTCAAGTTCGGCAGCTAACGTAATCCGCTCTATCAACCCCAACGATGTAGAGCGTGTAGAAGTGGTCACTCGCATACTATCCATTATGGGGGATATGGGAAGAAATGGTATTATTGCAATCTATCTGAAAAGAGGAGATGTCAGAGCTGCTGATGTGTTGGCTGGGAACCCGGGTATGAGCTCTTTTGTAATCGAAGGATTTCACCCACCGGCTAATTTTTTCTTTGTAGACTATGACACAATGGAGGATATCCCTGAGCTAGATGAGCGGGTGACGCTATACTGGAATCCTTACCTATTCACAGATTCCATGACAGGTAAAGTTCAAGTAGCCTTTTATACCAATGACGTTGAATCAGCAAAGACCATTATAGTGGAGGGCTTAAGTATTGATGGACAGGCAATTGTTGGTTCTTTTACTATTCCTTTTGCTAAATAGCGGCATATTTCGATTGATTTATCAGGAGTGTGAAAGATTTAGAATAATTTTGGGTATGAAAAAATCATTAGTGCTTTTTGGAATCCTTTTCGTCATAAGCTTGGAAGTTTCTGCTCAGTTAAGTGTAGGAGTGAGGGGGGGATTTTCAACCTCTTCGATCACCTACAGACCTGAACCAGGAAGACCAGCAATCAACACGGCTAATTTCAATGCTCCCCTTTTTGGTTTTGTAGCAGAGTATTTTGGAAATAAAAATGCAGGGATAGCACTGGAGTTGCATCAGGTTAGCTTGGGTTATACGCAACGGGATTCTATTTCAGGAGGTGTTAATCAAACGGAACTCCGTTACTTGAAAATGCCTTTGTTATCTAATTTTTATTTTGGAAACTCAGGTCGCTTTCACATCAAGCTGGGTCCACATGTAGGGGTGTTAATGAATGCTAAAGATATCAGTCGAGAAGTAGTGGATAATCCCATCTTTCTCCCAACGTATGGGCAAGTAGATGATAATCCTGATCGATTTATGTACGGGTTGACGCTTGGTGCGGGACTTTCTAAGCTTTTTGGAAAATCCACGTTGGCTGGAGACGTACGCTTCAGTTATGAATTTGGAAGACCCGAATCACAAAATAGAATTTTCGATATGAACTCCACCACCATTGAGGTGTCACTGAGTTATATGTTCCAATTGGTACCGCCTAAGTGGAAAAAAGAGTAGTCTAGGAACTATTTCCTGCCTTTTGAGGTATAATTAGAGAATTAAATCTAATCAAACATGTTGCAAGCACAAAAACGTCCCGTACATATTTATATGGAAGCCAACCCTAATCCAAACTCCATGAAGTTTGTGGTTAATTTTATGTTGGCAGATGATGGTGTCAGTTTCGATTATCCAACCCAAGAGAGTACAGATTCTTCTCCGTTAGCGTATGAATTATTCAATTATGCTGCCGTGGAGCGGGTATTTGTTGCGTCTAACTTCGTGACAGTAACGAAAAAGGAAGATATAGACTGGTTTGAAATTCAGGATTTTATCCGAGACCATATCAAAAAATATTTGGAGGCAGGTAAGGCAGCCGTGACAGTGGTGTATGATAAAGATCCATTGTTTGACGAAAATGATTCTGAAATCGTAAAAAAAATCAAGGGAATTTTGGACGAATACATACGTCCTGCCGTTGAACAAGATGGAGGTGCGATTGTATTCCACAGTTTTCAGGATGGTATCGTAAAAGTATTGTTGCAGGGAAGCTGTTCGGGCTGTCCTTCCAGTACGGTGACGCTAAAAGCAGGAATTCAAAATCTACTAACCCGTATGATTCCGGAAGTAAAAGAGGTACAAGCAGAAGGTGTTTAAAGGAAATTGGACGTGGACAATATTAGGCCTGACTAGCTTGCTGGTCAGGCACTTTGCAATTAAGTACCCTGAGAAAACCGAATTGGTTTACTCTCGAACTGTTTTTCCGGGCATTCGCAATATTGTAGATGCTACGATATCCAAGTTACCATTTGCCACAGTGTATCTCTTTGTGGCCTCCATTTTTATTTTTATTGGTATCTTCATGTATTACTTTTTCCAAAAGCTAGGCTGGAAAAATAAATTAGGATACAGTATTCGCTCGCTATTCAATAGTTTGGGCGCCATTGTCTTTTTTTTCTTGGTTCTTTGGGGCTATAATTACCAACGTATCCCAATTTTCCAACAAGTCGAAATCCAACCCATTCCTCTCAATTCAGAGCAATTGGAAGAAGAAATGAATCTTACGTTGCGGATAGTCAATCAGCTTCGCAATACCATTCACCAAGATACTACTGCGATTGAAGAAATCCTTCCATACGATAGTTTGGAGCGCTTAGTTCGTTCTAATATGCGGGAAAACCTGTATTTATTGGGGTTAAATTTTACTGGTGATCCTAGGACCAAGCAATTTTATCCCGCTGGTTTTATGCGTAGAATGGGCATTTTGGGTATCTATTTCCCTTTCACCGGAGAGAGCTATATAGACCCCACTTTACATCCTTTAGAAAAACCCTTTACGATTGCCCATGAAATGGCCCATAGCTATGGAGTTACAGATGAGGGAGAGGCGAATTTTATAGCTTGGGTCATTTGCTCCAATTCAGAGGATCCTTTACTCCAATACTCGGGGCAGCTCCGTCTTTTACGGTATCAGATGAATGATCTGTACCGGATGTCCCGGGATCTTTACAGGGAGTTTTACCAAGGCTTGCCCACAGGAATTCGGAATGATCTCTTATCTATTCAAAAAATACAGGAGCAGATCAAGCCCTTTAATTTAGAGATCAGTCGTAAGTCCAATGATCTTTTCCTGAAAACTCAAGGAGTCAAGGCGGGTGTGAATAGCTATCAACAATTACCGATGTTGGCCTTTGCTTGGAGAAATACCTTAAGAGACTGATAAAAAGGTCCATGAATGTGTATTGGGTTTCACGCAGACCTTCCTGGCGGAAGACAGGGGCGCAAAGGCGCAAAAATGGTGGATTAAGCCCAAATCTAAAACCTTCCTGACGGAAGGCAGGTCTACCCTCTTAAATCTTATATAAAAAAGTCCACAGATGGCACAGATATTCACAGAGAAATGCCAAGTGAGATTTGAGCAATAGCTGACATGCTTTGTTAGGCCTGATTTTTTTATTTCCTCGCAGTGCTCGGAGGGTTGCATAGATTTAAATCTAGATTTTACCTGCTGATGCCGATAGATGTCGGGACTACAAACAATTATGACGCCTAAATAACTCCCAACTGCGTTTTATTTTCTAATCAGGGATAAACAGCTAAAATTGACATATAGATAGGTGAAATGTGTTAATATTTATTTCTTCGACGCATCAGATGGGTTGGAAATAAAAATTTTTTCAAACTAAATATTTCTTTCTTTCTTTCTTTCTTTCTTTAATGAACTTTATTAGTGTTTACACTTTGAAAGTTAATTCAATCAATTCCTACTTAAACAAAAACTTCAATGAGAAAATTACTAATTGGCATAGCAATAATTGCAGGTGGCGCTTTCTCTATAATGAGTTCCGCTTTTGGACAAGAATCAGTTGACCCAGGAGAAGGAACAAAGGAACCTTGTTGGACTTGTATTAAAACAAAAAATGGGAGTCAAGTCAGGTACTGTGGGACTTGTTCATGGGTAAATAATGCTACAGATTGTGTATTTACAATCGAAAGCGAATGTTAAATCATTATAATAAATAGTCAAGGGTATTGGTGACAATCCCTTGTTTTTAAGTATTAAGAAAAATGAAAAAAACAGAAATTATAATAATATTTTCGTTGATCCTGAACACTTCATGTAGCTTTTTTAAATCATCAGATGAAACACTGCACATGGCTTTTGATGATGTGGGATATATTTTAGAGTTCCCATTGGAGGTCAATCTAAATAAAAAAGGGTTTCCCGAAGTAAACAGTGTTGGAATGAGAGAAATAAAAATCCTTGAAAATTATTTGATTATTGAAAAATCTAGTTCGGGGGCGCTTTGGGAAATTTATGACTTACCAGATTACAAATTCCTGGGGAGTTTTTTCAAAATAGGTGATGGTCCCTTAGAATTTATGCAAGGTTCTGATTTAAATAAGGTTGCTTTTGAAAAAGAGAATGGTAGTTTATTAGCTTACATGTATGATTTTCAAAAGGGTCGGGTAATGAAATTTAATGTTTCTGAGTCACTCGAATTAGATCAAGAAGTACTAACTGAGTATGTTGGAGACATTATTCCATTTTCTTTTGCATTTGCAAAATTGGATAGTAACACCTTTTTTGTCAAAGAAGTCTTTAATCGAGATACTCAACAAGTACGTTATACAATCACTAATGGTAAAAAAAAGCCTTTAGATGTTGCTGCCAAACTGAATGACGTAACTATCCAAGAAGGGGAGGATTTTAATATTTTGTCCACTTTAACGGGGTATAATAGAATTAAGGATAGAGTGATTGAAGCTCCTATTGGATTAAATAATATTAATATCTATGCTATTGATGGGACTTTTAAAAAGTCTATTTGCTTGGAAGAAAAATTATCTGATATAAAACAAATTCAATCTACATTTAGATGGAATAGAATATACACTATCGCAAATTTGAGTTTATTTGATGATTTTTTTGGAATTGTTTTCATTAATGAAAATGAAGGTGTGTATCAAATGTCTAGAAAAAAATTACCTAGTATTTTACTTTTTGATTATGAAGGCAAACCGTTAGCTAAAATTGGCACAGGTGAACATTTTACCTCATTTGACATAGATTTTAAAAATCAAACAATGTATACATTTGACGTTCATTCGGATGAATTTATCAAGTATGATTTACAAAATATTTTACCTAAGCTATAGCTCATGCGTATTTTTGAGTTTGTGGTTGAGTAGGTTTCATGCAAATGTTTCACGCAGACCTGCCTTGCGGAAGAAAGGGGCGCAAAAAAGATAGGCTTGTTTTTGTAAATTTCCTCGCATGACTCGTGGGATGACATTCCTCCTTTTCTTCCCACCCCCCAAGCTGGCCCTTCGCTAAAAAGCTATCAATATAGCTTTTCTTTACGCTCGGTCCTCCTTCACCCTTCATCCTTTCCAATAATTCATCATTCGGAGTTGGACGTTCATCATTCGAAATTTTTTTCTCGCTACGGACGCAACGGTTGAGCGCTACGCCCGCTAAGTGGGTCTTGCATCTCATTCTAAATTCCTCATTCCAAATTCCTAATTATCTTCATCCTTTCCAATAATTCATCATTCGACATTTTTTTCTCGCCACGTCCGCCACGGTTGAGCGCTACGCCTGCCAAGTGATTTTTCATCGGTTAAAACCTTTAATCTATCCGTACTTCATACATTTAATTCATATGTACACCATTTTTTGATCTTAAATCTTCAGGTTTAAATGTATTAAATTGAATTATAAACAGATTAAATACGTAAATAAGATGTTTATGATATTTTTACATGGATTTTGTGGTAAAAAAATTTTTCAACTAAAAACTTGCTTCTTTATTTCTTTCTTTCTTAGTAACAGCTTTTACAAAGGCAATAAAAATTATGTTTTACTTAACTTTCTAACACATGATCAAATTCCTGATCCATGGCCAAATCCTTAAAGGCCTTTCCCACGTTGATTACATGTAAAGCGCTTACTTGATCAACGTAGAAAACAGGCAAAGTAATAACTTTCATAAGAGGTTGATGATAGGAAAATCAACCTCTTATTTTAAAAAAAATCAAAGAGTCTCACATGCAAAAGTTTTTAAAGCTAATCTCTCTCGTATTATTGTTGAACTGTGTTTGCTGTAGTCAAAGGCAAGAATATAAAAATGACTCTGAATACAGCGTTACGTTAGAGGAAATAGATAGTCTAGTCATTCCCTTGGACAGTGTGAGTCCACCAAAGCCTCCTTTTGTTCAGGTATTGGAGGAAGAAAATTTGCTTACCTTTTTCAATGCGTTCAACAGATCTATTTATTGGTTTGATCTGAATGAAAATAAATATCTCGAAAGAACTGTGATTTATGCCGAGGGAGAGCATCAGGTTGGCAGACCTGTCGGATACCATATTATCAATAGGGATTCCATAACCGTTTTTGATATGATCAAAAATGATCTGGTATTTGTAAATGACAAGGGTATTAAATTAAGAACGATTTCACTGGTCAATAATTTACCGATCAATGATAGCAATTGGCTTTTATCATATCCCCAATTTTTTCCAAGAACAATCACACCATTTATCAGGATTGATGACAAATTGATTTTTTCTGGGAGTTTTATGTGGGCAATTCCTGATAATATCTTGGACACTTTTAAGTTTACGGCGTCATTTGATTTATCAACCCATGAACTTACCTATCGCCATACTTATCCAAAAAACATCTATGGGAGTAAGTTTAACTGGGATGATCCGTATTACACAACTGTCTATTATGATTGGAATCCCGATCAGAAAGTGATGGTCTACAGTTTCCCTATTTCCAATAGTTTATTTACTGCATCACTCGAAAAGGAGGGTTTAAGTGAAGTTGTTGATTCCGAATTTGGGACCAAAGTAGTCAAACCCATTTCTATGAAAAATCCTACAAGGGAAATTATGCTCAGTCATCTGATAGAGTCAGATATCTATGCAGGAATCAAATACGATAAACACCGAAAGGTATATTACAGAGTTTTAATGAATGCGGAAATGAGTACTACCGGAGTCAAGGATTTATCCCTCAAACCGGTCAGTATTATCATCTACGATTCCGAATTTAAAGTATTGGGTAAAAAAGAGCTCGGGTTATCGAAAAACTGGAATATCGATAACATCATCGTGACAAAAGATGGGTTACTGATAGAGTACACAGACATGCTGAGTAGCAATGAGGATTACATGGTTTTTAAATTATTTAAACTTACTTCGGATGAAAACTAGACCTGGGATTGTTGTGATTGGGTTATCCTTTATTTGTTTTTTGCTGGTCTCTTGCGGAAGTAAGGATCAATCCGAAAGTTACCTACAAAAAAAGTTAGTAAATGTCTCGGACATAAACACCTACAAATACGCTGTTATCCTTCCAAGTTTAGGCTGCCAAGGATGCATCTCTACCGTAGAAGAATTCATCAAGAATAATATCAATCGCACGGAAGTGTTATTTATTTTAACACGGATTGAATCCTTAAAGATGCTCCAGAATAAAATTGGCATAGATGTAAACAAACATTCCAATGTATTGATTGATTTGGAAAATAAGTTTCTCATTACCTCAGATAACAGTATTTATCCCATAGTTTTAGAACTTGAGGAATCAACTATCAAATCGTTATATTATATTTCTCCTAAAGCCGATAAGTCCCTAATAGACATCATTACCACCCATGATTAAACAATTGTTGCTATGCTGTATTTTTTTCACGAGCCTGTCCTACCTAGCACAGGGGCAGACGGCTTATGAACAAAAGCTTGTGGTGGAGTTTGAGCAAAGGGCAAGGGAGCATGCAAGACCGATAGAGTACCTGCAGACGGACAAGGATATTTACGAGACAGGGGAACAGCTTTGGTTCAGGTTTACTCAGCTTGATGGACAGTTGTTAACTCCGCATCCCAAGGACAGTATCCTGTATCTGAGACTGGTGAAACAGACGGACAGGGATGTTTTTTGGGAGGAAAAGTACCCGCTTATAGGAGGTTTTTCAGATGGGATGGTCCTTGTCAAGGATGATCTCGCTCCAGGGATATACCAGTTGGAAGCCTATTCTCCCTCAGGAGTGTACCATGGGATGGAGCGCTACCATGCATTCAAGGAACTCGAAATCCGCAAATACATCAGTCCTGAGATTATCATCAGACATAACCATGAGGATGATGGGGACAGTCTAAGTCTGATACTCTCCGATAAACAAGCCAACAGACTCTCGGATGCTGAAGTGAAGGCTAGCTGGCTGGACGTGCAAAAGAAACCTGTGCATCAGGCATCTTTCCGCTCAGATGCAGAAGGGAAACTTTCCATCCCAATCCAAAGAAACGATGCGCAATTACTGGACCTGGAGATAGTTTCAGGCAATAAACAGGTATTCCAAAGGCTACCTCTGAAGAACCAAAATGAATCAAACCGACTGACCTGGCATGCGGAGAGTGGTAAACTAGTCCATCATCAGGAAACCTCTGTGATGCTTTCATCCACGGGCAGTGCTTCCAAAGACCAATCAAGACAGGGAGTACTTTTGAAAGACGGAGAAATACTCACATTCATTAACCTGGGTGCAGATGGATTGGGTAAACTGAGAATCAGACCTGAAAAAGGTGCTGTATATGAAATTCGTTGGAACGATGCACCCTCAGATACAGTAACTGTCTTTGATCAGATCGAAGAAGAGGGAGTGACGATCAATCTAAGGCCTATGGTTGATACGCTGATGGTGGGCATTCAGACTTCTTGGCCCCGTCAGAAACACCTTGTGAGGATACAGATGAGAGGGATTGTGTACGTGTTTCAGGAATTGATGCTGGAAAGCAATTCCCAGATAAAGATACCAATCGCCCATATTCCATCAGGCATAGCAGAAGTGGCAGTATTCAACGAAGCTTCCGAACCCTTGGGCCAACGACTGACATGGATAGAGAACAATGGTAAACTGCATGTGGAAGCCAGCCTCCACCGATCTGCATACGGTAGCAGGGAGAAAGTCGGTGTTACCTTCACAGTAAAGGATTCCCAGGGACAGGCGCTAGGGGGTGTACTCTTGGGAGGGGCTGTATCGGATAAGCTTTTCCATAACCAAGGATACAAAAGAAACCTATACACGGTTGCCCATATACTCACCCAAGTGGGGCCACAGCCCAATCTTGAGTCGTTGATGACAGCACCTGAGACAAATGACAACAGAAAGCTTCAGACCATATTGGAAGCCTGTGCGGTAGAACAGTATATCTGGCTGGAAGAGCAGATGAAAGACAATCAGCCCAAGCCCCCCCTTCTTCCCAACAAGCTAAGGGGACAGATAATCTATAAAAGCTCCAAAAAGCAGGACAATCCAAATTATGCACTGTTGTTCCGAGGAGACGATGAGGCCTCTACAGAGTTTATTCCCTTGAATGGAGCGGGTAATTTTGAAATTGATACAGAAACCTTGGACTTTGGGCGAGATGAATATCTGTATGTAAGAGCGCTGCCGAAAGAGAATACGGAGATCGAACTTTCCATATCGGATCCGCTTGCACCACTGGAACAGATGATGGATAGAGCAGAAATGATGTACTCAAGCATGGACTATGGAAAGCAGGAAGAGGAGAAGTTGGACTATCCAGCCTTTGACAGGAATATGATTCTATTGGGAGAATTTGTGGTCCGAGGAAAGCGCTTGGTCCAAGAGCGGGAAAAGTTTATAGGTGATCTGGCTGAAAGGGCTAAGTTGGATTTTAATAATGATTATTTGTGTAGGCCTGTTTTAATGCTTTCGGAAATATTAAATTGTGGCGATCCAAGATGTAAGGAGGAAAATAATAAGCCAATTGAGGGGAAAGAATATACCGAAATAATTAATATGGAAAAGGCTAAGCATCCCAGTCATCACTTTGTTTTAACAGCTGGTAATTGGAGAAGAATAAAGTACAGATATCCGGTCTACACGGATGAAGAGTTAATGAAGATGTATAATATGACCCGAACCAAGGGATTTTTTATGGGTTCAGGGTTTGTGCATAAAAAGTATCTGGATATAGCTTCCAAAAATGACCCGGAGTCGGATTACAGGAATACACTGACATGGATGCCGTATATCTTGACCGATGAAGAGGGGAAGGCTGAGATGGAATTTTATACCTCCGATATCCGCTCCATATTCACCGGCAACTTCGAAGCCCTCAGCCCGGATGGAAAGATGGGACAGGTGATTTTTGAGTTTGTGGTAGAGTAGGTTTCCCGAAAAAAGTCCACGAATAGCACTAATTACACGAAGGCGTCATTCTACACGGATAAATCTAAAATCTAACCTCTAAAATCTAAAATAAAGAAGTCCACGAATGGTACTAATTACACGAAGGCGTCATTCTACACGGATAAATCTAAAATCTAACCTCTAAAATCTAAAATAAAGAAGTCCACGAATGGCACTAATTACACGAAGGTGTCATTCTACACGGATAAATCTAAAATCTAACCTCTAAAATCTGAAATAAAAAAGTCCACAGATGGCACAGATTTTCACAGATTAAAGTGTTGCGAGAAATTTTGGGGGATAGGTTAGATAAAATGGTAGGCTTGACTTTTAATTTCCTCGCATGGCTCGGGGGATGGGGATTCGGAGTTGGAAGTTCATCATTCGACATTTTTTTCTCGCCACGGACGCAAAGGTTGAGCGCTATGCCCGCAAAGTAGGTTTTGCATCTCATTCTAAATTCCTCATTCCAAATTCCTAATTATTTTCCTCCTTCATCCTTCACCCTTCCTCCTTTACCGTAATTCATCATTCGTAGTTAGACATTCATCATTCGACATTTTTTTTCACGCCACGGGCGCAAAGGTTGAGCGCTACGCCCGCAAAGTAGGTCTTGCATCTGATTCTAAATCCATCATTCCAAATTCCTAATTATTTTCCTCCTTTACCTTCATTCATCAGTCGGCATCTTTTCTCGCTACGGACGCAAAGGGTTAAACGCTACGCCCGCAACGTGAGCTTTGCATTTTCTTCTACCCTAATTCCCCTATATTTTTTAAGAATAATTCAAGTATTTAAACACCTCTTATATGTCGCCGTAGGCTTATATCAATTTATTTCGCACCAGCATATTTCTTTCTCTCCCAATCACAATCTCTCAATTAGAGTTCTCTGTAACATTATCCCTCTCCCCAAATTTCTCGGAAATTTACCGTACCTTTGCAAACTGAAAAAAAACTGAATCAGGAATTTAGATGAGTTTGACCACCGAAATACAGAAGCGCAGAACCTTTGCTATCATTGCCCACCCGGATGCGGGAAAAACTACCTTGACTGAAAAACTCCTGCTTTTTGGTGGAGCTATTCAGACGGCGGGTGCCGTAAAATCCAACAAGATCGACGTAGCTACCAAATCTGACTGGATGGAAATCGAGAAGCAGCGGGGGATTTCTGTGGCTACCTCTGTCATGGGTTTCGAATATAAAGGAGTAAAAATCAATTTGCTGGATACTCCTGGTCACCAGGATTTTGCGGAAGATACCTACCGTACATTGACAGCGGTGGATTCGGTAATCATGGTAATCGATTGTGTGAAAGGGGTGGAGATTCAGACAGAGAAATTGATGGAAGTGTGCCGGATGCGAAATACACCTGTGATTTGTTTTATCAACAAACTTGATAGAGAGGGAAGAGATCCATATGAATTATTGGATGAAGTGGAGACCAAGTTGAATATTCAAGTTCGCCCCCTTTCTTGGCCAATAGGTATGGGGAAAAGCTTCAAAGGTGTCTATAATTTATATGATAAAAAATTAAACCTGTTTACTCCAAGTCAGCGAAAGCTTTCCGATGATCGAGCAGTGATCGAAAACTTAGACGACGCTCAATTGGATACGCTTATTGGTCAAAACCCAGCCAATCAATTAAGAGAGGATGTGGAATTGATTGAGGGTGTGTATCCTGATTTTGATGTAAACGAATACCTGGAAGGTAGAGTAGCACCTGTATTTTTTGGTTCTGCGGTGAATAATTTCGGAGTCAATGAAATGTTGGATACATTCATCAACATAGCACCAGCACCTAAAAGCAGGAATGCGGAAGAGCGGGAAGTTCTACCTGAGGAATCAAAGTTTTCTGGGTTTGTATTTAAAATCCATGCGAACATGGATCCAAACCATAGAAACAGAATTGCCTTTTTGAGAATTTGTTCAGGTAAATTTGAGCGAAACAAGCCTTACAATCATGTAAGAGGGCCTAAGCCCCTACGTTTTTCTAATGTAACGCAATTTATGGCGCAGGATAGGGAAATCGTAGATGAAGCCTTTCCAGGAGATATCATCGGTTTGTACGATACGGGTAATTTGAAAATAGGGGATTCGTTGACGGAAGGAGAAAGCCTTACGTTCAAAGGAATACCAAGTTTTTCTCCGGAGATTTTCAAAGAAGTCATCAATAAAGATGCGATGAAAACCAAGCAATTGGAAAAAGGCCTGAAGCAGTTGATGGAAGAGGGAGTTGCCCAGTATTTTACCTATGAAATGGGTAACCGTAAAGTGGTAGGTACTGTAGGTCAACTACAGTTTGAAGTTATTCAGTTTCGATTGAAGCAGGAGTACAATGCATCCGTAGAGTTTTCTCCTATGAATTTGTACAAGGCATGTTGGATCAGCAGTAAGGATAAAAAGCAGTTGGATGAGTTTGTTCGTTCCAAAAGTAGGCATATTGCGAAAGATAAAGATGATAAATTAGTCTTTATGGCAGAGTCCAAAGCTTGGTTGCAGATGGTGCAAGACAATTACCCTGAAATCGATTTTCACTTTACCTCGGAATATTAAGTCCATGAAAAAGAAAGCATTCTCCGTAGTATATGAAGACAATCACCTGTTGGTGGTCAATAAGGCTGCGGGCATCCTTGTCCAAGGAGATAAAACAAAAGACAAAACCCTTACAGATTATTGCAAGGAATATATTGCCGCCAAGTATAAGAAGCCAGGAGCGGTGTTTTTGCATCCCGTGCATCGATTGGATAGACCGGTGAGTGGCTTGGTGGTGTTTGCCCGAACTTCCAAAGGCTTGGAGCGCATGATGGAACTATTTCGCAAGCGAGAAATTCATAAAGTCTATTGGGCTGTAGTCAAAAACAAGCCAAAGGAGGAATCTGGTAAGTTGACTCATTATCTGGTAAAAGATGAGCAGAAGAACTTTGTGAAAGCTTATGCCAAAGAGGTTCCCGGTTCACAAAAAGCCGAGTTGAATTACAAAACCGTTGGCAAGCTGAATGATCATTGGCTCTTAGAGGTGCGCCCGGTATCGGGTAGGCCACATCAGATTCGCGTTCAATTGGCTTCCATGGATTGTCCGATCAGAGGGGATATCAAATATGGTTTCCATAAGCCAAATGCGGATGCCAATATCAACTTGCATGCCTTCCATTTGGTCTTTGTCCATCCGATCAAAAAAGAAAAGGTCTATCTACGTGCCGCTTTACCGGAAGAAGCTTTCTGGGAGCAATACTTGGAATTTGAACCCGTCAAAGCAAAAGATCAGCATGTAGCGAATACGTTTAGTGGATGATGCGAGTGAGGAACTGAAAGGATGAAGGATGAAGGAGGAGGGATGAAGAATTTAGAATGAGGAATGAATAATGAGGAATGGAAGGGGTATGGAATACGGCTTAGTGTGGTAGTAGTGATTGGTTGATGAGTTGGAGGTCCTCGGTCCACTGTCGACTGTCCACGGCACGATTGTGATTGAAATACGATTATTCTTTTTTATTTCCTGAATCACTACTTGGTACATGTGAGTGATTGGTTGATTAAGTGATTAGTAATTAGGTTTCCACAGTCGACGGTCAATGGTTCTTTCAGTAATTAATAGTGACACTAATTTCCTTTCGGGAAGAAAAATGCAAGTCCCAAACACTCCCCGAGTCTAAGCTCTCGTATCTCGAATCTCGCTTCTAAAAAAAATACTTATGAAAAAACAATTCGGATTTTACACAGCAATAGTTTTCTTAGCAGTACTCCTTCTATGGTCTTGTGGGGCGAAGCAGGAACCGAAGACCATCTATGTGGTGAGGCATGCAGAAAAATTATTGACTGGGGATGATCCATATTTGAGTGTGGCGGGGACTGTGCGATCCAAGAAGTTGGCAGAGATTCTTTCCGATAAACAAATTGAACATGTGTTCAGCACCGATTTTATACGTACAAGAGCTACTGCTCAGCCGTTGATTGAAAAAATCCCCGGCTTGACCTTGGAGATTTATGAAGTCCGTAAGCATGATGATCTTGTGAAGGAATTAAGGAAGCGTAAAGGAAATATGTTGGTGGTCGGCCATAGCAATACCATTCACCATGTTGTCAATTACTTTGTTCAAGAAGGAGAGCAATACCCTGAATTGGAAGATTTAGAATATGGGTATATTTTTGAAATTACCCTTGAAAAGGATGGTTCCAGTTCGGTAGCTAGAAGAGAATATAGGGAGTTTAATTAGTGAATAGTTAAGAGTGAATATTTAGCAGTGAACAGTGAGCAGTGTACATTGAACAGTGGAGTTGTCAATTGCTAAAATCTATGAATAGTTATAATCTCCAGTAGACTTATTTTAGAAAGAAATACGGGTTTTGCTAACTGCCTGGAGTCTTGGTTCTTGTCTCTTGTTTCTTGTTTCTCACTTAAACTCTCCCCCCTGCTTGGAGCAGGCAAGTCTCCTAAACAACCCTCACCTCAATCCCCATGGCTTCCATTTTTTCGCGGTAAAGTTCGGGAATACCTGCGTCAGTGATGATGATGTCGATATCTTCCAAATTGCAGATTTTACCAAAACCTCTTTTGCCAAACTTGCTGGAGTCAACGAGCAGGATGATTTTTTGCACACCCTTCATCATCTGAGAATTTAGATGGGCTTCCATCATATGGGAAGTCGTCAACCCATCTTCCAAACTCACACCGTCTGCGCTAAAAAATAACTTTGAACAGGCAAATTGCTTGAGCATTTCTTCTGCATAGTGGCCTACTACCGAACTACTGGTTTTCCTTACTACTCCACCTAATTGAACTACCTCCACTTCAGAAGCATCTATCAATGCTAAAGTCACATTCATGGCGGCAGTGAGTACGGTCAGCTTTTTATTTTTGGGAATGGATTGCGCAAATGCTACTACTGTGGTGCCCGAACCGATGATGATGGCATCATCTTCATCTACCAAACTAGCAGCTATTTGAGCAATTTTCAATTTCTCCTCTACTCGAACCAATTTTTTCTCATTGACAGAACGATCATTGACATAGGGAGATACTGGAGTAGCAGAACCATGGGATCGATATAATAGACCTTTATCCTCCAAGAGCTTTAAATCTTTTCGGATAGTAACCACAGTAACATCCAGCTCTTTACTCAAATCTGTTACGTTGACGAAACCATTTTTTGCTAATTCGTCTAAAATATGCTTATGTCGTTCTGCTATGGTCATCTATCTTGATTTTGCCCTTAAAAGTACCCAAAAACGGACATAAAAGAAAGCCTAAAAAATTTAAATATTTCCTTTTGTTTCTTTTTGTTTCTTTTTTTGATATTTTTGAACAAATGATTACTAAAAATGGATAGAAATAAAAACCTTCTTCGATTACAAGACGAAAATTACCTATGGGATATTGCGGTAATCGGGGGAGGAGCTTCGGGTTTGGGTGTTGCTTTGGATGCATTGTCCAGAGGATTGTCCGTGGTGTTGGTGGACAAATCGGATTTTGCCAAAGGCACGTCCAGTAGAAGTACCAAATTGGTACATGGAGGGGTGCGCTATTTGGCCCAAGGGGATGTTTTTTTGGTATTGGAAGCCTTGAAAGAGAGAGGAAGGTTATTGCAAAATGCGCCTCATTTAACCTATAATCAGCCATTCATCATTCCCATCTATGGATGGTTTGACCGCTTACAATACAGCGTGGGATTGAAAATTTATGATTGGATGGCAGGGAAACTCCGCTTGGGAAAATCTAAATTTATCTCTAAAAAAGAAACCAAAATGCGACTTCCCCAAATCAAGGAAAAAGGCTTGATGGGTGGAGTGGTCTATCACGATGGACAGTTTGATGATGCCCGCTTAGCGTTGAGTATTGCTCAAACCTGTGACGAAATGGGTGGCTGTATGCTTAACTATATGCAAGTAATCTCACTTAGCAAAGATTCCTCTGGTAAAATTAATGGCCTTCAAGTAAAGGATAATCTTAGTAAAACGAAGTACAAAATTCGCACAAAAATGGTAGTCAATGCTACGGGAGTTTTTGCTGATAAAATCCTGCAAATGGATCAGCCTGGAGCTCCTAAAAGTATTCAACCTTCCCAAGGAATTCATTTGGTATTGGATCAATCGTTTTTGGGGGGCAAAGATGCCCTAATGATACCCAAAACCTCTGATGGTAGGGTGCTGTTTGCTGTGCCTTGGTTGGATAAGTTGGTCGTAGGTACTACAGATACTTTGAGAGATAAAGCCAAATTGGAACCAGAGGCTTTGAGTAAGGAGATTGATTTTATTCTGGAAACGGCTGAAGGATACTTGGATAAAGTGCCTACTCGCAAAGACGTGAAAGCGGTATTTGCAGGACTGCGGCCCTTGGCAGCCCCCAAAGAAGGGAGTACCAAAACGAAAGAAATCTCCCGTTCGCACAAGGTAATTGTTTCCGATAGTAAACTAATTTCCATCACAGGTGGGAAATGGACAACTTTCCGCAAAATGGGGGAAGACACCGTGGAGGAATTTGCAAGGGTAACAGATCAATCAATGGCAGCCTCCGCTTCTGCCCATATCAAGTATCATGGGTATACCGAAAATCCAGCAAATGGACATTGGAGAAGTTATGGTTCGGATGCTAAGAAGATCCAAGAAATGATTCAAGAGAACCCTGAACTTGGACAACAACTCCATCCCGATTATCCTTACACGCAGGCTGAAGTAGTTTGGAGTACCCGTCATGAGATGGCAATGAAAGTAGAAGATATTCTAAGCCGACGCATGCGGGTATTACTCCTAGATGCCAGAGCAGCCCTACGAATGGCCCCCCAGGTAGCCAATCTTATGGCCCAAGAACTGGGCAAAGACGAAGCTTGGATCACGGGAGAATTGGCAGATTTTGAAAAACTAGGGAAGAAGTATATCTTGGAAGGAGGATGATAGAAGCGAGATGCGAGAGCTCGCAGAATGCACAGAATTCGCAGAAAAATTCGCATTGAAAAATTATGATTGAACTAGTTAACTCCATTAATTGCCCCGGGTTTTAACCCGGGAAAACATGAGTATCCCCTGATTCATATACGTGGGTTTTAACCCACTACCATGGAATGCTAGGAAACAGACGAAATACCGGGATAATCTTTGAATACTATAAGAATTAGGATTTATCCATTTAAAAAGAAACAAAAACATTGGAGACAAAAGAAAAACGATGAAAAAAGTGTCAAGTAATTTCAGGACGTGACATTGACTCAAGAAGTAAGAGTCAAGAACCAAGTATGAATTCAGGTAATAAAACATGATAGTCAGATCTAAGATAATCAAGCCGTTGACTGTCAGCAGTTAGTCATGGACCCCTAATCACTAATCAAATTATCACTTAACCCACTAATCACTAATATGTCGACTTCCCAATTCTGGCTTCGACTTCGCTCAGTCACCAATCAACTAATCACTTAATCAACTAATCACTTAATCAACTACTCACTAATCAACTACTAACTGTTCACTCCCCTATGACCCACTATATCCTAGCCCTTGACCAAGGGACGACAAGCTCAAGAGCGATTGTATTTGACAAACAGGGACAGATTGTTTCTGTGGAACAAAAAGATTTTAAGCAGTATTTTCCTAAATCCGGTTGGGTGGAACATGACCCGCAGGAGATTTGGTCCAGTCAATCTTCAGTGATGATCGAAGCCTTGGCCAATCAGGGTATCAAAGCGTCCCAAATCGCTGCCATTGGGATTACCAATCAACGGGAGACCACCCTCGTTTGGGACAGAGCAACTGGAAAAGCCATTTACCATGCGATCGTTTGGCAAGATCGAAGGACTGCTTCTTATTGTGAGGAGCTGAAGCTTGCGGGGAAAGCGGAGTTGATCGCTGACAAAACAGGTTTGATCGTGGATGCCTATTTTTCTGCGACCAAATTGAAATGGATTCTCGACCATGTGGAAGGGGCTCGTGAAAAAGCTGCTAAAGGAGAATTGGCATTTGGGACAGTAGATACCTGGTTGGTTTGGAAATTGAGTGGAGGCCAAACCCATGTCACCGATGTAAGTAATGCGAGCAGAACCATGCTGTTCAATATCCATGAGAAGCAATGGGATCAGGAATTATTGGAGTTGTTTGATATACCGACCAGTGTTTTGCCAGAGGTAAAGTCTTCTTCAGAAGTCTATGGAACTACCTCAGGAGATATTCTTTCCCATAAAATCCCCATAGCAGGAATTGCGGGCGATCAGCAGGCGGCATTGTTTGGACAATTGTGCACCCAAGCTGGAATGGCCAAAACCACCTATGGTACAGGTTGCTTTTTGATGATGAATACGGGCGATACTCCCGTCAAATCCAGCAATCGCTTGCTAACAACTGTAGCTTGGGAAATCAATGGAAAGATGCAATATGCTTTGGAGGGCTCAGTTTTTATAGGAGGAGCTGCTATTCAATGGTTGAGAGATGGGATAAACCTTTTAAGTGAGGCCAAAGAAAGTGAATCATTGGCCAAAAGTTTGGGTGATAATGATGGTGTTTACTTTGTTCCTGCCTTGGCTGGATTGGGGGCGCCGCATTGGGATGCCAATGCCCGAGGTGCTTTTTTTGGCATCACCCGTGGGACTACAGCGGCCCATATGGCCCGAGCTGCCTTAGAAGCGATCGCCTATCAAGTGAATGATGTGATCAAAGCCATGGAAAAAGACAGTGGAGAGCCAACCAAAGAAATGCGTGTGGATGGAGGGGCTACGGCCAATAATTTTTTGATGCAATTCCAGGCAGATATTCTTAATTGCAGTATTCAGCGACCCACTATTATCGAGACTACGGCGCTAGGGGCAGCTTTTTTGGCAGGCTTGGCTGTTGGCTTTTGGAAAGATGAGGATGCGTTGAAAGAACTTTGGAAAGCGGACCGATCATTTGAGCCCCAAATGGATGTAGCTCAAGTGGAGAAATTTTTACATTTTTGGCATAAAGCCGTGGAGCGTGCTAAAAACTGGATAGAATAATGGATGCATTTGTAGCAGAATTTGTAGGAACATCCTTGCTATTGGCAATGGGTTCCGGGGTAGTTGCCAATGTGGTTTTGCAAGGAACCAAAGGAAATGGCAGTGGATGGATAGTCATTACCACGGCTTGGGCTTTGGGTGTTTTCATTGGAGTAGTGGTCGCGGGCCCTTATAGTGGGGCACATTTGAATCCTGCCGTCAGTATTGCCTTAGCCATTGCAGGCGATTTTCCTTGGGCCGAGGTGCCGAAATATGCATTCGCACAGATCTTGGGAGCTATGTTTGGATCGGGTATCTGTTGGTTGATGTATAAAGATCACTTTGATGCCACGGATGACCCTGGATTGAAATTCGCTCCTTTTGGAACAGCACCTGCTATCCGTAATTTACCTTCCAATTTATTCTCCGAGATCATTGGGACGTCTGTTTTGATTATCGTGATTTTGTATTCCACCGAGCCTGTATTGCAGGATGGAAGTGGAACTCCGATAGGTTTAGGCTCTTTAGGAGCGCTGCCGGTGGCTTTTTTGGTATGGGTGATCGGTTTGAGTTTAGGGGGGACGACTGGCTACGCCATCAATCCAGCAAGAGACTTTGGTCCTCGCCTGATGCATCAGCTGCTTCCGATCAAAGGAAAAGGCAGTAGTGATTGGGCATACAGCTGGGTGCCCATAGTAGGTCCTGTTTTAGGCGCAGCCATAGCAGCGGGAATTTATTTATTGCTGGGAGTAGGGGGGATGGTATAATTTACCTGCCAAATCCAAAACTAAAGCCAACATACGCATCTGCCTGATTAGTGTCATTTAAGAATCCTGTCAGTACGGAATTGCTTCCAATGAAGAAGCCTCCTGCCCGAAGTCCCAGTCCTCCCGATATACCGGCAATCTCTGTACTCATCCAAGGAGAGAAGATTTCAAATATACCGAACTTTACACGTGGAGTTATGGCAAAGAGGTTTTGGGCAGCGATCTGTTCGTTTTTACTGGTGTTTCCAAGATTGAACTGACTGAATAAGCTCAGATAAAATATTCTTGAGAGCCGAAGATCCGTGTAAGCCGTCAATAATCTGGGTAAGTTTGGATTATAATCTCCGTCAGATGTTTTGGTAAAAAATCCTGAAGCTAGTAATTGGTTTTCAATATCCTCGAAGCTTCCCTCCAATTGATTCAAATCAAAACTTTGACCAGATGGTATATTCATGCTGTAGTTATGATTGACCTGATTGGCACCAAAGTCCAAAGACCCCATTCCTTTGAAAGAAAAACCGGAGCTTGCCTTGACTACCCCATCTTTTATCCATTCATGAGATAAGCCCAAATCCAGTCCAAGGCCCGAAATACTCCCAAAGGACAAGGCGTTGAGATTGAATTCATCCAATGATTCATCAAAAATCACCCCAGAATAATTGAAATTTAGCCGACCAGTTGCATTGGTGATTACCGAAGAATTTTGGTCGATTCGAAGTGTTCCCTGAATATTTTCAATCCCTGCATTGAAGTACGCACTTGGCATGAGTAGTCGAATGCCCCCTCCCACAGAGACTCGGTGATTTTCATTTTGGAAAACTTCTCTACCTGCCATCAATCCAAATTCTGTCCAAGCGGCAAGATTGATCCGTTGATTGGAAGTAAGGTTTAAGGTGCTTTCCACAAATGATTGCCCATCTGTGGCAGTAGTAATACTTCGGCCCAAATTCGCATCAAAATCAATCACATCTGTTCGAACAAAACCCTGTGTGGTTACCCCAAAACCCCATTTACCTACCCTAAACCCCACTGATGGCCCCATAATTCCGATGTCTGTTCGTACATTCACAGGTCCATCTACCCTATTAAACAGGATCTCTGTAATCTCTTCATCTCCGAGAAAATCACTAAAGGAAAGTACATCATTACTCACATTTCCCGCTATGGAAAAAAGATTGACTTCCACCTTCCGGTGAAGATTGCTGATCTCCGCCGGATTCATGGTGGCATGCAGGAGCCCACGCCTAGTCGTGTTCTGAATACCTACAAATCCTTGTTGGGCAAAAGTCGGCGCTATGCCCAAGAGTGTACAAACAATCAATAGAGCGGCTTGTAATGCACGTTTTTGATTTTGGAAAAGGAATTTCATAAGGGTTTTTTTTTGTGATGAGGATGATTTTTTCTCTTTGATTCAATGTAACCAAAACCCATTAAATTTAAAAGAATCTTAAAAGCTTATTCAATTACAATTTTTTTTAGGCGGTTTTCTATAAATTTGAGATGATCACTAATAAACGAATTATGAGGGTATTTTATAATTTTTATCGAGCCACCTTGTTGCTGGTTTTTTCCGCTTTCCTGGCTTCTTGTCAAGGAAATGAATCGTCAAAAGCAAACGATTCATCCAAGCTAGCCTTTGAAATCGTCGTTATCGATAGTGTTCAAGTAGAAGATGTGTTGGCTTCGTTGTTTTTGTTTCAATATGCTACGGAGGAATATCTTTTCTTCAGAGATGCTGGGGCATCTAAGATTTTTGTGTTTGATAGGACTGGTAAGCCTGTAACTGAATGGGCTAAAACGGGCGATGTTCCTGGGGTTTTTAGCATGGTTGCTGACAATCTCTCTTTGACCCCAGAGGGTAATTTGCTCATCACTGACAAGGTTCATGGGCTCATCGTTTTTTCTCGGGAAGGCGAAGTACTTCTCCAAAATCGCGTGTATCAATACCAGACAGGGTTTCATGGGTTTATCAATATCTTCCGCAAAAACCAAGTAATTGGAAAGAATGGGAAGACATATGTCCTGCATCATTTAGACCTGATGGATGACATTCAGGAAGTGGGGCAAGCGTTTTTCGAAAAGCGTATGAATCTTTTGATGACTGACTTGGAAACTCGAGAGACAAAACAACTGATCCCTTTTCCGAACGAGAGTAAATTTTTGGCAGGCCTTGCCTATCCATTTGAAGATTTTCGTCCGCGATTTTTCTTTGACCAATCAAAGGAAAAGCTTTACCTGATGTTTCAGAATGAGCCTGTGCTCTATACCTACTCATGGAAAGGTGAAATTCCTGTTCTTGAATCCAGCCAACGCTTGGAGTTGGATGAATTTTATGAAAATGAAGGCTTGGAATATGGCCAAGTTCCTTACGGTGTACTCAATGGAACTCAATTGGGTTTTCCTTTTCCTTCATCCATCGAAAGTTTGGAAATGGTCGGAGAAGTCTTCTTAATTCATTACAAGCCAGGGCCATCTCCATCAGCTTTACCTGATTGGGAAAAAGTCAAGAATGGTAGTGCCGATGAATCATTGAAAATATCTGTACGACAGCAGCAGCAATGGAAAACAGTTGCCCTTGTCGATGGGAAGGTTTTTCCAGTATCACGCCCTGCCATGTGGAACGATAGCTACAGGGTGATCGATGAAGAACTCTGGTGGATGAAGCCTCTAAGCAAAGATAAGGAAGATGAAAGCTTTACGGTGTATAGGGGGAAGCTTCAATTGATGGATTAAATTGTTTTGCCTTTGATTTGGCTTGCATGTGTTTGAAAAAAACTAGGGGACGTATCGTTTTATGTATTATCCAAAATTATAATCCCTGAAAATATGGATATTTGGTGATTATAATCCCTAAATATACGTATATTTGGGGATTATAATCGCTGATTATGCATATTAAGCGGATTCTCCATAGCGAACTTTCCAAACGAGTAGATTGGAAAAAGGTCATCATACTTCTTGGACCTAGACAAGTTGGTAAGACAACATTGGTAGAAGAATTGGCTTCCCAGTTAGGTCATGACTATTTGCTATTAACTGGTGATGAATTTCAAACGGTCGAATTTTTATCGAATCCTAATCTTGAATTTTTAAAGAGTTTTATTGGCAAACATAAGGTAATTATCATTGATGAAGCTCAGCGCATCCCTGAAATCGGATTGACATTAAAGTTAATGGCAGACCATTTCACTGGTATCCAACTAATTGTAACAGGTTCATCCTCCTTGGAATTGGCTAGCTCTGTAAATGAGCCCTTAACAGGTCGGAAGTGGGAGTATAAAATATTTCCTATATCATGGCAGGAATTAACTGATTGGCAAGGACTTGCCAAAGCATTGCCAAAGCTGGAAAAGCTACTTGTGTTTGGATCGTATCCCGAAATAATATCCAATACGGGAGAGGAAATTGCTTTACTTCAAAATCTTTCTTCAAGCTACCTTTACAAAGACCTGTTGAATTTTAAAGGAATAAGGAGGCCTGAACTACTTCATAAGCTTCTTCAAGCGTTGGCTTGGCAGGTAGGTTCTGAAGTGAGCTACAATGAATTAAGTCGAACTGTTCAAGCTGATAAATCCACTGTATCTGCTTACATTGAATTATTGGAAAAAGCATTCATTGTATTCAAACTGAATCCATTTAGCCGAAATCTACGCTCCGAAATAAGTAGCAGCAGAAAAATTTTCTTTATTGATAATGGGATGAGAAACTCCATCATAGGGAATTATGCTGCATTAAGCAATCGGAACGACATCGGCCAATTATGGGAAAACTTCTTGATTTCCGAACGCCAAAAATTACTTTCTTACAATGGCTTTTATGGGAAAACCTATTTTTGGAGAACCACCCGTGGGCAGGAAATAGACTATGTGGAAGAGATTGATGGGAAAATTTTTGCGTTCGAATTCAAATGGAATCCAAAAGCCAAATCAAAGTTTCCAACAAGTTTTGTGGAATCGTATAATCCAGTGACGACGCAAGTGATACATAAGGATAATTTTTGGCAGTGGTTAGGGGATTATCCCTATACAAACCAATAAAGGTGGGGGTTGATTTTGTCTTTTCTATCCACTAATTGTGGGTGGGTAAACCAGTAAATTGGTAGCCTATCAATCAATACATATCTGAACTCTGTTGCATCCTCTGTAATCCAAGCGTGGGCTGTTTTGCATAAATTAGATCGATAGATCGGTGGGTTGGATGAAAACCTCTTCTCCTCTGTCTTCCCTTTGAAGGTTGTTACGTTTGTCTTGCAGAGCCTAATAAAAAATGCCCCTTCCAATTTTTTATTATCAGAAGGGGCAAATGAATCATTTTTACTTTTTAAGCAATTATCTCAAGATCTCACGAGAAATTACCAGTTTTTGGATTTCAGAAGTACCCTCACCGATGGTACATAGTTTGGAGTCTCTGTAGTATTTTTCTACTGGATAATCTTTGGTAAAGCCATAGCCTCCAAATATCTGTACGGCTTCATTGGCCACACTTACGGACACCTCAGAGGCATAGTATTTGGCCTGCGCTCCCATCAAGGTAACCTTTTGACCTCGGTTCTTTAAATCGGCAGCCTTGAATGTTAGCAATCGTGCTGCCTCTACTTGAGTAGCCATATCTGCCAACTTGAAGGAAATAGCCTGGAATTTCGAAATAGGCTGATTGAATTGCTCACGCTCTTTGGAGTATTTGATGGACTCTTCCAAGGCACCTTCCGCAATACCTAATGATAAGGCTGCTATGGAAATTCTGCCTCCATCTAAGATCTTCATAGACTGAATAAAACCTTCCCCAACTTCACCCAAAATTTGGCTTTCATGTACCCTGCAATCTTCAAAAATCAATTCCGCTGTCTCAGAAGCGCGCATTCCTAGTTTATCTTCTTTTCTTCCACCTTTGAAGCCTGGAGTTCCTTTTTCAATGATAAAGGCGGTCATGCCATGAGAATCCCCCACTTCACCTGTTCGAGCAATTACCACTGCAACATCACCCGAAACTCCGTGTGTAATGAAATTTTTGGCTCCATTGATCACGTAGTATTCACCGTCTTTTACAGCAACTGTTCGCATGTTGCCTGCATCTGAACCTGTATTAGGCTCTGTAAGACCCCAAGCTCCTAAAAACTCACAAGTAGCTAGTTTTGGTAGGTATTTTTGTTTTTGCTCCTCATTTCCAAACATCATAATATGTCCGGTGCAAAGTGAATTGTGTGCAGCCATGGATAAACCAACGGAGGGATCAAGTTTTGCCAATTCTGCAATTGCTGTTACGTATTCAAAGTAACCAAATCCTGAGCCTCCATATTCCGTAGGGACTAATACACCCATCAATCCGAGCTCTCCCAATTTCTTAAAAAGCTCCAAAGGAAAGTGCTGATTATCGTCCCACTCTTTTCTAAATGGAGTAATTTCTTTCGCTCCAAAATCACGGATCATCTGAGCAATCATCTGCTGATTCTCATTCATCTCAAAATTCATCATATGTATTCTCTAGTTATACTTGGGTTTATACCTATCAAATATACAAACTTCCTGTGGATGTTGAAGGTTTTGCCCGCAAGCTAGTAATTCAAATAGGATTCCAGGCTTTGATTTTTTTGACAAATAAGGGAAAATCAGTTTTCAATTATGAGGAAGAAAAGTAAATAAATATCATATTTTACCGAATAAAATTCTGATTAAATTTTCTTCACTTTTTTACAATTGGTTGATTTTTAGGATGGATTTTTTCAATCCGATCCCTTTGACGCAGTTTTGGTGTTTCTTTATAAAAACAAATATGATTACCCGCTTTTATTCCAGTAGCTAAACAAATGAATAGATTCATTATGCTTTCAAGCATCTGTTGACAGTGGACAGTTGACTGTGGTCCATTATCCGCAATAGTTCGGATATTATGTTGACTTATGCTTAATTGCGGATAATCACAAAAACAAATCTGTGAAAGTAAACTCCTTTCCATTGAACAAACCTTTATCACTGAGTTTGAGGTCTGGGATCACCAGTAAGGCCATGAAGCTGAGCGTCATAAATGGGCTTTGAAGGGTCGAACCCATTTCTTTGGCCATCAGATCAATAGCGGTATAGGCTTTGGCTACTTCGTATCCATCTTCAGCAGACATGATTCCACCTACTGGGAGCGGGAGTACCATCGTTTTGTCGCCATCAACAGCCACTACCCCTCCTTTGACCGCGATCAATTCATTTACTGCTTGGCAAATGGAGCGATCGTCAACTCCTACCGCAATGATGTTGTGGGAGTCATGCCCTACAGATGAAGCAATAGCACCAGATTTTAAACCTATATTTTTTATAAAAGCCATAGCTGGTTTGCTATCTTGGTAGCGATTTACTACTGTCAACTTCAAAATATCAGTAAGGACATTGGATACAGCAAACCCATTTTCTAGTAAGATTTCACCTTGGATTTCTGGTGTAATTAATTGACCATCCAATGCTTCAATAACCCGTACGGTACTTCCCTTTGCTGAAATTTGAAAGTCTTGTTCTTTCTTTGGCAGTGCCTGAAAATTGTTGATAATCGGATTGTCAGCTTTTTGAATCAATGTAGTCCCATGTGCTGCTACGAGGCGGCCACCGATGTAGGTTTTTTGAACTCTAAAATTTATCAAGTCATCCACTAGAATGAAATCTGCAGGGTCACTGACCCGAAGTTCACCCACTTCTAGTTTATAGTGATCGATTGGAGTCAGGCAGGCAGCTTGAAGAACATCGAAGACATTTTTTCCTTTTGCTACAGCCCTTCTCACCAATTCATCGATATGGCTAACGGCAAGGTTGTCTGGGTGCTTATCATCCGAGCAAAACATAACCATATCAGGATAATCATCCATCAGATCGATTAAAGCCTCAAAATTTTTGGCAGCGCTGCCTTCCCGAATGGCTATTTTCATCCCGAGTTTTACCTTATCCAAGGCTTCCTCCAAGGTGAAGCATTCGTGGTCAGTACTGATACCTGCGGAAGCATACTGTACAGCAAGTTCTCCTCTCAGTCCCGGTGCGTGTCCATCTACAGGTTTGCCATACCTTTTCGCCATGTCAATTTTGGCCATTACTTCTGGGTCACGATTGACAGCCCCTGGCCAATTCATCATTTCGGCAAGGTAGACGATTTCTTTTCGCTCCATGAGATCATGGATTTCCTGTACAGTTATTTCAGCACCAGCGGTTTCAAAAGGAGTGGCTGGAACGCAAGATGGAGCTCCAAAATAGAATTTGAAAGGTACTTGTTTTCCATTATCAATCATATAGTTGACTCCTTCCATTCCACATACGTTGGCGATTTCGTGTGGGTCGGAGATGCTCGCTACTGTCCCATGCACCACTGCCAATCGAGCAAATTCTGATGGGACGAGCATGGATGATTCTACATGTACATGTGCATCAATGAAACCTGGAAGTATATACGGGAAATTTTTATCTTCATGGATTTTTTTTATCGATACAATTTGACCTTTAAACACTTCGATTTCACTTGTGTAGATGGTCTTATTTCGAATATCCACTAGGTTGCCTTGAATGAACAGCGGGTTCATAAGTAAGAGATTTTAAGTTGTTGAAATTCACTTTTTAACATAATTGATACACATCCTTACATTTCGAAGGATTACATCCATTTGCCGATAAAATTAGATTTAAATCTACTATATTTGCGCCTGAAATCAAGAAAACAGATCTACTTTTCATTCATGAATAAGATTGTAATAGCGATAGATGGGTATTCAGGCTGTGGTAAAAGTTCAACTGCCAAGGCAGTGGCTAAAAAGCTTGGGTATACCTACATCGATAGTGGTGCAATGTATCGCTCTGCCACTTTGCATTTTTTAGATCATTCCGTAGATATTCACAATCCGCAGGAAGTCAATGCTCATTTAGATCAATTGAACATCCGTTTTAAGATCAATCCAGACACTGGCTATCAGGAAACATACCTTAATGACAGAAACGTAGAGCAGGATATTAGAAACATGCGGGTGTCTAATTACGTGTCAGAAGTAAGTACTATTAAAGCTGTTAGGGAAGCCTTGGTTGCTCAACAGCAGGAACTTGGTAAGGAAAAAGGTGTTGTTATGGATGGGAGAGACATTGGCACAGTGGTCTTTCCTAAGGCTGAATTAAAAGTTTTTATGACTGCTAATTTGGAGGTGAGGGCTTTGCGTAGACAAAAGGAGTTGGAGGAAAAGGGTCAGATAGTCGTTCTGGAGGATATCATTAAAAATCTGGCTGATCGAGATCAAACGGATTCCAATAGAAAAGAAAGTCCTTTGATGAAAGCTGAGGATGCGGTGGAGATTGACACTAGCAATCTTAAGTTTGAAGAACAAGTGGATAAAATAGTACAAGTAGCCCAAGAAGTTTTGGGAAAGATAAAGTAGGATATGATAGTAACCATAGATAAAAATTCAGGCTATTGTTTTGGGGTAGAATTTGCCATCAAAATGGCTGAAGACGAGATGGAGGCTTCTGACAAACTATATTGTCTGGGCGACATAGTCCACAATGATATGGAGGTCAAAAGACTTGCCGATAAAGGTTTGGTAATCATAGACCGCGATCAATTGCAAGAGTTGAGTGACTGCAAAGTCTTGATACGAGCGCACGGCGAGCCACCGGAAACTTACAAAATGGCCATTGAAAATAATATTGAGCTAATCGATGCGTCTTGTCCCGTTGTGTTGAAATTGCAACATAGAGTAAAGACTGCATTTGATAAAATGGAGAAGGAAAGGGGTCAGATTGTAATTTATGGAAAAAAAGGTCATGCAGAAGTGATTGGTCTGACCGGGCAAACCTTGGAGAAAGCCATTGTTGTGATGGAAGATAAGGATTTGGATAAAATCGATTATACTAAGCCTGTGACTCTTTTTTCACAAACCACAAAAAGCACCAAAGGCTTCTATGAGCTGAAAGAAAAAATTGAAGAGCGGATCAAGGCAGTGAAAGGGAGTTTAACAGAAGTTGATTTCAATGCGAACGATTCCATTTGCAGGCAAGTTTCCAATCGTGAACCGCAATTATCAAAGTTTGCAGCAGAAAACGATGTGATCGTTTTTGTTTCTGGAAAGAAAAGCTCTAATGGTAAAGCTTTATATCAGGTGTGTAAGTCTGTCAATCCGCAAAGTTATTTTGTGGAAAATGAAAATGAACTAGAGCCATGTTGGTTTGAGAATCAAGGAACTGTGGGTATCTGTGGAGCTACATCCACTCCCATGTGGTTGATGGAACAAGTGAAGACACATATAGAGAAGCTGGAGCACGATTTTGCTGTGTAGTAAAAATTAATGTATCCAAAATCTCAAAATTCCGTAAGTGTCCTAAGTCACAAATAATAACAAAATAATCTTCTATAAACTGATTGAATTTATTAGATTTGGGGCGTTTTTAAAAAGATCATATATTCATAAAATCATATGTCAAAAACAATAAAGCTTAAGAAGGGATTCGATATTAAGCTCGTAGGTAAGGCTGAAAAGCAGCTTGCAGAATTCAAGCCCGCTAAGACTTTTGCGTTGAAACCAACCGATTTCATTGGGTTGCAAAGACCAAAAGTAACTGTAAGTGAGGGAGATACTGTAAAAGCAGGAACACCTATCTTGTTTGATAAGGCCATGGAATCCGTGCAGTATGTTGCACCGGTATCGGGTGAAATTGTAGAGATCAAAAGAGGCGAACGAAGAAAATTATTGGAGATTAAGATTCTTGCTGATAGTACTATCAGTTATGAATCATTTGACAAGTTTTCTGAAGGTGATCTTGGGTCTGTATCCAAAGAAGTCGCAATTGCTCAAATGTGCAAGTCTGGTGTTTGGCCACAACTGATCCAAAGACCTTACGGGATTGTGGCTAATCCTGCAGATACTCCAAAAGCAATCTTCATTTCAGCTTTTGATACACATCCATTGGCTGCTGACCATGGTTTTATGCTTGAAGGTGAGGATAAATATTTCCAAGCTGGCCTTACTATTTTAGGTAAGCTCACTTCTGGAAAAATTCACCTCAATGTCAATGAAGCAGAACAAGTACCTCCTGTTTTCGCCAATGCGAAAGGGGTAGAATTGAATAAGTTTTCCGGTCCTCACCCTGCGGGTAATGTGGGTGTTCAGATTCACCACCTTGACCCAATCAACAAAGGTGAAATCGCCTGGACAATCTCTCCATTTGGCGTAGCTCAGATTGGTAAGCTTTTCTTAGAGGGAAAATATGATGCATCTAAGAAGTTTGCAATTACAGGTTCTAGAGCAAAGAAAGCTGTTTATGTAAAAACATACATGGGAGCTTGTGTAGATTCGTTGGTTGAAGGCAATCTGCAAGAAGATGAAAAATCATCAGTTGCTCCAGACACTCGTGTGGTTTCAGGAAATGTATTGACAGGAGAAAAAATCACTGCAGACGGATATATTGGTTACTACCATAACCAAATCACGCTGCTTCCAGAAGGTCATTACCATGAGTTTTTGGGTTGGGCGCTACCTACCAAACATTTAAGTTACCACAGAGCATTAGGTTTACTGTCTTTCTTGAATCCAAAGAAAGAACACGTATTGGATACTAACGTGCGTGGTGAGGAAAGAGCATTTGTGCAAACAGGTGTGTTTGAAAGTGTAACTCCAATGGACATTTTGCCGGTGTATTTGCTGAAAGCAATCATGGCCGAAGATTTTGACGACATGGAGGAATTAGGTATTTACGAAGTTGTTGAAGAAGATTTAGCACTTTGTGAGTTTGTGGACGTATCCAAACACCCAGTACAGGAGATTGTCAGAAAAGGTTTAGACTTATTACAATACAGTTAATTATATGAAGTTTCTTAGAGATCTGTTGGACAAGCAGAAGCCCCTTTTTAAAAAAGGAGGCAAGTTGGAGAACTTTTACTATGCATTTGAGGCAGGTGAAACATTCTTGTTTACGCCTAACCACACCAATGCAATTAAAGGTGCTCAAGTGAAGGACGCGATTGACCTCAAAAGAATGATGATCACTGTGGTGATTGCGATGATACCATGTTTGTTGTTTGGTATCTACAACACAGGACATCAACATTTCTTGGCAACTGGTCAAACTGCGGGATTGTGGGAAGATTTCGGTCCTAAGTTTTTATTGGGACTTCAGCTCGTATTGCCAATCGTAATCGTTGCTTATGCAGCGGGTGGTGCGGTTGAAGCAACATTTGCTGTGATCCGTAAACACCCGATCAATGAAGGTTTCCTTGTAACAGGAATGTTGATTCCATTAGTTGTTCCTGCGACACTTCCATTATGGCAAGTTGCTTTAGCAACAGTTTTTGCTGTTGTGATTGCAAAAGAGGTCTTTGGTGGTACAGGTATGAATATTTTGAATGTAGCAATGACTGCAAGAGCATTCTTATATTTTGCATATCCAGCACAAATTTCCGGTGACCAAGTATGGACATACTTAGGCGATAAAGCTCCTGTTGATGGATTTTCCGGTGCAACTGCCCTTGCAGTAGCATACAATGCTGGAGTCGATGGAGAAGTAGCTACTCAAGCATTGGCAGAACACAATTCAAGTGTTCAAGCTGGCATGTTCGAATTCTGGAACCTCTTTATGGGTTGGATACCAGGTTCAATCGGTGAAACATCCACGTTGATGGCTTTGGTAGGTGCAGCTATTTTGATCGCTACTGGAGTAGCATCTTGGAAAATTATCGTTTCTGGTTTTGCAGGTGCATATGCAATGGGTGTTGTATTCAACCTGTTTGCTGGGAATAATGAATACTTAGCAATGCCTGCTGAATACCATTGGGTAATTGGTGGCTTAGCTTTCGGTATTGTATTTATGGCTACCGATCCAGTGTCGGCTGCTCAAACGGAAGTAGGAAAATGGATTTATGGTTTCCTTATTGGTGTGTTGACGGTGATTATTCGTGTAACCAATCCAGCTTATCCAGAGGGGATCATGCTAGCCGTTCTTTTCATGAACGTGTTCGCTCCATTGATCGATTTTTATGTAGTTAAAGCTAATAAGAAAAGGAGGTTACAACGTGCAACAGTCTAACGCTTACATCATCACATTTTCAGTAATCCTAACGGTAGTTTTAGGGTTATTGCTATCCGGTACTTCTCAGGTATTGGGACCTATTCAGAAAAAAGCAGTAGAGCTGGATACCAAAAAGCAAATTCTTGGTGCGGTCTTAGAGGCTTCTGAATTGAGAAAAATGAGTGCAGAAGAAATTCTCGACTATTATGAAAAGAGAATTACTTCTAAGGTAGTCGATATTGACGGGAACTTGATTGAAAAGGATGCTGACGGTAATCCTATTGTCGCAGAAAACGTTAATGTTGCTAAGAATTATAAAATGGCTCCTGAAAAGAGACAATTCCCTATGTTTATTTTCCATAAAGAAGGGAATCCAGATGCTGCCGAAGCTTTCATTGTTCAAGTATATGGTGCAGGTCTTTGGGATGAGATATGGGGTTTCTTGGCATTGGATATTGATTTGAATACGATAGCAGGTGTAACTTTTGGACACAAAGGTGAAACACCGGGACTAGGAGCTCGTATCACTGAAGCAGGCGTTCAAAATAGATTTCAAGGAAAGCAAATCTATGATGATGCCGGATCCTTCCAATCTGTTGTGATGCAGAAAGGAGAGGGAAGAGACTTCTCTGATGATCTACATAAAGTAGATGGAATCTCTGGATCAACAATTACAGCTAATGGTGTCAACAATATGTTGAGAAATTATCTGCAGTTTTACAGTGCATATTTTGAGAAGTTGCGTTCTCAAGCAGGCTCCACAGATTTAGCCTTAGTAAATTAATTTGAACATTATAACCAAACTATAATGAGCACAGAAACAGCACAGGCCCCTGTTAAAGCAGCGGAGCCACTCTTATCCAAAAGGAGAAGAAAATTCATCAGTGATCCACTGGTTGATAATAACCCAATTACCATCCAAGTATTGGGTATCTGTTCCGCTTTGGCGGTAACAACACAGTTGCAGCCTACCTTAGTAATGGCGATATCCGTAATTTTCGTAATGGTAATGGCTAACTTGACAATTTCCTTGTTAAGAAATGCAATCCCATCACGTGTACGTATCATCGTTCAGTTAGCTGTCATTGCATCATTGGTAACCTTAGTAAATGAAGTATTGAAGGCGTTTGCTTTTGATATGTACAAGGAACTATCGGTATTCGTTGGTTTGATTATTACCAACTGTATTGTTATGGGTCGTTTGGAGGCATTTGCATTAGGGAATAAGCCTTATGATTCTATCCTTGATGGTTTTGGATCAGCACTTGGTTATGCTTGGATCATCTTAGCAGTAGCTTTCTTTAGAGAATTATTTGGATCTGGTTCTGTATTCGGTGTGCAGATTTATGATGCGATCTCAGGTCTATTTGGCGAAGGATTTAGCTTAGCAACCAATGGTTTGATGGTATCTCCAGTAGGTGCGTTTATCATCCTTGGTTTGATTATTTGGGTACAGCGTACCAAAACTGGTTATGTAGAACACTAAAATAGGAGCAAACATGGAATTAGTAAATTTAGCAGTAAAGTCGATTTTCATCGATAACATGGTTTTCGCCTACTTCTTAGGGATGTGTTCTTTTCTAGCCGTTTCCAAAAAAGTAAGTACAGCCATAGGTTTAGGTGCGGCAGTAATCTTCGTATTGTCGGTTACAGCTCCTACTAACTGGTTATTGAATGAATATATTTTGAAAGAGGGAGCTTTGGCTTGGGCAGGACCAACATTTGCAGCAGTTGACCTATCCTTCCTTCGTTTCATCATGTTTATCGCAGTAATTGCTGCGATGGTGCAATTGGTAGAGATGGTTGTAGAGAAATTTGCTCCAGCATTATACGGTGCCTTGGGTATTTTCCTTCCTTTGATCGCTGTAAACTGTGCCATCTTGGGTGGATCCTTATTCATGGCTCAAAGAGATTATACCATTGCTGAAGCAACAGTATATGGCTTTGGTTCCGGTGTAGGTTTCTTCTTAGCAATGGTTGCGCTGGCAGCTATCAGAGAAAAGTTGAAATACTCGAATGTACCTGACGGTTTGAAAGGCTTGGGAATTACCATGCTTATCACCGGTTTAATGGGCATAGCATTTATGTCCTTTATGGGTATTGATATTTAATATCAGATATAATTGATGAAGAGCCTCAGAGAAATCTGAGGCTTTTTTTGTGACGGAATTTTTAAATAACTTTGATAAACTTTCGTGTAGTACTCATGGCATTTACTTATAAACGATTTATCACTTACTTTTTTCGAGGCCTTCTTTTTGTTGTTCCTATTGCCTTGACAATTTATGTGATTACTTGGATCATTAAATTTGTGGATGGCATGATTCCTATACCAATTCCAGGTCTGGGAACTTTGATTATTCTTGCTTTTATTACATTTATTGGGTTTTTGGCGAGCATATTTGTAACCAAGCCTTTGTTTGAAATTTTTGAACGATGGGTATTTAGGATTCCACTGATCAATATCTTGTACACAAGTATCAAAGACTTGATGTCTGCTTTTGTAGGTGATAAGAAAAAGTTTAACACCCCTGTGTTAGTTAAGTTATCTGAGAATATTTACAGACTGGGCTTTATCACACAAGATGATTTGCTCGAAATTGAGGAAGAAACATTTGTATCAATCTATACTCCTCACAGCTATAATTTTTCAGGAAATTTGTTTTTGATACCCAAAAAAAACATCAGGATTTTACATAATTTAAGTAGTACAGAAGTGATGAAATTTATTGTATCTGGAGGAGTTTCAAATTTGAATATCAAGGATTCCTTAAGTGATCAAAGCGGGGATATCACAGGGTTGTAGTTTTGGTTATAAATTAATATGATTATCCGCCTTTATTCCAGTAGCTAAACAAATGAATAGATTCATTATGCTTTCAAGCTTCTGTTGACAGTGGACAGTTGACTGTGGGCCATTATCCGCAATAATTCGGATATTATTTTGACTTATGCTTAATTGCGGATAATCACATAAATTAAATTGAATATGTAACTTTTGTCTAGTATTTAGGGTATAATGTTTTGTATTTATTTCGTAACGCTATGGGAACTATAACTCAAGACCGTTTAAGTGGGAAAATTTTATTATTATTCACACCCAAGAGAAATTTCGCATTGTTTAACGCCATTGTAATTGTAACAATTTTGATATCAGAGGCTAGACTAAAGGCTATTTCCGAAAATATATATCATTTTGCACTGTGGGTTTTTATGTATGGATTTTTCTTTTTCTTTAAGCCAAGAGATAGATTTGATAAATACATTCTTTGGCCAGTGAGCTACCCACTCTTGATATGGACAGCCTATTATGTTTTCCTATCCAATGATTTGTTTGAGGAGTATCCACTTGCAAAATTTGCAGGAATGTTCGTGGGTTTCCTTTATACACTAGGATTTCATGCGTATTTTTTAAAAACTGATCAAAAATAATAGCATTATCTGCTTTGACATCAGCAGGTAAATAGTTCGCGTATAATTCTGGAAATAATTGTCAACAGTCTACCGCCCTCCGATAGCAACTGATTAAAATGAGCCCCATAAAATAGTATAAATGGGTACCGAAATGAAAGCGGAAATACTGGAAAAATAAAAAAGCTTAATTACTCTTCACGAATCTTTGTTGGTGAATGAATAATTAAGCTTCTATCAATTTTCATTTAGTTACTTCTTTAAGCGCGCAATAGGAGTTTTTCCTCCTTTGGTTTTTTGGTTCATGGTTACTAAGATTTCGGCGTCTAATGGTAAATAAATATCTACTCTTGAACCAAACTTAATAAATCCATATTCTCCGCCTTGTGGTAGTACAGAACCATCTTTGACATACCATTTGATTCTACGAGCCAAAGCACCTGCAATCTGACGGACCACTAACTTAACACCATTTGCATGGCGGATGACCATTGTTGTGCGTTCATTTTCAGTGCTGGATTTTGGATGCCAGGCAACCAAATATTTACCTGGATGATATTTAAAAAATTCCACTATTCCAGTAATAGGAGATCTGTTGACATGGACATTGAAGGGAGACATGAAGATTGAAACTTGTTTTCTTCGATCTTTTAGGTACTCATCTTCGATTGTTTCTTCAATCACCACCACTTTACCTTCAGCGGGGGCATAGACCAAATCATCTTCATTAGGTAATGTTACGAAAGGGTTTCTGAAGAATTGAAGCACAATTAAGTATAAGGCAATACTTACTAGTAATACCAGATTCAAAATTAGGTCTTGTTCAGGTATCCATTGATACAATCCATAATTGAGAGCTGTTAAGATTATTAACATCCAAAACAGCAATGATCTGCCTTCTTTATGTATGGTCATGGGATAATTCGTTAAAAAGGGGTGTGAAAGTCGCCTTTCACACCCCAAATATATAAATTTTTATTTTGTTTGCTTTTACTTAGAAGCCACCTCGGAAGGTATAGGTCTTCGCTACTTTGTCTATGGCCACAATGTAGGCCGCGATTCGCATGGGAACATTGTATTTAATAGAGGCTTCATACACATGATCAAATGCATCTTTCATGATTCGGTCAGAACGTCTGTTAACTCGTTCTGCTGTCCATTTGTAACCTAATCTATTTTGTACCCACTCGAAATAAGAAACTGTCACACCACCTGCATTAGCCAAGATATCTGGAACGGCCATGATTCCTTTTTCGTTGATGATGGCATCTGCTTTTGCAGAGGTTGGACCGTTAGCGCCTTCTACGATTAATTTTGCCTTGATTTTGTCAACATTTTTGATGGTGATCACATCTTCTACAGCTGCTGGTACTAGGACATCTACTGGTAGTTCAAGCAACTCCATAGGGTCAGCCATCTTTTCTGCTCCTTTGAAGCCTTCTAAGGTTCCGTTGTTACCATCTCTGTAAGCAATAGCTTCTACGATATTAATTCCATTTTCGTTGTGATATGCACCTGAAATATCTGAGATAGCAACGATTTTTAAGCCCCTTTCCTCTAGAAGTAAAGATGCCCAAGAACCTACATTACCAAAACCTTGAACTGCACAAGTAGCAGAGAAAGGATTGATTTTTAATTTTTGCATGGCTGCCAAAGTGCTGACCATTACGCCACGTCCAGTTGCTTCTGTACGTCCAAGTGATCCTCCCAGAACAAGTGGCTTGCCAGTTACAACAGCATTCACAGTCATACCATGTGACTTGGAGTATTCATCCATTAACCAAGCCATTTCTCTTGGTCCGGTACCCATATCCGGTGCCGGAATGTCCTTGTCTGGACCGAAGACATCGATCATTGCAGTGGTATAAGCTCTCATCAAACGTTCGATTTCACCTTTAGACATCTCTCTTGGATTACAACGAACACCACCTTTACCACCACCGTAAGGAATATCCACCACGGCACATTTCCAAGTCATCCAAGCAGCTAGGGCTTTGACCTCGTCTATGTGAACATCCGGTGAAAATCGGATCCCACCTTTTGCAGGTCCAAGAATGTTTGAATGGATTACCCGGATTCCCTCAAAAACTTCAATTTTACCATTATCCATGGTAATGGGAAGTGAAACAATCACTTGTTTGGCAGGATTTTTCAGCACATTGTAGACCTCATCAGAAAGGCCCAATTTTTCTGCTGCAATGTTAAATCTTTCCATCATTGACTCCAAAGGATTTTCTTTATCCTTAATCGGAGCTGGTTCAATGTAAGCCATAGTGGGTTTATTTAGTTGAATATTTCAATTATGATACAATATTAATGACTTTTTCAGTATGCTAGGGTGATTTTTAAAAGATTTTCAAAAAAGCAGCGATAAATGGTGCCGATAATAACAATCCGTCAAACCGATCCATAAATCCTCCATGTCCTGGTAATGTTTTTCCTGAATCTTTTATCTCTATACTTCTCTTAAATAGGGACTCTATCAAGTCTCCATAGGTGCCTGCGATGATGATGATGGTAGCAATGCTCAACCATTGCCAAGAAGGTAAGGTGTTGAAGTGCTTACCTAATACATAAGAGATCACGTAGGCAGTTCCGGCACCTCCTAAGAATCCTTCCCAAGACTTTTTTGGAGATACTCTTTCGAAGAGTTTTGTCTTTCCAAACTTAGTCCCTGCAAAGTACGCGCCCGAATCTGATGCCCATAAGATCAATAAGGATCCAATGATGATTTCATAATGAAAGGTTTCATCTACTGCAAAGGCAGCTACATTTAAGAGTGCAAACGGAACAGCCACATAAAAGATGCCTAAAAATGTATAAGCAACTCCTGTAAATGGTTTTTTATCTGATTTTCTGTATAATTTAATGAAAAAAACCAGTGATACTAGGGGGAAAATCAGGAAGTAGTATTTATCATTCATATGCCCAATTTCAATAAAAAAAGTTAATGAAAAGATGAGCAGCCCGAGAAAGGTCCCAAAACTCTTCAATGGAAGCATCCCGTCCAATCCCGAAAGCTTGTAAAATTCCATTTGAGAAAATGCAAGTATAAGTCCGAAGGTTACAAAATATATCCATGGACTATAAATTGCGCCAGCGATGATAACGGTCGCTCCTAGCAAAGCAGTAATGACCCGTTGGCCAAGATTACTGTAATTATTAATATTGAAGCGATCCCGCATTCTAAAAGGTGATCTCATGCTGCACAATAGTTAGAGCCTCTTCCTGATTTTGCTCAGCTACCATTACTTCATAGTGTCCATGAATCTGGTAGGCTGTTTCTTTTTTATTCAATATGACAGCAGTAATTCCCCGTTCCTCTAAAATACTTTTAACTATTTCAGCCCTAACAGGAGATCCATCTGCAAATATTTTTTTCCAATTACCCATGAGAAGTTTCTTGAGAATGTTGTTTTTTGAAAACTCGAAATAGAAAAATCATTCCAAGGAGACCCAATAAAGCCGTAAGCAAGGGCACTTGACCTGATTCCTCTAAATCAAACTCTAGTATACCCAATTTATTTAAATATAGCATTACGACAGTAAAGGTATTGTTTAAGATGTGGGCAAGGATAGGATAGACCAATGATCCTGAGTACAGGTATAAATAACCGAAAATCGCTCCTAAGAACACTCTTGGAACAAAGCCGTAAAACTGTAAATGAATAGCCGAAAAAATGATTGCAGTCACCCAAACAGCTACATGAGGATTATTGAAGTATCCTGTTAATTTAGGTTGCAAGACACCTCGGAAAAAAACCTCCTCTCCCAGTCCGGCTAAAATACCGATGACCAAAATACCTGCTAACACTTCTGAAATCGAGTCAAAATCAGTTAAAAACTTGGTCAGCTCCATCAGTTGATTTTCCTTTTGACGGAGATATTGCTCTATATCCGCCAAAAATTCAGGGAATACAACTGAGGCATTCCAGTCAATTAAAACTGCATTGAATACAATGCCTGTTGTTAAAATTAAAACCATTAAGATCAAGCTTTTGAACTCAGTAGCCTGTACTTGTTGTTTCCAAAAGAAATCCGCTTGGTCTATTAATTTGGCATAGAGGAGTCCACCGGCCAAAAACGCAAAACCTCCACCAAACCCTTGCACAAATAAGAAAGCCATACGGGCTTTTGGATGTGAAGATCCCGAGGTGAAGATTGCTATGGTTTCATCTAGGGGAATGTTAAAGATTACAGGAACTAAAAAAACAGCGGCACTTTGTAAGACAGCCATTACTCCGAAAGTGATCAAAATTAATACAACTAAGGATAAAATCCAGTTGGATCGAGTGGCTATTGATGATTGGGTTTTATAAATCTGCATAATTTGGCGTAAATTTACAGGAAAATTATAATTGAACAGTGGTAAAGATAGGAAACTTAGAAATCGGTGAATTCCCCTTATTATTGGCGCCTATGGAAGACGTCAGTGATCCGCCTTTTCGTGCAGTGTGCAAGGAGAATGGGGCTGATTTGATGTATACAGAATTTATCAGCTCTGAGGGCTTGATTCGGGATGCAGCAAAGAGCGTTCAAAAACTGGATATTTTCGAATACGAACGTCCCATCGGTATTCAAATATTTGGAAATGATATAGAATCCATGCGAGAGGCTGCGGCTATTGCAGAAGCTGCGGGCCCAGATATCCTGGATATCAATTATGGATGCCCTGTTCATAAAGTAGCCTGCAAAGGTGCTGGTGCAGGTATTCTATTGGATATTGATAAAATGGTCTCCATGACTGCCGAAATTGTCAAAGCTGTCAAAATTCCAGTAACTGTCAAGACGCGTCTTGGCTGGTCTCATGACACGATCCGAATTGTAGAGGTAGCTGAGCGTCTACAAGATGTAGGCATTCAGGCGATTTCCATTCATGCCCGTACACGGCAGCAAATGTATAAAGGAGAGGCCGATTGGTCTTACTTGAATCAGGTTAAAGCGAATCCACGTCTGCATATACCTGTATTTGGTAATGGAGATATTGATAGTCCTGAAAAAGCGTTGGAATATAAGCAAAAGTACGATGTGGATGGAATGATGATCGGGCGGGCCTCTATTGGTTATCCTTGGATTTTCAACGAAATCAAGCATTACTTAGCTACTGGCGAAAAACTCGCGGGTCCAGATATGGAGGATCGTATCCGCGTGACCAAAAAACATTTGGAGTTTTCGGTCAAATGGAAGGGTGAGAAATTAGGGATTTTGGAAATGAGAAGGCATTACACCAACTATTTTCGAGGCATGCCTAACTTTAAACCCTACAGAACACAGATGGTTACAGTAGAGTCTTTGGCAGAAGTGATGGGGATTTTGGATGAAGTTGGGTCTGTTTATGCCGATTATCAATTTTAATTCAAGATTACGATACACAAGTATTACTTTTGATTTATCATGAAAGGCTGTTTCATACATCCTGCCCTTGGCAATTTGTATGAGGCAGCTATTTTAAGTTTGAAGCACACGTTATGATCTCAATCCATGACTAGGGATATACTTGCAGAAAATGCCTTGAAGGCTTGGGGATTCCTTTTTGTACTAGCACTTATTTGGGGAAGTTCTTTTATCCTCATCAAACGAGGATTGGAAGTATTTTCTCCGGGGGAGGTAGGAGCATTTAGAATTGTAGCTGCGGGAGTGTTTTTACTCCCTTTGTCTTTGCCCAGATTAAAAACTCTCAATAAGCGGCAGGTAAAAAATCTGTTAATCGTAGGACTGGTTGGTAGCTTCATACCGGCGTTTCTTTTTGCAAAGGCTCAGACCCAACTGAGTTCCTCCCTGACCGGGGTTTTCAACGCCATGACACCTTTATTTGTGGTTATTATCGGAGCACTTTTTTTTAATTCAACCATCACTAAAAGGAATACAGTGGGGCTAGTGATCGCTTTTATTGGTGTAGTCTTGTTACTGATGGTGAAGGATACGGGCTTTGGTGGCTTTTCAGATATCAATAGCTATGCCTTATTTGTACTGCTGGCCTGCTGTTGCTATGGGTTGAATCTCAATATCATCAAATATCGGTTTGTAGAACTAAAACCAGTAGCAATTACAGCAATTTCTATTACCATGGTGCTGCCAATGGCTTTGATTTATTTATTTGCAGCAACGGATTTTTCTTTCAAAATCATCCATGTGGAAGGAGCTTGGGTGGCAGCTGGATTGATTAGTGTTTTGGGGATTGTAGGAACAGCTCTAGCTTTGATTTTATTCAATGTAATGGTGAAAGTAGCAACCCCCGTTTTTGCAAGTTCTGTTACGTATTTGATTCCCATCGTAGCTATTATGTGGGGCTTACTTGATGGGGAGACATTACTTATTGGGCATTACATTGGGATAGCAGCTGTCATTATTGGAGTTTGGATTGGCAATCGACGCTAATTATTTCCCTGCTTACTTGGTATTCTTGGCTTGTATGAGTAATTTTCCTCTTGATGGTTTAGGTCTTTCTTCTTTATTAATTCTACCAATTATGCAACGATTTGTGCGATTCACTACTTTTTTTCTTCTCGTATTTTTGCTTTCCCTAGAAAGTCCCTACGCCCAATCAGGAGCACAGTTCAACGTCTTAGTTTTCAGTAAAACCAAAGGTTTTCGACATCAATCTATCCCCGATGGAGTGGTCGCATTGAAAAAATTGGCAAGGGACAATATTTTTGAAATCTACACTACCGAAGATGAGGATTTTATTACTGGACCCAACCTTGCCAGATTTGATGTGCTTGTTTTATTAAGTACTACGGGCACTATTTTTAATGAAACCCAAAAAATTGCTATTCAAAAGTTTGTTCAGGCAGGAAAAGGAGTCGTCGGAATCCACAGCGCTACCGATACCGAATATGACTGGCCTTGGTATACGGAGTTGATTGGAGCACAGTTCCTCAATCATCCTCATCAACAAACTGTTAAATTGAACGTAATCGATCAAAATCACCCTTCGACTTATCATCTACCAGAAAAATGGGTGTGGTCTGATGAAATTTATGCTTTCCAAAATTTCAATCCAAAGGTCCGGGTGTTGATCACTGCTGATGAAAAAAGTTACGATGCCAAACAAGGTATGGGAGACTTTCATCCGATTGCTTGGACCAATGAATTTGATGGGGGACGGATGTTTTATACTGCGTTAGGCCATACCGATTGGGCCTTTTCCAATCCTGATTTCATGAAGCATATTTTGGGAGGTATTTGGTGGGCGGCTAAAGGATATCAGGATTAGCGATTTGAGTATTAAATTTTTAATCCTTTTTAGTTGGGGTCTCTGCGAATATGTTTATTTTCATGGGCTGTAGTTGCATCCATTCTTTTGGGCAAGTTACGTGATGAAAAAAAAGAATGTTCAATCCCTTTTAAATATATTGTTTTGAATAAGATAAAAATACTGATAGTTGAAGATGAGCTGGTCATTGCTGAAGATCTGAAAGATACCTTAGAAGATTTGGGCTATGAAGTTGTTGGTATAGCTATTAGCTGTAGAGAGGCTATGGCTATGATTGAGGAAAGGTCTCCTGATTTGGCATTATTGGATGTTCAGATTAAAGGAGGAAAAGATGGAATTGAATTGGCAGCTGAAATTAATGAACACTACCGGATACCCTTCCTTATGTTGACATCCCATGCTGATATTCATACGATCAACAGGGCTAAAGCTGTAAATCCCTATGGGTATTTAGTGAAACCTTTTAATGAGAAAGAGATTTTGGCTGGGATAGAATTGGCCATGTCGAATTTTGCCAAAAAGCAGGTCAAAAATGGAAATCAAGAAGGGGAAGAAGAGTTTGTTTTAAAGGATAGTTTGTTTGTACGGGCCAACGGTATGCTTGTAAAAATCAAATTGCAAGATATTATTTATTTGGAGGCTGATGCAAATTATACCATAGTGAATACCAGAAATAAAAAATTTGTTATCCGTGCAACTTTAAAGGAGCTAGATAGCAAGCTAGACTCCCATCGGTTTGCCCGAATTCATAAGTCTTTTTTGGTCAATCTAGAGGAAATTGATGGGATTCAAGCTGATTCAATTCATCTTGCAGGAAAGGAGATTCCAATTAGCAGGAGTCAGTATAGTTGGTTGTTGCATCAAATCAAACTTCTCTGAACAAGGGATTTGACATTTTTCCGCATTTCTTTAACAATTCATGCATGATGCTCCCATAGTGAGAACGTTGTATTCGTTTTCTAGCGAGATTCAATCAAAAGTTTTTAACAACCTCAAACAACATGAATCATGAAAGCAACAGCACTCATTTTCGCATTGGCTTTATCTGTAAGCTTTAATAGTTTTTCACAAACTGAAAGTCTACTTGCTTCTAATAAGTCATCTTCCACCAACGAAGTAAAATTCCGGGATATGGAGCTACCCGGTTTCATAGGTGGACAAGAGGCTATGTCTACATTTTTAGCTTCCCAAATGATTTATCCTGAATTGGCATTAAAGCAAGGTTTAGAGGGCACGGTGTTCGTAAACTTTAGAATTTCAAAAGATGGAAAAATAATCAATCCGTATGTATCAAAAGGAGTACACCCTAATTTGGATAAAGAAGCTCTAAGACTTGTAAGCACTATGCCTAATTGGATTCCAGCCCAACAAAATGGGGAACCAAGAGAAGTCCCTTATCAGCTCCCAATCCGATTTGAACTTAGAAATTAATGAATTTGCATAAGGTTTTTAATCACTAACTATCTTTTGGTTCAAAAGATGGTTTTTTATTTAAGTTTTGAGGTAAAATCCCATGTTCAGATAAAAATTACTCTTAAAATTTATATCTTTAGTCAGTAAAGGCTTTTTTAAAAATTATTATATGAGAAAATTTTCTTTTTTCCTATTTCTTTCTTTGACATTGACTGTGTGCCATAGGACTTATTCGCAACAGAATGCATGGGTAATGGATTCATTGGCTACTTATGAAAAATCTTTTTGGTCCTTTGTAGCAAAAAATGATTCAAAAAAGGCGAGAGAGGTTCTTGCTATCATTGAAGCTAAAGGAAGTGAAAGTCTCGATCCTGAGTTTTTTGAGTTTTATGAGAAGACAGTGTCCCAAAAGACCAAGGTGAATAATCCATTATTGATGGCACACCTTTATCGGGGGCTAGGCACTCTTGAGTTTTTTAGAGGTAATATCAGGGGATCAAAAGATGCTTTCAAATCAGCTAAAGTATTTTATGGCGAAGCGAATGAGCCCAAAAATGTGTCTGGTATGGCTATGAATATTGGTATCATGCATGAAAAAGGGGGGGATTACGATTCAGCAGTGCTTAATTATATGGAGGCCCTACCGATTTTTATGAGAGAGAAGGATACTCTTTCTCTTGCTAGTGTGTATGAAAATATAGGTTTAGCTTTTTACCGACAATCCTTGTTTGATTCGGCTTTGAGCAATTTTTTGAAAACAGAAACTTACTTAAAAAGTATGTTGGATTCAATGGAGACCCGTTGGGTAGGTTTTTACATCAACAAATACTTAGCATTCAAAGAATTGAACAAGCAGGAAGAGGGGATGCAGATGTTATTGAAGGCAGTGAAAATTGCTGAGGCTAGTAATGATCAAAAACTCATGGCAAAATCCTTTATGCGTTTGGCAGAGGTATATGATTTCAGAAGAGAACCCCAAAAACAATATGCCACACTTTTACAGGTTAAGAGCTTTTTGCAGGCTAGTCCTCATTTAATGGAATTGGCTAATTTACAAAGTGAACTTGCCATCTATCATTATTCAGAGGGGGATCTGGATTCGGCAGTGTATTATGTGAACAGGTCTTTGCCCTTTTTCGAGGCTAATGGTTTCAGTGAAGAGTTGGGAGCCTCCTATGGTACATTGGGTAACGTAGAGTTTAAAAAGGAAAACTATAAGGAGGCCATCCAATACTTCGAAAAAGCCCTTAAATTCAATGAAAATCAAAGAAATCAACATAAAGCTGGCTGGTTTTTTAACATAGGATATGCTTACAATAAGTTGGGTGTTGTGGATAAAGCTTTAGAGCACATGAATAAGTCATTGGAAATAAGAAAAGAAATTAATGACATGGCAGGGATTCGTGATTCCTATCAAGGATTGGCCGAGGTTTCTCAAAGAAAGGGTGATTTTAATAATGCTTTTCAATACCTTACCTTATATCAAGTCTACAAAGACTCTGTCTTTAATGAAACTAAAAACCGTCAAATCGCTGAGTTGGAGACTCAATATGAGACGAGTAAAAAAGATCAGGCTATTGCAGTACTTGAACAAGAAAAAGAAATTCAATCCCTTTTGGCACAAAAGCAGCAGACGCAGATTAGCCTTACACTTTTTGGTTTGGTGGTACTCTTGACAATAGCAGGTGTATTTTATAGGCAAGCTCGCTTACGTAAAAAATATAATCAAGCATTGGAAATCAAAAACAAAGAAATTGAGAAACAGAATGCTGAACGTGAATTGCTTCTCAAGGAGATCCATCATCGAGTTAAAAACAACCTTCAAATTATCTCCAGCCTCTTGAGTATGCAGACTCGCACAATGAAAGATGATAAAATGAAAGATGCGATGAAGGAAAGCCAAAGTCGTGTGAAAACGATGGCATTGATCCATGAAAAGCTATATCAATATGAAAATCTTTCAAAAATTAACATGCAGGAGTATATGCAGCAGTTGAGTGATTTTTTGACGCAGACTTACAGATCTGATAAGCAAATTGAAGTCAAAATTGATGCGGAAGAAATAAGTTTAGATATGGATATGGCCATTCCTCTAGGCTTGATTACGAATGAACTTTTATCTAATGCGCTGAAGTATGCATTTGAGGAGAAGGATTTTGGAGAGATTCATATTGTTTTTTCAGAAAAAGAACCAGGGCAGTATAGCCTATTTATCAAGGATACTGGGAAAGGGCTGGATGAAAACTTGGATATTGATCAAACAAAATCTTTAGGATTAAAGCTTGTGAGGACACTCACGCGCCAAATTAATGGGCAGTTGACCATTGTTTCTCATCCTGGGGCTAGTTTTGAGATTTCTTTTTCTGAGGAGCGTATTGCTGCTTAATTAACTTTTTAGAAGTATGAATTTGATGGTGTATAATTAGGGACAATTGGATAAGGGTGGATAGTAGAAATCCACCCTTTACCCAACCATGTACGCATCGGGTTTCCTGCTACAAGTTTAAAATAATGAAGGTTTGATAAATAAAGAAAAGTCTTTAGGTTCTTTAGTTATTCAGGCCCTGCGCGACAAAATCTTCTCGTTGAAATTTAGCTATGCCTTCCTTGGTTCCTTGAAGAATGATCCGGAATGTAGTACCTTTTCCAACCTCGGATTCTTTCACAAATACTTTACCCTTGTGATAGCCTTCGATGATTCTCTTGGCAAGGGTAAGCCCTAAACCCCAGCCTCTTTTTCTGGTAGTGAATCCAGGTGTAAATATTTTTTTGAATATGCTTTTTTCCATGCCTTTACCATCATCAGTGATGTCCACAAAGACATATTTTTCACTTTCCTTGATGATATTGATGGTTATATTTCCCTGTCCTTTCATGGCATCTACCGCATTTTTACAAATATTTTCGATGACCCACTCAAAGAGAGGCTTGTTGATCATGGCATCGATGTCATTACCATATCCATTGACAGTCATGTTTACTTTAGTTGATATGCGAGGCCGAAGGTAGTTGATGGCTTCATCGATGACCATAAAAACATTTTCAGGCTGTATGGAAGGTTTGCTTCCAATCGAACTAAATCGCTCGGTGACCATCCGTAATTTCACCACATCTTTATCCATCTCATGAATGACCTCTTTGTTTTCTTCGTAAAAAGGTGAGTGCTTAAAGTAGTCCAGCCATGCCATCAAGGAAGCAATTGGAGTCCCTAGTTGATGTGCAGTTTCTTTAGTCAAGCCAGCCCAAACTCTATTCTGTTCGGCAATCTTGGATTGGTTAAAGACTGCGTAGGCCAAAGCACCAAATACCAAAATTACCGAAAGCTGAATGTATGGATAAAAACGAAGAGAGGTTAGCAACTCAGAGTTACGGTAATACACAAAAGAGTCCATGATTTCTATGGGCTCAAATTGCGCCTTCATTTGTTGGATTTCTTCCCTTAAAATCTTTGACTTTTCTTCATCGCTGGCATTTTTTCTAATCTTGATGTTCCGCATATCCAAAGGATTGCCTGCCGCATCAGCTATGATCACAGGGATAGAATAATTTTGCTGAATGATTTCTGAGTTGATAAATGTCAAATTGTCAGTATTTATAGAGGCGTACTCCAAAGCTTTGGCTAATAATTGAATTTGACGCTTTTCACGTTCGCGCAGTTCCTCAACCAGTAAGTTGGTATAATAAATAGATCCAAAGCTAATGATTACTGAACTGATGAAAATCAGCCATTTGATAGTGTTTTTATTACGGTAAAAGTCCAAAATACCGATATCCTGTAGCGCCTGCTTCATTTGTTCCATCCTTCGATAGGTAATCCCCCATTGTATAGAAAACTGCTTTTCCCCATAGTTATTATCAATAGACCTTATTTAGTTTTTGTGACACTATGGCCTTATATTTGTTTATATAGCTAGTAAACAAACACTAAATATAAAGATTATGAGCACAAATGATATTGGTTTAAAAATAAAAGACAGCAAAGTTTTAGCATCGAAGTTAAATGCCCTACTTGCGAATTATCAGGTATACTATCAAAACCTTAGAAATTTTCATTGGAATGTCACAGGACCTAACTTCTTTGAATTACATGCAAAATTTGAGGAGTTATATAATGCAGCCGCTCTCAATATCGATGAAACAGCCGAAAGAGTGCTGACTTTGGGAGAAAGACCTTTGTCTTCGTATGAAGAGTATATCGAGCACGCAGTTATAAAAGAAGCAAAATTGGTTACAGATGCCAAGCAAATGGTGGAGATTACTCGTGACAATTTGAATAGCCTTTTGGAGTTGGAGAGAGAAACATTGGAATTGGCAGGTGAGCAAGGCGACGAAGGTACTGATGCCTTGATGAGTGAATATATCACTGCGAAAGAAAAAGTAGTGTGGATGTTATCTGCTTATTTGAAGTAAGATCAATCACGTTAAAATAAGGAATAAGGCCCCGATACAATTCGGGGTTTTTTATTTTTGGAAGATCACAATTCTCAAATCAATTGATAGTTTGTACTTCGTCCTCCTTGTTTGATCGGGTTGATGGCTAATGCTTGGATAAGGCTCATTCACATCATTTTTTTCAAGGTATCCCTCCAACAAAGGCCCTTCGGTTTACGGTTGACTCTCATAAAAAAAGGATGTACTAGATTCGATTTGTAAGGTTATTATTCCAATCTTTGATAGATGACTGAACAGCTTGTAAGTTTAGAACAATTTTTAGCCCTGAGAGCTACCTTACCTCTGATAGATGCAAGGAGTGAGGGGGAGTTTGCTCAAGCCCACATCGTGGGGGCTTACAATCTTCCTATTTTAAATGATGAAGAAAGAAAACTCGTAGGGACTATTTATAAACAAAAAAGCTCAGAGGCAGCGGTACTCAAGGGCTTTGAATTGGTTGGACCTCGGTTTGCAGATATCATGAAGGAAGCCATGCAGATTTGTCCTAAGAAAAAAGTGTTACTGTATTGTTGGAGAGGGGGGATGAGAAGTCAAATTTTATCATGGCTCCTGAGTATGGTAGGATTTCAAGTTTTTAGGTTAGAAGGTGGGTATAAAAACTACCGAACCGCTACGTTTGAAAGCGTAAGAAAACCACTTTTACTCCTAGTCTTAGGTGGGCGTACGGGTGTTGGAAAGACGGTGTTACTTCAGAAGCTTAAAAATCAAGGAGAGGCTATTCTTGATTTGGAAGGGTTGGCCCATCACAAAGGATCGGCCTTTGGAGGTATCGGCCAACTATCGCAACCAAGCAATGAATACTTTGAAAATCTTTTGGCGGAAGAAATTTGGGGATTGCCTGCGGATAAACCCATTTGGGTGGAAAACGAAAGCAGAAAAATAGGGACGGTTATCTTACCTGATGTTTTTTTTACTCAACTGCAGTCGGCACCTATGATTGAGATTATTCAATCGAGAGAGCAACGAATCAAACATATTGCAGCCGAATATGCTTCCTTACCTAGAGCAGACTTACAAGCGGCTATAAAAAAGCTTTCCAAAAAACTGGGAGGTTTGCGGACACAGCTGGCATTAGAGGCTTTAGAAGAGGGCTTGCACGCACGATGGATCGATGAAATCTTATCCTACTACGACAAATTCTACGATTATGACTTGGAAAATAATCATGCGAATATCTTGAAAAGTCTAGATTTTACGGATGTCAAATGGGACGAAGGGGTGCAAATTCTGTTGAAAACAAAAAATGAATTGACATGGAAGAAAAAGTAAGGCTTACACAGTTCAGTGAAGGATCGGGTTGTGGATGTAAAATTGCCCCAGCGGTACTCGATCGAATATTGGAACAAGAGGATGGGATTAGAACAGTGTTTGCACAACTTTTGGTAGGCAATGAGTCCAAGGATGATGCCGCCGTGTATCAGGTGTCTGATGATTTGGCGGTCATAAATACCGTTGACTTTTTTACCCCCATTGTGGATGATCCATTCATCTTTGGAAAAATAGCGGCAGCCAATGCAGTGTCAGATGTTTTTGCCATGGGCGGCAAACCCATTTTTGCCAATGCTATTCTCAGTTGGCCAGTAGAAAAGATTTCCCCTTCCTTGGCTGCTGAGGTGATGCGTGGTGCACGGGAAGTCTGTGCAGCAGTAGGCATTCCTCTAGCTGGAGGACATAGCATCGCTGCCAAGGACCCGATTTTTGGACTTTCGGTGACTGGGACTGTCCATCCACAACAGATAAAAAAGAATAGTACGGCACAAAGCGGGGACTTAATCTATATTACCAAACCTCTGGGAATAGGGGTATTGGCTACAGCATTAAAAAGAGAAAAGATTAGCCCCGAACATGAGGCATTGCTTGCGGAGTATGCGGCTGAAGTTAATTCTATTGGAATGCATCTAGGTTCCATGCCTGAAGTACATGCGATGACAGATGTAACTGGGTTTGGTATTTTGGGGCATACATTAGAAATGGCAGAAGGTTCCGGATTGAGCGCTCATTTACAGATGAATGCTTTGCCTATGATTGAAGGCGTTCAGGAATACATCGCTCAGTTTATTTTTCCGGATAATACCTATCGAAACTGGAATGCTTACAGTGAGAAAACCGCTGGTGTGCAGGGTATGGATATGGTTAAGCTGTGTGATCCTCAGACAAATGGAGGTTTACTACTTGCTGTTTCTGCGCCTGCTCAAGCAAAATTTGAAGCCGAAATGAATCGGCTTCAGCAATCTATTTGGCTAGTGGGAGCATTTAAGGATTACGAGGATATTCGGGTACAGATAATTGGAGGGAAGTAACTAGCCTCCTATTTTTTTACCTCTAATACCCAACTTTCTAGAGGTTTTAAGTCTACACGAAGGCTCCCTTTTCCAGCTTGGATCGTAAGCACTGGCTTTGCTTGACCATACAATTTTTCGGTCAAAATGGAGGTGCCATCCGATAGTCCCCAAGCTTGTATAATTTCAGCAGGTACTTGTAATTCAAAACCAAAACTGTCATTTTTATAGAAGTTGGTGATGATGATTAATTGCTGTTTTTCTGACCAACGAACAAAAGAGAAGACTTTGTCATTGTACCATTCGGTATTTGTGCGGTTATGGCTGTGAATTTCTGCGTAATTCCCAGCTAAGGCAGGGCTATAAAGCGTGAAGTTGAGCAAGCGTTTGTAGAAGTCTCTCAACTCTTTTTCG